>NZ_JAQZSH010000022.1:0-291577 GCF_053902585.1 Longispora urticae
GGGGGGGGGCCGGACGGGGGCGGCCCGTCCGGCACCCGGGGGTCAGACCGTGCGGACGATCTCGCTGTACTCGAGGCGCGGCAGCCGGTCGTACCACGCGCCCTCGCCGGCCTTGCCGACGTTGATGACCGCGATGGCCCGGTGGTTGCCCTCGCCGAAGAACTCCTTGGTGATCGGGTCCACGTTGAAGCCGGTCATCGGGCCGGCGGCGAGGCCGATGGCCCGGACGCCGAGGATGAAGTAGGCGACCTGGAGGCTGCCGTTGAGGACCGCCGACTCCTCGCGGACCGCCGGGTCCGAGAAGAAGACGTCCTTGGCCTGCGGGAAGAACGGGAACTGGCTGGGCAGGTTCTCGTGGAAGTCCAGGTCGATCGCGAGCACCACGGACAGCGGCGCGTTGCGGGTCTTGTCCTGGTTGGCGTCCCACATGTTCTCGACCAGCGTGTCCTTCGCGCCGGCGCTGCGCACGACGGCCACCCGGAGCGGCTGCTGGTTGAAGGAGGTCGGGGCCCACTTCACGAGGTCGTAGATGGCGGCGATCTGCGCGTCGGTCACCGGCTCGTCGGTGAAGGTGTTGGCCGTGCGGGCCTGCCGGAACAGCAGGTCCTGAGCCTGGTCGTCGAGTACGTAACTCACTGGGGCACTTTCCTTTCCTTGGTGGGAACTCTGAGGTGCGGCCGCGTCAGCGGCGGGGGCCGCGGGGGCGTGGTCGTCGCCGTGGCCGTGCCCGTGCGGAGCCGGCCGCCAGGTGGCGCGCAGCCACAACATGACCGGCACGGCGAGCAGCGCGAGACCCATCGCGACCCACAGCGCGGCCGCGTGCCCGGCCGTGAGCGCCTCACCGGGGGTGGCGCCGACCGCCTGCCGCGAGGCGACGACGCTGAGCACCGCGACGCCGAGCGCGCCGCCGATCTGGAGGGTGGTGCTGACCAGCCCGGACGCGGCACCCATCACGGGACCGTGCAGGCCGCTGGTGCACACGACGAAGGCGGACACGATCACGATGCCGCCGCCGAGGCCCCAGACGATGCCGGGCAGCACGGAGGCGGTCAGCACGTTGCCGGTCGGGCTGAGGGCGAGCGCCCACCAGGCCAGTCCGACCGCCTGGATCACCAGGCCGCCGGCCAGCGCGTTCACCGGTCCGCCGACCTTGGCGAAGAGCCGGAAGGCGAGCTGGGAGCCGAGGAAGAAGAACACGCTGATGGGTACGATGCCGAGCGCGGCCTGCACCGGCGAGTACCCCCGGACGAGCTGTAGGTACAGCGTGACGGTGAAGAACACGCCGAACAGCAGCGCGCCGGCCGCCGCGTTGGCTACGTTGCCGAGCACCACGTTGCGCAGCCGGAACAGCGCGCGCGGGATCAGCGGGGACTGCGCGGTCAGCTGCCGGGCCACGAACCCGGCGAGCAGGACGGCACCGGCGACCGCGGCACCGACGGTGGTGGTGTTCCAGCCCTGGCTGCCGACGTGCAGCACGACGTACAGCAGGAGGCACAGGCTGGAGGTGCTGGTCAGGGCGCCGATCAGGTCCATCCGGCCGTTCGGGTACCGGGTGCCCTCGGGGAGCATCCGGGCCCCGATCACCAGGAGCACGATGACGAGCGGGACGTTGACCAGGAAGGCCCACTGCCAGGAGATGGCCGTGAGCGCCCCGCCGATGATGGTGCCCGCGGCGCCGGCGACCCCGCCGATGCCGCCGAAGATGCCGAGCGCCTTGTACCGGTCCGGCCCGTCCTTGAACGTGTCGGTGACCAGCGCGAGCGCGGCCGGGGCCACGACGGCCGCGCCGAGGCCCTGGGCCGCGCGGGCCGCGATGATCTCCCACGGCGCGGTGGCCAGGCCGCAGGCCAGGGACGCGAGGCCGAAGAACACCATGGCCCCGTAGAGGACCTGGCGGCGGCCGAGGCGGTCGGCCGCCATGCCGCCGAGCAGCATGAAGCCGCCGAAGGTGAGGATGTAGGCGTCCATGACCCACGCCAGGCCGACCGGGGACATCCCCAGGTCGCGCTGGATCGAGGGCAGGGCGACGTACACGATGCCGGTGTCCAGGACGACCATGAACTGGGTTACCGCGAGCAGTGCGAACACCGCCCACGGATTGCGCTCCCGCCGGGCCTCGACGGCCGGGCTGAGTAATGTGCTCTGCATGCGATGACTCCCGAAGTCGTACGGGCGATGGCCGCTCGCGCGGGCCGCTTAATCCGACTTCCAGGGTGTCCGAATAGGGGTGTCCGAACATCACGTGCTCACGTGATCCGGTACGACTTCTCCGCTGCCACGATGGGCTGGAGTACCAGCTTCATGAGGAGGTGACAGTGAGTAGTAACAAACCGGAGGTGACCCATATCCCGGCCGGCGGGGGGATCGCACTGTGGGTTCCCGAGGAGCCGCCCGCCGTTCTGGTGGACGGTGAGGGCCCGGTCATGTCGTCGTACACTTTCGCGGCGACGGCCGACCTGACGGGCGGTTCACTATCCCTTGTCGACACTGTGGTGCCGCCCGGGAACGGGCCGCCGAGGCACGCGCACGCCGACGAGGATGAGTCCTTTTTCGTACTCGAGGGTAGTTTCGAGGTGCGGGCAGGTGGAAAAACCTTTGTCATCGACAAGGGTGATTACGCCTTTATTCCGCGCGGTACCGAACACGTCTGGAAGAACATCGGTTCGGAAACGGCGCGGATGATCCGGATCTACACGCCGGGCGGTATGGAGAAGTTCTTCTCCGCGATCGGCCGGGAGGCCGTTCCGGGTGAGCCGGCACCTCGGCTCACCAACAAGGATGTGCAGCGCGCCGTGGATGGTGCGGAGGCGCATTACGCGGCCAAGCACTGAGTACGCTGAACGTCAATGGGGGCCGGCGGGATTCCGCTGGCCCCCATTGGCGTTCAGTGCTGTTCGGCGTGGCCGGTGGCGTGGTTGTAGGAGAGCTGGAGAATGGCGCGCGCGACGTCGAGTTCCGTTTCGTCGCGGGGGCCGTAGAGCAGGAGTGCGCCGGATACCGGATGCGAAACTCCCCAGCCGGCGTCGACGGCCGCCTGGAGAATGTCCTTCGGCAGGGTCAGGTGCATGCTGCCGTCGTACGCGGGGTGGAAGTGCGCGAACTCCGTCCCGGCGAGAAAGGCCTCCAATGGACCGCGGGCCAGGGCGGGGGACAGGTGCAGCGCGCGGGTGCCAGAGATCGCCACGTAGGACGGGCCGACGACGACCCCGGGTAACAGGATGGCCCAGGCGAACAGGCGTTCCTGGATCTCCACCGGGGCGGTCTGCGTCACCTGCTCGTGCGGGTGCGGCCCTGACACCAGCGGCGGTTCACCGCGTCGTTGCGGGAACTCGTGCCGGTTCATCCGTGATCTCCTGTCCTGTTGACGGTCTCCGCCAGCCGGAAACCCATCGCGTAGATCGGACCGTCATACCACCCGTGACGCCGCCGACAACGGGCCAAGTCACCGTATCGCGCAAAGCTCCCGCCGCGCGCCACCCGATACGCCAACCATGTTCCGGCCAGATCGTCCGACACCGCCCTGCCTCCCGGATAAGGACGGTATTCGTCGGCAACGTATTCCTCAACATTGCCGCCCATGTCGTCGAGACCGAAAGGGCTGCGCCCCGCGGGAAATAGGCCCACCGGTGTGGTCATTAACGGTCCGCCCTCGACTGTGTTCGCTGCGTTGACGTAGAACTGGTCGCCCCACGGATACTCCCGTCCGTCGCCTCCGGATGCGGCGAACTCCCACTCACTCTCGGTGGGTAGTCGGAACTGGCGGCCGGTTCTCGCGGACAGCCAGGTCGCGTATTTGTCGGCGTCCTCGGGTTGCACCGTCCATACCGGGTGATTCGCCCTGGGATGCGGATATCGCCCGAAGTTCCAGGAGCTGGGCAGGGACAGCGCGCCGGTGTCCAGCAGGTAGAGCCGGTACTCGAGGTTCGTGACGGGAAACCGCGCGATCCGGTACGCCGCCAGCTCCACCGTGTGCTCCGGCACCTCCTTCTCGATCCACTCGGGCAGCACGCCCACCTGGCGCCACTCCCGGACGACCCGGTCCACCTCGTGTCCGGGCAGCCCGATCCGGACCCGGCCCCCGGGCACGTCGAGCATCCGGGGCGCGAACGGTTCGATCCGCGGGTCGCCGGTGAGCGCGAGGACGTGGCCGGCGGCGAACCTCCGCTCGAACTCGACGGTCGGGTCCTCCGCGAGCAGGACCAGCTTGTCCGGGTCCAGCCGGAACAGGTCGCTGTTGCGTTCGTAGAGGTCGCCGTGCGGGCGGTCGAGGAAGACGGCGGGCAGGCCCATGGCGACCCGGGGGTCGACCTGGTTGGGTTGGATGGGGGCCGCGGTCGGCCGGGCGCTCACCGCGGCACCTCGTAGACCTGCCCGTCGTACGCGCTGGCCAGGAAGATCCCCCGCCCCGCGTCGTAGGCGAGCGAGGAGATGCCCGAGGTGGTGGGTCGGTGGGTGTCCGCCCAGGTCTCGGTGATGGTGTCGTAGACCGCGATCCGGCCGTCGTAGGCGCCGGTGGCCACGTGCACGCCGTCCGGGCTGGCCGCGACGCACTTGATCGAGTGCTCGTGCGGGGTGTGCAGGGTCGCCACGTGGAAGTCGGCCGACCACAGCCGCAGCGTCCGGTCCCGGCTGACGCTCGCGAACCGGCCGGCGCTGAGCGCGGCGCACCCGTTCACGATCTTGTCGTGCGCGGCGGGTACCCGGCGGATCAGCTGGTACGTCTCCGCGTCGTGCCACGCGACCCCGCCGTCCGCGCACACCGAGAAGATCATGCCCCCGGAGACGGCCACGCCCTTGATCGCGTTGGCGTGCAGCTGGACGTCCACGACCCGCTCCGGTGCGCCGTCGAGCCGGAGCACGATGCCCTCGCCGGTGTACGCGCCGACCACCGCGTGCCAGCCCGCCGCGGTGTGGAACACGGCCGCGCAGTTCAGGGGGGAGCGGTGCCGGTGCAGTACCCGTCCGGTCCGGGCGTCGAAGATCTCCCCCAACTGCCCGCCGGCGAGCACCGGCCCGGACGGGGACGGGGTGAGGAAGTTGGCGAGGCTGCCGAGGACCGCCTGTTCCGTGCGCCGGCCCTCCGCGACCCGCCACACGATGCCCGCGTCCCCGGCCGCCCACACCCCGTCGGGGGTGCCGCACACCGCGTTCAGGCCCTGGGTCGGCGGCACCTCCTCGTCCAGCCACCGGTCGGCGGCGTAGTCGTAGGTCCGGTACAGGGCGCCGAACGTGCCGAAGAGCAGGGTCGAGTCCGCCGCGAACGCGCACGACCGGGGCCAGACGTCCGGCGGCAGGTCCGCGCGGCCCGCCGGGGTCAGGGTGCCGCCGGCCACGTGCCACAGCCGCAGGGTCCGGTCGTAGCTCAGGCTGACCAGCAGGCCCTGTTCCGCGCCGAGCACCAGGCGCTTGACGCCGGCGGCGTGCGCGGGGAGCACCTTGCGGTTCCCGTCGGTGATCACCAGGATCTCGCCCTCGTCGTTGCCGGCGTAGATCGTGCCGTCCGCGCCGATCGCCACCGTGTCCGTCTCCACCCCGCCGAGGTCCATGTCCTCCACCAACGCTCCGGTCTTGAGGGACCAGCGCTTGATCGTGCCGTCGTCGCTGGAGCTGATCAGTTCCGTGCCGTCGTGCGACCACACCACCGAGATGACGTCCGCTGTGTGCCCGACGAACCGGTGCGTCAAACGGCCGGTGAGGTCGTACAGCCGGATCCGGTGGTCCCGGGAGGCCGTGGCGACCAGGGCCCGGTCCGGGTGGAACGCGGCCATCTCCACGTCGTCCTCGTGGTCGGCGAGGACGGCCAGCAGCCGCAGGTCGGGTACCGACCACAGCCGGGCCGTGTAGTCGCTGGACGCGGTGACGAGTACCCGGCCGTCGGGGCTGAACGCGCACTGGTTGGCCAGGTGGTCGTGGCTGACCCGGGTGAGCGCCCGGCGGCCGCGCTGGTCGAAGAGGATGACCTGGTTGTCGTAGCCGGCGGTGGCCACGTACTCGTCGCGGTACGTGGCGATCCCGCTGATCGGCGCGCGGTGCCCGATCATGCCGCGCTCACCGGGGCCGGACTGTCCATGGTGGTGCCTCCAGGGTCGACGGCGCGCGACGGGTGCCAGGCGCGCCAGGTTCGGGCCAGCCACAGCAGGCCGGTCAGTTCGAGGACGCCGAGGACCGCGAAGGTGGCCGAGGGGCCGACGGCGGCGGAGATCGGCGGGATGAGCAGCGGGCCGGCGAGTACGGCGGCGCCCTGGATCAGGCCGAGGATGCCGCCGGCCCGGCCGAGCGCGTCGGCGGGCAGGTACCGGATGAGCATCATGTCGTCGGCCACCGACAGCGCGCTCTGGAACGCGAACGCCGCCACGAGCCCGACCACGAACACCGGCAGCGCGCCGGAGGCCATCACGAGCATGCTGAGCCCCATGCCGAGGGTGCCGACGAGGACCAGGCCCCGGTAGCCGAACCCGCGTCGTTCGGAGACCGCCAGGGTGCCGACCACCATGGCGATCCGGACCGCGACGAGGATGCCGCTGACCGCCTGGGCGGAGATCCGCCACTCGTCGGACAGCCGGAAGATCGCCAGGGTCATGGTGCCGGCGGTGCCGACGAGCAGCATCGGGAGCATGACGAGGGTGGCGTTGAGCATCAGGGGCCGCTCGCGGAGTACCCGCCAGCCGTCGGCCAGGTCCCGGGTGAAGCCGGTCCGTTCCCGGGGCGCGACCCGCGGCGGGTGCACCCCGGCCAGCCAGACCCCGATCGGCGCCAGGAACGTGGCCACGTTGACCCACAGCAGGCCGGCGTAGCTGATCCGGGTCAGGGCGAGCGCCACCAGGAGCGGGCCGACGACGTTGGTGACGACGTACAGGCTGCCGAGGGAGCCGCGGGCGCGGACCGCGTTGGCCGGGAACATGCTGGCCACGCCGGTCATCCAGCCCATCCGGTACATGGCGCCGCCGACCTGGACGAGCGCGCCGAACACGAACAGCGGCCAGAGCGGCGCGTGCTCGCCGAGCCCGAGCAGGTTGAGGGCGACGGCGGCGACCAGCTGGACGAGGAGCCCGGGGACCACGAGCGCGCGCGGCCCCCACCGGTCGACGACCGTGCCGAGGACCGGGCCGAGCAGCAGGGTGGCCGGGGTGAGCGCGACGAGCAGCGACATCACGACGAGGGAGCCGGTGAGCTGGAAGACGAGCAGGGGCAGGGCGACCGTGTAGACCGCCTCGCCGAGGTTGTTGACCGTGTTGCCCGCCGCGAAGACGCGGAACCTGCCGTCCCGCCACGGGGAGACGACGGGCGGGGCCGCCAGGACCGCCATGGCGGTTACCGGACCGTCGTGGTGACGGACGGCAGCCCCGGGCGGGGCAGGGACAGGTCGCGCAGCCGGGTGAACACCGGCTCGGCGCCGCCGGTGTAGCGGTACAGGCTCAGGTAGCCGCCGCGCCCGCCGACCGCGATCACGTGGCCGGCGCCAAAGGGCAGCACCGCGAGACCCTTGGGGAAGTCGGGCAGGTCCTCCACCAGGGCGAGGATCTCGGCGGTGGCCCGGTCGTAGGCGGCGAGCTGCACGCCGTAGGACACCGCGTAGACGACGTCGTCGAGCAGGACCCCGTTCTCGACCGTGTTGTCGAGGAGCTCGTTCCACCTGCTGACGACCTCGCGGGTGCCGAGGTCGAGTTCCTTGACCCCGTTCTCGCCGCTGATCACCAGGGTGGTCGGAGAAGACCACATCCTTTTCGGGTACTCGTCGGTGTCGACCTCCCACAGCACCTCCGCCGAGTCGGCGCGCAGGACCGTCACCACCCCGTTGCCGGCCACCACCGCCCGCTCGCCGGTCGCCAGGTAACAGCCGGCCCACAGCGAGGCGTCGCCCAGCCGCACGTGGTCGAGCCGGGCCCCGGTCCGGGCGTCGAGCTCGACGGCCCCGTCGTTCGTGCAGGCCAGCAGGCGGCTGTGGTCGGGGGAGGCCGCCACGGTGTGCGCGAGCGCGCCGAGCCGGTGCCGCCAGCGGACCTCGCCGTCCACGTCGGCCCGGAACACCCAGCGGTCCCGGGTCAGGCCGATCCAGCCGTCCGGCACGGCGAGTACCCGTCGGGTGAAGCCCAGACCGGTCACGTGGTGCTCCAGGAGCTGGAGCTGGGGCTCCCCGCGCGGGTCGGCGACGAGGGCCACCACGGCCACCCCGTCGTCGGTGGCCACGTACAGCGTGTCGGGGTCCTCGCACGACGGCTGGATGTCCCACACGCACTGCCGGCGGAAGGGCGCCCGGGCCACGACCTCGAACGTGGCGGCGTCGAGCTGGCAGACCTCCCCGTCCTGGGTGAGGACGTACAGCCGGCCGTCGGCGGCCACCCCGAAGTCGACGAGCTGGTGCGGGAAGCCGTGCACGGTGGAGACGAGGCGCGGGGTGGGCTCGGTGTTGTCGAGCACGTGCAGCACCCCGTCGAAGCCGCCGACGTACACGGTGCGGCAGTCGGGGGACAGGTCGCAGAACTCGATGTCGTCCCGGGCCAGCATCACCTGGTGCAGCACGGTGCCCTTGGCGTCGAGGACGAGTACCCCGTTGACGACGCAGTCGTTCTCGTCCACCCCGTCGTCCTGGGTGGCCCAGAACCGGCCGTGCCGGTGGTCGTACAGGATGCGGTGGATGTTGCCGCCGTCGAGCTTGACCATGTGCGGGAAGTCCAGCTCCGCAAGGGAACCGAAGAACACCCGGCCGGCCTTGTCGGACGCCGCGTCGACCTCGGGATGGTCGGTGCAGAACCACTCCAGCGCCACGTCCTCGGCGAACGACGGCGCGATCCGTTCGACGGTGAACGTCTCGACGTCGAGAACGACGAGTTGCCGGAAGCCGTTGTTGAGGTAGACCCTGCCGTCCTGGATGATCGCGCCCCGGCTGATCTGCGGCGACGGCTCCTCGCCCTCCAGCAGGTGCGCGTGGTCGGCCACCGCCGCCGCGTCGAGCACGTCGACCAGGTCGAGGGTGTCGAGCCGCCAGCGGAGCAGGGTGCCGCGCTTGTCCTTGCCGATCACCCAGGTGCCGTCGCTGACCAGCGTGTACACGGGGGCGTGCCCGGCGGGGACGGTGCCGCCCCGGGCCGGGCTCGACCGGACGGGTCGGAGGTTCTCGTCGAGGAGGTGGATGCGTCCCGTGACATCGGAAGCCAGCAGGCCGGCGCCCGGGACAGGCAGGATCCGCACGATGCGGTCGGTCAGTTCCATGGCTGGTTTCCCTTCGCGGGAGAGGTGGTGGAAAAGGGTCGTGCCGCGGAGGTCGCCCCCCGCGGCACGTACTCGGCCTGCGGCGGCGGTCCCCGGTGCCGCAGGGGCACCGGCAGTCTCGGACCGCCCGCGCCGCCTAGAGGGCGACGGCCTTGCGGGCGGCGACGCCCCGACGGATCGGCTTGCGGGTCATGGAAACACCTCCTCTCGGGGCTGGGGGACGGGTGGCCGGACCGGGGGAGCTGGGGGAAACCCGGTCCGGAGCTGGGGAGGGGCAGGCTTTCGATGCACTAAGAGTCCCGTTTGTGGATCCCTTTTCGTTCCCGCCGCGTTCCTGACCGGTCACGCAGCGGCAGCACTTGTTCCTGTCAGGCCGCGACCGCCCCGGCCAGCGCGACTCCCACGGCGCCCAGCGCCCGGGCGGCGGTGGCCTGCGCCTGCGCGGTCTTGCGGCGCAGCAGCGGATCGTCGCTCATCACGGTCGGGTTGATCGCCATCCGGGACGTCGCCCAGAACACGCCGCCGTGCCGACGGTCCGTCAGGTCCTCGAGCACCCGGACCGCCTCGTTCCGGGCAGCCCAGGCGTCGATCCCGCTGCGCCCCAGCTCGTGGCTGGCCCGCAGGATGTGCCCGGCGTCCACGGCCCGGCGGGGCGGCCGGACCGTCGCGTCGCCCAGCGCGCGGCTCGCGGCCGTGACCAGGGACTCGTCGCCGAGCAGCCGGCCGGCCTGGGCGAGCGCGAGGGCCAGCCGGGCCAGGGTGCCGCACCGGGCCAGGTCCGCCACCGGGTGCGGTTCGACCAGGAGCCGGGCGAGCCGGGCGGCGATCTCCGGCAGCCGGTCGGTGTCCACGCCGTCCTCGCCGACCGCGTGCGCCACGGCCATCGCCTCCACGGCCGCCACGGCCGTCATCGGCGACGCGACCAGCCGGTCCAACGGCCGCCAGGACTCGGTGAGCCGGGCCGGGAACTCGCCGTCGCGCACCGTGCTCAGGCAGCGGTTGAGCACGTCGGCGGCCCGGGTGCGCAGGTAGTCGTCGTCGTGCCGGTCCGCGCCGACGAGCAGGGCGGTGGCCGCGTACAGCTGGTGGCGCAGGGTGCGGATCCGCCAGTCGGGATGGTGCCGCCACCACCGGTCGGACAGCTCGGCGAACCCGGGGTGCCCGTTGCGGTCCTGGAGGTTCCGCAGCCCCTCCAGGGCCACGGCCAGCTCCTCGTCCAGGTTGTGCTCGGCGAACGCGAACACCGCCGCCGCCTGGTCGGTGAGGCCCTTGTCGGTGGACAGCGGCCGGGTGCCCGCCGCGTCGGTCGCGCCGTAGACCCCGCCGGCCTGGTGGTCGAGCAGCCGCGTTCCGAGGAAGGTGAGGGATGAGATGGGCATCGTGTCTCCTTAGGAAGCCAGCGCCAGGTCGGCGGACGCGCCGCCCCACACGTGGCTGAGCAGGTGGCCGACGATCGCGGGGCCGTTGCGGGTGAGCACGGACTCCGGGTGGAACTGCACGGAGGCGAACTCGGCGGCCCGCAGCGCGTACACGTCGCCGGTGTCCGGGTCCCGGCTGATCTCGATCTGCCCGGGCAGGCCGACCCGGCGGACCGCGTCCCAGGCGCTGCGCGCGGTGAAGGAGTTGTAGAAGCCGACGAGTTCCTTGTCCCCGAACAGGTCGATCTCCTTCTGGAGCCCCTGGTTCGGGGTGTCGCGGCGGACCACGTCGAAGCCGAGTACCGAGGAGAGGATCTGGTGTCCGAGGCACACGGACAGGAACGGGATCTTCTCGGCGAGCGCGCGTTGGGTGAGCCGGCGCAGGGTGGCGATCTTCGGGTGGGCGTGCTCGTTCGGGTCGCCCGGGCCGGGGCCGAAGACGACGAGGTCGAAGCCGTCGAAGCCGGTGACGGTGTCGTAGCGGCGGATGTCGGGGCGGACGCCGAGCGCGCCGAGCTGGTGGCCGAGCATCGCGGTGAAGCGGTCCTCGTTGTCGATCACCAGGGCGCGGATGCCGGCGAGGGCTTCGAGCGTCTCGTCGGGGGGCGGGCCCTGGCGGAGCCAGAACTGGGCGAGGTTGACGTTGCGGGACTCGAGGGCGCGGAGGACGCGGGGGTGGGCGCCCAACCGGCGGGAGCCTGGGACGTACGCCGAGCGGGACGTGCCGGCCGTCGGGCTGAACGCCGACAGCACGCCGGCCACCTTCGCCCGGGTCTCCGCCACCTCCGAGTCCGGGTCGGACAGTCGGACGAGCGTGGCCCCCACCCCGATCCGCAGCGCACCGGTCGCGTCGATGTCGGCGGTGCGGATCACGATCGCGGAGTCCATGGTCTGGCGGCCGGCGTCGTCCACGCCGATCAGGGCGAGTACCCCGCTGTAGTAGCCGCGTCCGGTGGGCTCGTGCCGGGCGATCACCCGGAACGCGCTCTCCAACGGGCTGCCGGTCACGGTCGGGGCGAACATGGTCTCGCGGAGGATGGCGCGCGCGTCGAGTCCGGTGCTGCCCTCGATGAAGTACTCCGTGTGCGCCAGCCGCGCCATCTCCCGCAGCTCCGGCCCTCGGATGGTCAGCCCGGGCGCGCAGATCCGGGCGAGCATCTTCAGTTCCTCGTCGAGGACCATGAACAGCTCCTCGGCCTCCTTGCGGTCGGCGAGGAACCCGAGGACGCCGCCCAGCTCGGGGCCCTGGTCCGGGTAGCGGTACGTGCCGCTGATCGGGTTCATGACGACCGTGCCGTCGGTCAGGCTGACGTGCCGTTCGGGGGTGGCGCCGATGAAGGTGCGGTCGCCGGTGTGCACGAGGAAGGTCCAGTACGAGCCGACCTCGGCGAGCAGCAGCCGCCGGTACAGCGCGAGCGCGGTGTGCCGGGAGAAGTTCGGAACGCTCGCGGCGAACGACCGCTTGATCACGAAGTTCGCGCCCTCGCCGTGCCCGATCTCGTCGGCGAGGATGGTGCGCACGATGGCCGCGTACTCCTCGTCGGAGACCTCGAAGTCCGCCCCTTCGAGCGTGACCGGGGCGTCGGGGATCCGGGCGACGGCCTCGGTGAGCGCGACGACCCCCCGGTCCCGGACGGTCAGCGCCAGGATCGGCTCCGCGTCGTCCCGGCAGGCGTGGCCGTGCTCGGTGATCTGCCGGTAGGGCACGATCGCCAGCACCTCGCCGCCCAGGGTCACGGGCACGTCCTCCAGCCGGTCGAGGCTGGCGAAGTCCCCGGTGAGCAGTTCCAACTCGTCCGGGCGGGTACCCGGCCGGTGCAGCACGACGAACGGATCGTCGCCGGTCAACACATCGTCGAAAATCATCGTGCGCCTCCTACAACTCGGTCGAGCACGGCGTTCCAGTCGGCGGGGGCCTCGTCGGCGCGCCAGCAGACGTGCTGGTCGGGGCGGACGAGCACCAGGGCGCGCTCCCAGACCTTGGCGACGGTGTCGTCGTCGATCCGCAGGTACCTCAGCGGGATGCCCCGTTCGGCCGCCCGCTGGACGAGCGCCTCCCCGGCCCCCGTGGTGTCGACCAGGGTCAGCTCCGGGCCGAGGTGGTCGAAGACGTTGCTGCCGTCGGCGAGCCGCAGGGACGGGGCCCGGCCGCCCGGCCAGGTGGTGGGCACGAGTTCCCGCCACCGCCAGATCGGGGCGGGGCCGTCCTCGGCGCAGATGACGGGGGAGTCGACGTAGCGGTACCCGAAGTGGATGCCGCCGTTGTCGCCCTGGTGGGTCTCCTCGGCCAGGAAGCCGGCGATGTGCTCGCTGGACGCGCCGTCCCGGGCCAGCTGGGCGAACCGCCGCCACACCTCCAGCAGGTTCGCGCACATCTCCCGGTTGAACAGGGCGACGGGGCGCCGCTCGGCCTCGTAGCTGTCGAGGAGTTTCGGGCCGGCCCAGCCGTTGACGACCGCGCCGAGCTTCCAGCCCAGGTCCACGGCGTCGCCGAGTCCGGTGTTCGCGCCGTGCCCGCCGGTCGGGTAGAACTGGTGCGCGGAGTCCCCGGCGAGAAAGACGGAGCCTCTGCGGTACGTGGCCGCGACGGCCAGCGCGCCCTCCCACTGCGCGATGCTGAGCACCTCGTCGATGGCGATCCGCACCCCGAGCCGCCGCTGGACGAGCTCGACGGGGTCCTCGGTCAGGGTCTCCCCCTCGAAGAGCCGCAGGCTGGCCGTCCAGGTGTCCTGTTCGTCGCGGGACACCAGGGTCACCCCGGACGCCTCGACCGTGACGAAGCCGCGCCCGTGGCTGCGCAGCACGGGGTCGGAGCTCTTGAAGTACACGGAGACGAACTGGGTCCTGGGTCCGTTGTTGTCCGCCCCGATGCCGAGGAACTGCCGGACCGTGGAGCTCCCGCCGTCGCACGCGACCAGGTAGCGGGCCCGGATCGTGTGCCACGTGTTGGTGGTCGAGTCGACCACGGTGGCCACCACGCCGGTGTCGTCCTGGTACAGCTCGGTGAACGTCCACCCGTCGCGCACGTCGACCAGCGGGTGCCCGGTGGCCCGCTCCCGCAGGATGCCCTCCAGCAACGAACCCTGCACCCGCTGGTACGGCTGGGTCGGCGCCGACCCGTCGTTGACCTGCGCGTACCGCTCGACCCACTCGTCGACGGACGCGTGTTCCCAGGTGGCGACGGTCGGCTGGTCGAAGCCGCGGGTCCAGACGAAGTTGGCGTTGTGCGCGGGCCCGATGCCGCCGGCCCGGACCTCGTCGGCGACGCCGAGCCGGTGCAGGAGTTCCATGCTCCGGCCGTTGATGTAGTCCATCTTCGGGTGCTTGGACGGCCCGACGGCCCGGTCGATGACCATGCTGGGGACGCCGTGGTGGGCGAGCTCCAGGGCCAGCACGGAACCGACCGGACCGGCGCCGACGATCAGCACCGGTACGGTGAATGCCAGGGATTCGTTGGTGCTCACGGTCGCTACCCCTCACGGTCGGATCTGCGTGATCAGCCTGGTAAGAATGATCGGCAGTTACCGTGAGGGGAGCATCACGCGCTCACGCGATCTGAGCGGCTCCGTGGTGGATGGGGCCAGGCGGGCGCCTGGTGCGGCTCAGGCGATCTGCGCCTCCCGGTGGTGGAAGAACTGCCTGGTCAGCTCGACCCGGCTCTTGATCCCGAGCTTGCTGAACGCGTGCCGCAGATGACTGTCCACAGTGTGTGGTGACAGGAACAGCCGGGTGGCGGTCTCCCGGTTCGTCAGCCCCTCGGTCACCAGCCGGACCACCCGCAGTTCGGCCTCGGTCAGGCTGTTCCAGCCGGCGCCGGGTTCGGGCCGGAGCTTCGCCTTGCGGCCCCGGACCCGCTCGGCGTCGCCGGTCGCCCCGCAGCCGACCCACACCGCGAGCGCCTCCTCGAACCGGGCGCCGGCCGCCGACTCGTTGCCGGCCGCGAGTTCCGCGACGCCGAGGTCCTCGACCGCCGAGGCCCGGGCCAGGGCGCGCGGGCAGTTCTGGAACAGCTTCACCGCGGTCCGCAGCGCCTCGACGTCCCCGCGCAGCAGCCCGTCGGCGTGCGCGGCGGCCCCGGCGAGCGAGCCGACCGACGGGTTGAGTTCGGCGAGCCGCCGGGCCATGGTCACCACGGAGGTGGCCCGGTCCACGGCGCCGGCCCGGAGCGCGAGCCGGACCAGCATCGCCGCCACCCCGTGGTCGAGCCCGAGGAAGAGCATGCTCTCGGGCGCGTCGGAGTACACGGCGCCGAGGGTCTCCATGGCCACCCGGTGCTGGCCGGTCGCGGACCGCACCATCGCCATCGCGTACGTCAGCTCGGCCGGCGCCACCCCGATCCCGTCGACGAACAGCTCCTGGGTCCGGTGCACGTACCCCCGGGCCAGCTCGGTGTCGCCCCGGCGCAGCGCGAGCCGGGCGAGGACGCACAGCAACCGGACCGCGAGCTGCGGCGTCGCCAACTGCTCGGCGAGCTGCATGCCGGCCTCGGCCTCCGCCTGGGCCTCGTCGAGCCGGCCCAGCGCGAGTCGGAGCTGGGCGAGGCTGAGGTGCCAGAGGGGCTGTGACCAGGCGGTACCCAGCCGGTCGGCCTCGCGCTGGCCGATCGTGTAGCAGGCCTCGGCCTCGGTGAACCGGTCCTGGGCGACGAGTACCCGGCCGAGCCACAGCCGGGGGTGCCGCAGGGTGGCCGCGCCCCGGTCCCGGTCGGCTGCGGCGACGGCGTCCCGGGCGTCGACCAACGCGCGGTCGAGGTGCCCGGTCGCGCGGGCGAGCACGCTGCGGGCGGAGAGCCCGAGCACCAGCGCGTCAGCGGCCCCGGCCGAGCTGACCCCGGCCGCACCCGCGCCGGACGAACCCGCCGCCTCGGCCAGCGCGACCGCCTCCTCCACCACCGGTCCGGCGGCCGCCAGATCTCCCGCGTCCAGCAACCCGTGCCCGCACACGGCCAGCAGCTGCGCCCGTCGCGCGTCATCCAGCCCCGACATGGCCAACGCCCGCCGGAGGTACTCCACCGCGATCGCCGGCTGCCCCGCGTGCCGACTGGCCTCCGCGAGCCCCACCAGGATCGCCGCCTCGTCACTCACCGTGCGCACACTCCGCAGCGCGGCCTCGCCCAGCTCCCGGGCCTCCGCCATCCGACCGGCCGAGGCCAGCAGGCGCACCGCCTCGGCGGCCAGACCGGGCCGGGCCGGGTCGAACTCGCCGAGCAGGTCCAGCATCCGCAGCACCAGGTCGGCCGCCGCGCCCGGCGCGCCCCGACCGGTGAGCTGCGCCGCCGCGCGCAACACCTCCAACGGGTCCGTACTCCCGCCCCGCACCAGGTGCTCGGCCACCTCGACGGGGGAGGCGCCCTGGGCCTTGCGGACGGCGGCGGCCTCGCGGTGCAGTACCCCTCGGACGGGTCCTGAAAGGTTGTTGTAGACCGCCTCGCGGATCAGATCATGGGTGAACGCGACCTGCACGCCCTGCTCGGTGAGGAAGTCGTGCGCGATGGCCTCGTCGATGGCGGGCACCAGGTCACCGGCGGTGGACCCGATCAGCGCCGCCGCGTCGTACGCGGTGAACGGCCGGCCCAGCACCGCGCACGCGCCCAGCATCCGCCGGGTCAGGGGGGACAGCCCACGCAGCCGGTGACTCACGGCCGCGAGGAAACTCTGGGGCAGCTCGCCGTCGACCACGGTGGCGGTGCCCTTGTTGATCAGGATCTGTCCCGCGTCGACCAGCCCGCGCAGCAGATGCCGCAGCAGGAACGGATTGCGCCCGGTCCCGGCCGCCAGGCTCGACACGGTCGCGTCCGGCCGCGCCCCGAGCACCTGCGCGCACAGCTCCACCACGGCCTCGTCGTCCAACGGCCCGAGCACGACCCGCCGGGCCCCCTCGGCGACCAGCCGGTCCACCGTGCCCTGCGCGGACAGCTCCACCGGCGCCAACCGCCGGGTCAGCAGCCACGCCACCCGCTCGCCCGCCAACCGCGGCACCAGCACCCGCAGGGCGAACCCGGTCAACTCGTCGGCCCACTGCGCGTCGTCCACCACGATCAGCACCGGCCGCCGCCGCGCCTCCGCCTCGATCACGGCCCCGAGCCGCGCCACCAGCGCGAACCAGTTGTCCTCGTGCCCGGCCAGCTCCGCCAGCTCGGCGGCCTCGACCGCGACCCCCCGTAACGCCGTCATCAGCACCACGGCCCCGGCCCGGTCCACCTCGGCCGCCCGCCCCAGCGCCACGGTCATCCCGAGCGCCGCCGCCCGCTCGGCCGCCGCCCGCACCAGCCGCGTCTTCCCGATCCCCGCCGGCCCCTCGACCACCACACACCCACCCGGGCCGCCCACCGTGGCCTCGAGCACCCCCCGGATCTCCGCCAGAGACTCTTCCCGTCCCACGAGCTCGTCCATCAGATGTCCCTCCCCACGCAGCCTTTTGTCGTGGGTACAGGTTCAGCCCAGCCGCTCCCCTTCCGTTCCCGAAGCGTTCCCAACCCCAAACCCGCAGGTCAAACCCATCATCTGGGTACGCCGCAGGCCCGGTTCCGCTCCCGGCGGCACTTCGCGGGGCCGATTCCCTGCGCGCCGGCCCCGCCCCCCAGGCGGGTCAGCCCTCCGCGCGCAGCGCCACGGCGGCCAGGGCCAGCGCGCCGGCCTCCTTGAACACGTGCACATGGCCGGCGAACACCTCGGCCAGCAGCTCGTCGAGCGGCCGCAACTCGACCTCCGTCGCCTCCAGGTCCCCGGACTCGGGCCGCGCGACCTGCCGCACACCCCGCGCGAGGTACAGATGGGCCGTGCCCATGCCCCGGTTCGCACTGTGCGTGAACTCGCCGAGCAGCGTCCACTCCCCACCCGCGAACCCGGTCTCCTCCAGGAACTCCCGCCGCGCCCCCACCAGCGGGTCCTCCCCGTCGTCGAGCCCCCCACCGGGCAACGAGTACGTGACCGCCCTGGGCCCGTGCCGGTACCCCCGCAGCACGACGACCTGCTCCTCGTCGGTGAGCCCGACGACCATCGTCCCGCTCGGCGCCTCGGCCGTCAGATACCCCTCGACCACGGTCCCGTCGGGCAGCCGGACATCCTCCTCGTACAGGCTCACCCACCGCCGGTGCCGGAACACGAGCCGCCGCTCCAGTACTTCCCAGTCCTCCACCATGCGCCGATCATGCCCGGCCCGGTTCCACCCCGCCGCCCCGCGCGCATCCGGCCACCGCCCGCGCCGGTGGGTTCATGGCCGTCCGGCCGAGGAAATTGATCGCTATGTGTCTATATCGTGAGGGGATGACCGACGATCCGGAAGTCGACGACTACGGGGAGCCGCGGACCATCCCGCCACCCATGACGGTGGCCGAGATCCTGGCCCGGCGGAAGTCGAGACCCTCCCCGGCGCCGAAGGGCTACCTCGACAGCTACGAGGTCGGCCTCGCCTGGCCGGTCGTCTGGACGATCTGGCCGGTGTTGAACGCCAACCACGTGGGCCGGCGGCAGGTCTCGACGGCACTGACCTCAGGAGAGACCATCAACGTGTACTACGCCGCCGAGGACGTGCAACGGGTCCAGGACGAGATCGCGGCCGGTACCGCGCGGCTCGACCCCGCCTGGCGACGCGACACCGCCGAGGGGCAGGCGGCGTTCCGGGCGTACGAGCGCCGGCAGTCCCTGAAGCGAACCATCGGCACCGTGATCGTGTGCACGCTCCTCCTCGCCGGCTTCCTACTCCTCGTCATCCTCCTCGCAGAGACCTGACGCGGCGCCGCCTCAATGACTCGGTTGGACGGTGTCCCACCTGACGCAGGTTGGCTTTTCCCCCGTGGTCACATACTCGATGACTGCTTCCCGCGCCTTGGCCACTGAAACCCGCGCGAGTTCCGCAGGAATCTCCTCTGGCTCATTGAATCCCGCGATGATCGGACCGTCCGGGGTATCCAGTTCGACGCCGTAGGACCCATCAGGTATCCACCGGACGGCAGCCCGGCCGGCTCCGAAGTCAGCGTCGATCCACAGGGCTTTCGAATCCCACTCGTCCGGGCTGTCGAGGCCTTCCGAAAGGGGGCCGAAGATCATCCCGGCATGTGGACCCCATGCGGTTCCGATTCTCGCCCAACGGTCGAACTGGTCCCCGGCGTCGTCGATCCCGGCGAGCGCCCGGTCATGATTCGGCGACCACATCATGTAATTCACGATGCGTGACTCCCTCCCTCGTAGGTCCTGCTGAACGGCTCACCGTTCGGCCCCATACCTTCGACCGTCATTCGTTGGCCCGGGTATAGAACCTGGGGTAGAAGCTTGTCACAGGCATAGCGCCAGTCGGCTCGGTCGAATCCGCACGGGCGGTTGTTGATCACCAAGGTCGCGTGTGACTGACTTTCCCTCCGCATGATGACCGCCAGCTTCATCTCCACATGCGCTGCCATCGCCTCCGCCTGCTCGGGAAATCCGAGCCCCCTGATCAGTTCCAGCGCGTCGTCGCTGAGGTTGTCCAGTTCTCCCGATGTGATCTCTCCGCGGACCCTGCCGTCGTCGTCACGCCACCGACCGTGTGTCTTTTGGCGCTTACCGGGCATGACCGGCGCAGGGAGGGTTCGTTTGAGGACCTTGACGAAGCTCTCCACCGATATCCACCCCGGCAGCTCTGGTTCGTCACTCGTGCCTCGCCGCTGTGGCAACTCGTCGTTCTCGTCAGCCGGCCACGCTTGCACGCCCGGCTTCGTCCCTCAAACCAACTCCTGGGCAATAACGACGCCGGAGTGCACCTCCTCAAGCTTCTGGATGATGTTTCCGGCCGCCGACATCGCCTCCCGGGCCAACTCGGCCGCGTGCCGGCATGCCGCTGACCGGGAGTGAAAGCCCAGTGCACCCACCGACGACGCCAACTCGTCCAGGAGCTCCGCGATGACTCCCGCGCTGTCTACGACTAGCTCAACTTCCTGCTTCGTGCTCTCGATCTTCTGGTAGACGTCGCCGAACTCGGCCATGGGGTCCTCCGTGCGATGCGGGCAACAGGGGCGCGAGGAGAGGTCTGCTCCAGAGCACGGCAGTGCAGCCGGTGCCTTGGGTGCGGAACGGGCTCACCAGGGGATGAGCCCGTTCACGGTGGCGGCGTAATACGCGGCCATGGAAGCGGGAAAGAGAAACAGAACGCCGACCGCCAGTCGTCCGATCAACCGCCCGCCTCGAACAAGACCGGCCGGGTCCGGCGGCGCGCTTCTCGCATGGCGCGTTCGCCTGACCATGTGCCAGCCGTTGTGAAGGCCGCAGCGAACGGCCCGCCACCCGCCCGTTCGACCCCCGGCGAGTTGCAGACTGGTCTTCACCTCGATCAACGCGAGAACGGAGCTGCCGTCCGCGCACGAGTCACAGGCCTTGTGCACGGGCGGCGCCGAGAAGACCCCGAACTCCCGCGTCGGACCGTCGAGCGCGGTCACGTGAGCCACGCGTTCTCGCTGACCAGCTCGGCGAACGCGTCCCGTCCGTCCGGGCGGTTGAGGTCCGGCAGCGTGTAGACGTGCATGACCATCAGTCGGTCGATCCCGGCCCGGTTCATGATGAGTCGACATCCGGCAGGGACCTCCGGGCCGGCACTGAATCCGAACGAACCTTCATCGTCTACGAACAACGCGGCGTCAATGCTGCCCGGCCCATAGCTGGAAATGAAACTGACTATCTTGTCGCCCAACTCCTTGCGCTGGGCCGGGGTTACCTTGAGCATGAATTCAGCCCCTCGGGGTCAGAGGAGGTCGGGCATAGTCCGGGAAGGCTCCCCGGCCTCCTTGCCTGTCATCGCCGACCAGCCGCGCACATGCTGGCCTGAATGCCATTCAACGCCGGCCTCATGCCCACTTGCGAGGTTGCAGGGTTGCCGCAACGGTTGCGCTGTTTTGCGGCATCCATCGGGGCGTAGCATCGCGATGACTGGGAGCGAGTTGCCGCAACCTCGGTGAGGTCGCGGAGAGCGGGGAGAGGTCGTGCGAGACTCTGGCTTGAGGCTCCGTGCCGCCCGACGCAGTGTGGGTATCGGACTGGACCGGCTCGCTCGGCAGTTGGGTGTGGACAAGAGTCACCTGTCCCGGGTCGAACGCGGTGAGAGGTCGGTGACCCCGCATCTGATCCACGGATACGAGAAGGCACTCGGGGTGAGGCTCACGGGCATTCTGCCGTCGCCCGTGGCGGGTGGGCACGACGCGGAAGGTGACTCTGTGGATCGACGCGACTTCCTCGGGCGCGCTCTGACCCTGGCGGCCGGTGGTAGCGGCGGGATCGGGGTGCCACTCGTCGACCTGGTGGGAGAGTCCACTCCACATGTCCCCGCCAGGGTTCGGGCTGACGATGTGGCCGAGGTGGAGGACGCCACCGCCCAGATCGCGTCGTGGGATCTGCAACGGGGCGGACACCTGGCAGCTGACCAGGGGGCCGCACTGCTGCGGTGGTCACTGGAGCTGCGTTCCCGCGCGATCAACGGGGATCTCGTCGGGCGGCTGGACCGGACGATCGCGTACCTGGCCGACCGGACGGCGTGGGCCACCTACGACTCCGGCCGGCACGACCAGGCACGTCGCCAGTTCCAGCTCGGCCTCGCCGTTGCCGCCGATGCCCGTGACGTCAATGTCCGTGCCCAACTCTTCTGCGACATGGCGAATCAGGCCGTCTACCTGCGTCAACCCAACGAGGCGCTACGGATGGCCGATGCGGCCGCGGCCCCGGGTCTCGTTCCTCAGCTGCGGTCGGCGGTGCACGGGGTGATGGCCGAGGCGTATGCCGCGATGGGACGGCAGAAGGCCGCGCAGGTCGAGTTGACCCGTGCGGAGGACGCGTTCGCCGGCCCGACGACCGGGACGGCCCCGGTCTGGCTCAACACGTTCCGCACGGAAGCTGGGATGCACCACGCGATCGGGTACGCGGGCTATCTCCTCGCCCGAGCCACAGGCGGCACGGGTACGACCGCCGCGCTCGAACACCTGGGGCACGCGGTGGCTGGCCTCGGAGACGACCGCAGCCGCGCGGCCATGTTCGCGACGCTGCGGATGGCGACCCTGCACCTCGGTCAGGGCGATGGCGACCCCGGCACCGGGGCTCGCATGGCCCGCACGGTGCTGCCCCGGCTGGCCGGGGTCCGCTCCACTCGGATGATCAGTGAGGTCCAGGCACTCCGGCTCGCACTCGTCCGGCACGAGTCCCGTTCCGAGATGGCCGACCTCGGCCGGGACCTGGACCAGGTCATCGCCCAGTTCGCATGGTGACCGCCCAGCCCGGGGCCGGCGGGACCGCCCCGGACGCCGGAGGCATCGCCCGGAAGGGTGCCGGCATGGCCGTCGGCGCGCTGGTGTCCAGGCTCACCGGCTTCGTCCGCACGGCGATCATCGGTGCCGCGATCGGCGCGGGCCTGGTGGGGGACGCGTACGCGACGGCGTCCATGCTGCCCGGCATCGTGTACGAGGTGCTCGTCGGCGGCACCATCGCCAGCATCGTCGTGTCGCTGCTCGTGCGGGCGCGCACGCAACCTGACGGCGGACGCGCGTACACCGACCGGTTGCTCACCCTGACCACGGGCATGTTCGCGCTGTTGGCGGCCCTGTTGACGCTGGCGGCCCCGTGGATCTCCGGGCTGCTGTCCGACGAGGCCACTCCGGAGGCCAGCCGGCACCTCGTCACGACGTGGACCTATCTGACGTTGCCGGCGATCCTGCTGTACGGCGTGTTCGCCCTGCTGACGGCCGTCCTCAACGCGCACGACGAGTTCGCGGTGCCGGTGTGGGCCCCGATCGCGAACAACCTCGCCCTGATGGGTACCGCCGCCGCGTTCCTCCTGCTCCCCGGCCCGAGGGAACTGACCCCGGAGTCGATCACGTCCGCCCAGGTCGCGGTACTCGGCGCCGGTACCCTCCTGTCGGTCGGCTGTCAGGTCGTGGCGCTGTGGCCGGCCCTGCGGCGGACCGGGTGGCGGTGGCGGGCCAGGTTCGACGTCCGGCGCGCGGAGTTGGCCTCCCTCGGGCGGCTGGCCGGTTGGACCCTGCTGTATCTCGGGGTCAGCCAGGCCGGGGTTCTCGTCATGCTCAAACTCGCGCGGGTGGCCAGCGCCCAGGGCGGCCCGGGTCCCGCGATCTACAACAACGGCTACCTGATGTTGATGATGGGCTACGGCATCGCGGCACTGCCCATCATCACCGCGCTGGTACCCCGCCTGAGCCGGGCAGCCACCGACCAGCAGCCGTCAACGGACCAGCGCCGCCCCGAGGAAGCGCGGCACCCCGCGGAGGATCAGCGCCGCCCCGCAGAGGACCGGCACCCGGCGGAAGGCCAGAGCCTGGCGGCAGCCGAGCTGTCCCTGGGCGGCCGGCTGATCGCCGTCGTCGCGAGTCCGGTGGCCCTCGCGTTCGTGGTCCTCGGCGTACCCATCGCCGTCACCGTGTTCGAGTGGGGCCGCTACACCCATGACCAGGCGGTCTCCACCGGTATCGTCATCGCGGTCGCGGGAGCGGGCCTGTTGCCGTACGCGATCAGCCAGTTGCAGACCTTCGCGTTCTTCGCGCTCGCCGACCTGCGCACCCCGGCACTGCTGAACATCCCTGTGACCCTGGTGCGCGTGGCCTCGGCGCTGCTCGTGGTCCACGTCGTCCCGGTGCGCTGGATCGCCGCAGGCCTCATGGCCAGCAACGCGCTCTCCTACCTCGTGGCCGCGATCTGCGGCGCCGTACTCCTCCGCCGCCGCCTCGGACCCCCGCCCACCGCGCACGCCCGAACCACTGTGCTGCGCCTGCTGATCCCGATCGCCGTGGCGGCCGGCCTGAGCGCTGCCGTCGTGGCCACGCTGCCGGGTGACACACTCTCGGCGGGAGCGGCCCTGCTCCTGAGCGGAACGGTGCTGGTCGCGGTCTACGTCGGCGGCTGTTTTCTGATGCGCGTGGAGGACGTCCGGCGACTCGTGGTGCATGTCCGCGCGAGGATCATCAGGGCGTGAACATCGTGCGGACCCTCGCGGAGCGCCCTGCCGAACCCGGCCGGCCGATCAACCCAGGGTCCACCGGACAGAACCTAGTCCCCGCCGCCTCCGCCACCACCGGAGTCCCCGCTCGGGCTCATGTCCGAACTGCTCACGGTGCCGTGGTCGTGGATCCACACGCCGCTCGTGCCGTTGACCCCCGGATCCCGCCCGCCGCCGGTGCGGGAACGTGCGCGGGGTGCGGACCGGTGCGGTCGTCTGGCGGCGAGCGCCCGCGCCTCGGCGAGCCTGACCGGATCGGGACGGCGCCGGCTCCGCGACCGCAGCAGGAGGAGGACAACCACCAGGAGGGCGAACCCACCTGCCGCGATGAACCATCCGATGTGTACTCCGCCCATGCCGCGATGGTAGCTCCGGACCGCAATGGGTGGATCGCTTGCGACGCACCTGTGTGACGGGCAAGATTTGACTCCTATGAGTACCTGGATGACTCGTGGTCCGATTCCGGAATCTCCGTTGGAGGTTCTTTTCCCGGGGGTCGCGCAGGATGATGTGGGCAGGCTGCGGCTCGCAGCGGATGCCCTCGACGCGGCGCGGCCCGCAGCCGACGCGCCGGACTGGCATTGGTTGGAAGATCACGCGGCTTTTCCAGGCCCCGACGGGGTCGGAGTACCAGTCATTCTCTGTACGGCCGTCACTCTTGAGAGCCGCCTCAGCGACTGGACGGAACTCGAACTCGATGTCTGCTGGACGCGCTCGGGGCAGCTGGCGGTGACCGCGCAACTCGGCGTCGGCTGTTGGTGCCCGATCGATCACAACGTTCACCACGTCGAACAGCACGTGCTGCTCGTCGATGACACCCGCTCTTTGGCCGACACGTTCGAACAAGCCGTGGCACAGGTCATCGTGTGGACCGCCGGGCCAGCCGATCCGTCGATATGGCGGGAGCGCGCAGGACTGCCCTCCCCCGCGCGGTGAGCGCTCGGTCCGAGCGTGCGAAAGACCGAACGAGCCGGAGCGCGGCCTCCACGCGGGGCAGTGGTCGCGGACGCTCCCAGGCGCAGAGTGCTCCTCGCCGGGTTCGCGCTGATCGCGCCGCTGGTTCGGCGTCCAGCGCTGGGCCGCTCGCAGATCAGACCCGTGGCGCGAGGATCCGCAGCACGAACGAGCCTGCACCCGAAACGTGAATGCCGACCCAGTCGGCCTCAGTCATCGGCCGTGCTGGTAGATCGATCTTTGGGGTGTCGCAATCCAGCGGGAACTCGATCATCGGCGAGATGCTGATTGGGGGTCGGCAGGTGCAGGTCCTCAATCCGGACCACGTAACGGTGCCAACCCGACTCCATGTGAAACCGTGCCAACCTGAGTTCGATCGGGGCCCCTGGGTGGCCACGGTCCCGCCGTGCCCGGCCCCGGAACCATACGTCTGAGATGCCCTCTGGGAGGACAAGGTCATCGACGGGCTCGGTTTTCCCTTCATCATCAGGATCTGACAGCCGGTAGAAGTAGTGTTCTTCTTTGTGGCTGCGCCCGAAGAGGAAGAGGTGCCGCTCATCGGCCGGTTGGGCCAGGAGCTTGTTGATGTTCTCCCGGGCCCAGTCTGCCGCGAGCATCTCATTGCACACCTGCGCGAGCTGGTTCAAGAGCAAAGAAATCGACCCGCTCTCGGTATGGCGCAGCCCAGCCTTTTTCGCTCGTGCCCTTTGTGTCAACAGTCTTGCGGCCGGGGGCGAGGTGACCTCGACGATGCCGCGGCCCTTCTGGCCGTCAGGGTAAACCCAAGAGCCGTCGGGCATTCTGTCGCCAGCGCCGGCATCCGCGAGCTTGATGTCGATCCGAAGCACCTGCTCCATGGCCAGAAACGCGATCTCCTCCTCGCGGGTCGCCGTCGCCCCGGCCGCGTTGCTCATGGTTCTCAGAGTAGTCGGGTCGAGAGTAGAGCGGGCACGTGAACCGGCTCCCGGCATGAGCCGATCGAACGATATCTCAGCGCCACCGCACACTTTCTCGGCTTGAATGATCGACCGCAAGACCGCTATCAGGGCGCAGGGACCTCACAAGGCTCGCCGGAGCCCGAGTCGTCTACGGTGCCGGGGCGGTGAGCATGGCGAGGAGGCCGGCGGTGGGGCGTACGTCGCCGAAGGAGCGGTAGACCGTGTGGAGCGTGGCGTTGTGGTCCTCGTCGCGCCGGGCGGCGTTGGCGTCGGCCACCATGACGACCCGGTACCCGAGCGTGCTGGCGTCGCGCGCCGAGGATTCGCAGCACACGTTCGTGACGGTGCCCGTGATCAGTACCGTGTCGATGCCGCGTGTCTCCAGCTGCGACGGGAGCGGGCAGCGGCCGGGGAAGAAGGCGCTGGCGGCCGTCTTCTCCACGAGGATGTCGCCGGCGTGGACCTCGAACTCCTCCCACAGTCGATCCGCCAGCGGGCCCTCGCCGCCGCTGCGCCGGAACAGTTCGGCGATGTCGGGGCCGAGGAACTCGTCGGTCACGTCGGAGGGTTCGCCCGCGCCGGGCAGGACCCACGCGACGGTGCCGCCCGCGTCGCGCAGGGTGTCGGCGAGCTGGCCGATGTTGGGCACGATGCCCCGGCAGTACTCGTTCTCGGCGACGAAGAAGGGGACCATGTCGATCACGATGAGTGCCGTGCGGCGGGGCTCGATGGTCGTGAACGCGTGCCGTCTGCCGCGCCGCTGCTCGTGGCGGGCGTACTCCCGGTCCTCGATCCGCCAGAGGTGGACCTTCGCGTGGGCTTCCGATGACAAGGCTTCCCCGATTCCGGACGGACTGATACTGGCAGAGGGGGCCGCCACGGCTCGGAAGCCCTTCAGGACCCGGTCACGTCCCACCGTAACCAGATGATGAAGTTGATCGTGGTTTGTGCCGGCGCCGGTGGCCGGGCCGCCCACCACAGCCGCCCACCACGGCCGGCGGCTCAGGGCCTCAGCCGACCGGCGCTCCCACGGTCCCGGCCCCTTCCCCGGCCACCTTCCGCCGGATCACCACGGTCGTCACCACGAGCGCGACCACGGCCAGCACGGCGGCGAGCTGGAACGCCGACGAGATGCCGTGCGCGAGCACGTGACTTGAGAACGGCTTCGGCAGCTCCTGGGTCTTCTGGAACGCCGCCAACTGCTCGGGGGTCGCCGAGGCCAGGAACTGTTTGACCTGGATGGCGGCCTCGTTGCGGCTGGCCGTGCCGAACACCGTGACCAGCACCGACAGCCCGAGTGAGCCACCGACCATCTGGGTCGCGTTGAGCAGGCCGGACGCCGCGCCCGAGTCCCGGTTGGACACGCGGGACAGGGCGACGATCGTGACGGGTACGAAGATGAAGCCCATGCCCAGGCCGAAGATGCACATGGGGATGAGCAGCCCGGTGACGTACCCGCTGGACTCGTTGATCCGGGACAGCCAGATCAGGCCGCCCGCCGCCAGGGTGCCGCCGATCATCATCAGGATCTTGGGTCCGGTCCTGGGCAGGATCTGGGACGCGAGCTGGGCGGTGATCCCGATGGCCAGGGTCACGGGCAGGAAGGCGAAGCCGGCGCGCAGGGGCGAGTAGCCGAGCACGTTCTGCACGAACAGGGTCAGGAAGAAGAACATCCCGAACATGGCCGCGCCGGTGAGCAGCATGACCACGTAGCTGCCCGTGCGGTCGCGGTCGGCGAACAGGTGCAGCGGGGTGATCGGCTGCTGGCTGCGGCGTTCGATCAGGATGAACGCGGCCAGCAGGACCACCGCGGCCCCGAACGAGGCCAGGGTGCCCGTGTTGCTCCAGCCCTTGTCGGCGGCGCGGATGAAGCCGTAGACGAGCAGGCTCATGCCGGCCGTGGACGTGATGGCGCCGGCGATGTCGAACCGGCCGGGGTGCCGCTCGGACTCCTTGAGGTACCTGGGCGTGAGCAGTGCCAGCACGATGCCGATCGGGACGTTCACGAACAGCGTCCAGCGCCACGAGAGCCAGGAGGTGAGCATGCCGCCGGCGATCAGGCCGATCGCGGCGCCGGCTCCGGAGACGGCGGCGAACACGCCGAAGGCCCGGTTGCGTTCGGGGCCCTCCTCGAAGTTCGTCGTGACCAGGGCCAGGGCGGTGGGGGAGGCGATGGCCCCGCCGATGCCCTGCAACGCCCGGGCCAGCAGCAGCCACTCGGCGGACTGGGCGAGCCCGCCGAGCAGGGACGCGAGCGTGAACAGCAGGATGCCGAAGATGAAGACCCGCCGCCGGCCGAGGATGTCGCCGGCCCGGCCGCCGAGCAGGAGCAGCCCGCCGAACGTCAGGGTGTACGCGTTGAGCACCCACGACAGTCCCGTTGAGGAGAAGCCCAGGGCGTTCTGGATCTGGGGCAACGCGATGTTCACGATCGTCGCGTCCAGGATGATCATCAACTGCGCGGAGGTGATCACCGCGAGCGCGAGTCCCGGGTGCCGCCCGGGCTGGGCGTTGCCGCCGCCCACCGTGGCCTGTCGTTCAGTCGCCATCGCTGACACCTGATCTCTGGATGAGGGGTGACGAATGGGTACCTCAGTGATCGTAGTCGCGCGGGTCACGACGCGGACTCGCTCCGTCACCTCGGCCCGGTTTTGCCCGTTGAGTACGTAACGCGCACTCCGAGAGGCAACATGGGTGATCTTGAGTTCGAAACGCGCGTCCAGAGCTCGGGACGGCGGACCATGATCGGTCAGTACGAGATCATCGGGAAGCTCGGCGCTGGCGGGATGGGGACCGTGCACATGGGCCGGGCCCCGGACGGGCGGATCGTCGCCGTCAAGGTGATCCACCCGAGGCTCGCCGACGACGAACAGTTCCTGGAACGCTTCCGCCGGGAGGCCTCGCTGGCCCGGCGGGTCGCGGCGTTCTGCACCGCACCCGTGATCGACTTCGGCGAGGACGACCAGGGGTTGTACCTGGTCACGGAGTACGTGGACGGCATCCCGCTGTCCCGTGCCGTCGCCGAACGCGGCCCGCTGCCCAGCTCGTCCGTCCAGGGCGTCGCCGTCGGGGTGGCCGCCGCGCTCACCGCGATCCACGCCGCCGGACTGATCCACCGCGACCTCAAACCGGGCAACGTCATCCTGTCCCTCTGCGGGCCCCGGGTGATCGACTTCGGGGTGGCCCGGGCCGTCGACGGCTCCTCCGACCTGACCCGGACCGGGATGATGGTCGGCAGCCCCGGCTGGATGGCCCCCGAGCAGGCCCGGGGCGGGCCGGTCACCCAGGCGGCCGACATCTTCGGCTGGGGCTGCCTGGTGGCGTTCGCGGCGACCGGGCGGCACCCGTTCGGCGAGGGGGACTCGGTGACCCGGGTGCTCCAGATCCTGCACGAGCCGCCGGACCTGTCCGGGCTGCCCGACAACCTGTACCCGCACGTGGCCCGCGCCGTGTCCAAGCGCCCCGAGGACCGGCCGACCGCGCGCGCCCTGTTGTCCCAGCTCAGCGGGGCGGAGGGCGATATCGCGTCGCTCGTGCAGCTCCCGGGTCTGAAACTGGCCCCCACGGAGACCCGGAAGCGGCGGAAGTGGCCGGTCATGGTCGCCCTCGCCACCGGGCTGGGTGCGGCGGCGCTCGCGGCCGGCGTGGCGTACCCGAGCCTGCTGGGCGCGCCGATCGATCCCGTTGATCCGGCCCCGGCGACGGTGGTTCCGACGGCGGAGGTCAGGCAGACCGAGGCGCGGCCGGTGCTGCCGGCAGCCGGGAAGACGGCCAGCCCGACGATCACGGTCGCACCGCCGAGCACCGAGCCCACGGCCGCGGCGTCTCCGTCGCCGAGTCCGCGCGCCACGGTCGGGCCGTCGTCCGCCGCTCCCAGCCCGCCGCAGCAGACCGTCCCGCCGACCACCGGCCCGCCGGCGACCGGGTCGGAGGCCACGCCGGCCACCGCGTCCGGCACCCGCCCCACTCCGTGAGGGCACTGGCCTGCCCGCCGGGCCCCGGGCACCACGCGCCGGGCCCCGGACCCGCCAGGTGCCTGGCGGTTCTCCGGTCGGCCCCGGGTCAGGCCGGCAGCGTGAACTGGATCCGGCAGCCCGGATCCGTCCCGACGACCGCGATCGTCCCGCCGTGCAACTGCACGACCCAGCGGGCGATCGCGAGCCCGAGCCCGGTGCCGCCGTCCGCGACCGCCCCGATGGCCCGCTCGCCCCGGATGAACCGCTCGAAGACCTGTTCCCGCTGGTCGACGGGGATGCCGGGCCCTTCGTCGGTGACTTCGAACAGCACGGCGCCCCCCGTGCGCCGTGCCGAGATCGTGACCCGCCCGTCCGCCGGGCCGTGCTGGTAGGCGTTGGCGAGCAGGTTGGCGACGACCTGGTGCAGCCGTTCCCGGTCGGCGGTGACGACCAGGTCCTCGGGGGCGTCCACCACGGCCGCGCTCAGGGCGGCGGCCTCCTCCAGGAAGGGCTTCGCTGGAAACGAGACCCGGTTGAGGGGTACGGCGCCCGCCTCCAGCCGCGACAGGTCCAACAGTTCCGTGACGAGCCGGCCGAGCCGTTCGGTCTGGGCGAGCGCCGCCTGGAGGGTGGACGGGTCGGAGACGCCGTCGACGACGTTCTCCAGTACCCCCTGAAGGGCTGTGATCGGGGTCCGCAGCTCGTGGGAGACGTTCGCGATGATCTCCCTGCGCTGCCGGTCGGCCGCCGCCAGGTCCCGGGCCATCTGGTTGAACGCCCGGGCCAGCTCGCCCACCTCGTCCCGGGACGTGGACCGGACCCGCTGCCCGTATTCGCCCCGGGCCATGGCGCGCGCGGCGGCCGTCATCTGCCGGAGCGGGGAGGTCATGCCGTGCGCGATGACCTGCGTGACGCCCAGGGCCACCACCAGGGCACTGCACAGGGTGTACCGCATCGGCCACTTGACCCCGAAGTAGAACACCATCGCCGCCGCCCCGATCGAGGCGGCCACCAGGATGCCGATCTTCATCTTGATCGAGTGCACCGGGTCCAACGGCCGGGGCACGACCAGCCGCAGCCAGTCGGCGGCCCACTGCGCCGCGGCCCTGCGCCGGGTGAGCGGATACTCCCCGGACCGGTATCCGGTGACGTCCACGGGCTGCCCCGGAAGGCCCTGACCTGCATGTCCGGCCGCGTGCAGCGCCGGCACGGTGCCGCGGCCGGTCGCCGCGCGGTGGCCGGTGCGGCCTGTCTCCGCCGCCGGAGGGCCCGGTTCGGCACCGGCCGCTCCGACGCCGGTGGTCACCGGGGGATCTCCAGGGCGTACCCGACGCCGTGCACCGTGCGGATCAGCTCCGCGCCGATCTTGCGCCGCAGGCTCTTGATGTGGCTGTCCACGGTCCGGCTCGCGAACGCGTCCGACCAGCCCCACACCGTCGACAGCAGCTGCTCCCGGCTGTGCACCGCCCTCGGCCGGGACGCCAGGCTGCTGAGCAGGTCGAACTCGGTCGGGGTCAGGTGCACCTCGGACTCCTCCAGGAACACCCGGCGCTCGGCCGCGTTGATCCGCAGCGGCCCGAGCTGCCTGGGGACGACGCTGGCGGCCCGGTCGACCCTCCTGAGGAGTACGGCGACCCGCGCGGCCAGTTCCCGCATGCTGAACGGCTTGGTCAGGTAGTCGTCCGCGCCCACCCCGAGCCCGATCAGCATGTCCGTCTCGTCCCCCCGGGCGGTCACCATGAGCACGGGCACCGGCCGCTCGGCCTGGATCCGCCGGCACACCTCCAGCCCGTCGAACCCGGGCAGCATGACGTCGAGCACGACGATGTCCGGCGGGTACGCGGCCGCCGCCGACACCGCCGACGGCCCGTCCGCCGCGATGTCGACCAGGTAGCCCTCGCCCCGCAGCCGGGCCGCGACGGACTGGGCGATGGTCGGCTCGTCCTCGACGACCAGGACACGACGTTGGTTCACGGGACTGACCGTAGTACCTCCGTGTGGAGAAGTTGTGGACCACTCCTGGAGGCTGTCGGCCAGCTCATGCTTCCGGCGGGCACCTCCGGATCCCAGTGGCCCCACCCGCCCCACGGGCACCCCGGAGTCGCGCACCGGACATGTCTCCACCTTTCCCTTCCCAAGGAGATCATTCATAGGTAATGTCCGATGGCAAATGTTCGCCATCCAAAAGGGACGATCGATGCCCCCGGAGTACGACACGGCCTGGACCGACGAGGCTGTCGCGCGCTATGAGCGCATCGAGGCCCGCCAGGCGGCGTACGAGCGCGCGGTCCGCGCCGTCGAGGTGATCGTGCGCTCCTCCGACGGGAATGTCGAGGTCACCGTCTCGGCGGACGGCGAGATCCGCGCCGTGACCGTCGAGGGCGTCAGCCGCGCCGACATCCTCGAGACCCTGCGCTCGGCGGGCGAGGCGGCGACCTGGGCCCGGGAGAAGGTCCGCGCGCAGGAGCTGGGCGAGTACCCGCCCCTGGTGCCCCGATGACCCCCGACCAGCTGGCCACCGCGCTGATCGCCACGTTCGACCTCGACGTCGGCCCGGGCCACGGCTCCCGAGCTGGCGGGGCCCCGACCGGCAACGGTCAGGCCTCCGGGACCCGCCCCGACCCCGGCTCCGGTGGGCGTCCGGCAGACCCGCCGTCCCCGGACGACTTCGGTGGCGGCGCCCCCGGCGGCCTCGGCGAGCTGGGCCGGGCCGTGCACGCCCAGTGGGCCGCCGCCCTGGCCGCCCGCGCCGCCGAGGACGTCGGCCAACGGGCCCGACTGGCCGCGACGGCCGAGAGCCTGCGCGCGGCCACCGACCGCTACTCGACCACGGACACCCTCGATGGCTGACCTCCTCCCGCCCCGGCCCGGCCGAACGGGTCAGGTGCCGCACGCCGGCCGGTCCACACCCGTGGTCGACGCGAGCGGCACGCCGGGCCGCGGCTTCTCCGGGGCCGCGCACGGCGGCCGGATCCTCGGTTCGGGCCGGCACCGGATGGACCGCCGGCAGTCGGCGGTGCTCGACCGGCTCCTCGTCTCCGGCCGCGACCTCCTGACCAGGGTCGACCGCCTGCTCGCGGACGGCGGCGCCCCCGCCGGCCACCCGGTGCTGCCCCTGATCACCCGCTGGGGGGTGCTGCCCGGCGGCGCGCTGGAGTTCGCCGCCGCGCTCCGGCCGCCCCTGACCGCGCCACCCGTCCCCGCCGCGCTGCCGGACGCCCCGGTGGACTGGGCCGGCCCGGCCTCGGTCGCGTTCGGCGCGCACTGGGCGGGGCTCCGCGCGCACCAGGAGGCGCTGGTGACCAGGGCGGAGGCGACGGCGGAGTACGCGACGCAGGTCTCCGACTGGATGTTCGCGCTCCGGTCGGACATGGCCGACGCGGTGGCCGCCGCAATCGGGTCGGCCGAGGCGGTGGCGATCCGCACGGCGCTGCCCGACGGCTTCGTGGCCCCCGAGGTGGTCCGCGCGGCCGCCGACGTGGGGCACCTGGTGCTGGCCGTGGTGACCCCGTTCGACCCGGCGGCGTGGGCGACCAGCCTGACCGAGTCGCCCTACCTCCCGGCCGATCTGCCACCGTCGGCCCCCGGCCGCGGCTTCACCATCAACACCTGACCAGCCAGACCTCGACGGGTACGCCCCGGAGCGCCCCGCCCTCCGACGTCGCCGCCCGGACGGGTGGTGCCCATCCGGGCGGAGCACGCCGCAGGGGTCGCACGGGCCGGCCGCCCGCGTGGCGTACCCGGAAAAGGGTCTAGCGGTCGTCCTGCTTCAGGGCCGTGTCCACGGTGAGCGCCGAGGCCACCACCATGCTGAGCAGCGGGTCCTGGAGCGGCCGGTGGATCTGCACGACATAGTTGTCGGCCGTGGTGAAGGCGGTGCGGAGCAGGCCCTCCCAGGTCTTGGTGATCCGGGCGATCTCCTGGCCGGTGTGGTCGACGATCGAGAAGTTCCAGGCGCGCCAGTTCTCGGCGCGGATCTCGCCGACCTGCTGCCCGTTGGACATCAGCGCGAACCGGATCTTGCCGATCATGTTCTGCTGGATGATCTCGCCGACCTGCTGGCCGTCGCCGCGCTGCACGATGACCCGGGACTTCATGATCTTCGCGGGGCGGGTGAGCAGGAGGTGCACCTGGCCGGCGTTGTCGCGGACCTCGAGCTTGTGGGTGAAGAACTGGTCGTAGTTGCCGAGGAACCGGACGACCTTCTTCAGCGTGCTCTGGCCGACCTGGACGACCATGCCGAGCTGGCGGCCCTGCTGGTCGAACACCGAGTACTCGTTGTTGACCTCGATCAGCTTCGTCTTCTGGTTGACGACGAGCACGGGCTCGGTGAACAGCGAGCCGCCGCCCTGCTGGGTGGGCACGACTCCGGCGCCCTGCTGGACCTGCTGCGCGATCCTGGCCGGGTTGTGCTGGCCGTCGACGGACAGTTCCCAGTCCAGGGGCTTCGCCGGGGCGCCGCCGCTCTGGCCCTGGGTGTGCTCGGTCCACTTCTGGCCGTCCCACCAACGCTGGGCTGTGGTGCCGGACGGATCGGGGTACCAGCCGGGAGGGGTTGGGGTAGTCATGGCGGCAAGGGTAACGGCCCGCCTCAAGTGTCGAGGCGGGCCGTTGACCAGATGCTTACGGGTGCTCGAGCGGGGTCGCGTTCGGGGCGACCGGCACCTCGTGGCCGCCGGAGTCGGCGAGCCGCTTGCGGGACGCCTCGACCTCGGCCTCGGCCTCGACCCGGCCGACCCAGCTGGCGCCCTCGACGCTCTTGCCGGGCTCGAGGTCCTTGTAGACCTCGAAGAAGTGCTGGATCTCGAGCTTGTCGAAGACCGGCAGGTGGTTGATGTCGCGGAGGTGCTCCTGGCGCGGGTCGTTGGCCGGCACGCACAGGACCTTGTCGTCCCCGCCCTTCTCATCGGTCATGCGGAACATGCCGATGGCGCGGCAGCGGATCAGGCAGCCGGGGAAGGTGGGCTCGGGGAGCAGGACCAGCGCGTCCAGCGGGTCGCCGTCCTCACCCAACGTACCCTCGATGAAGCCGTAGTCGGCCGGGTACTGGGTGGACGTGAACAGGGTACGGTCGAGGCGGATGCGACCGGTGGCGTGGTCAACTTCGTACTTGTTCCGGTGACCCTTGGGGATTTCGATCGTTACCTCGAACTCCACGCCATCTCCCTTGTCGCGCATCGCTGATTATCCAATCTAGTCTCGTGTAAGGCTGGGCGTACGCAGAAAGTGGGGGCTCATGGGGAGGCATAGCACACAAGCGACGGGCTCGGAGCCACCCGTGTCCGGGGCACGCTACGATGCGCGGCCCCCGACGGGGACAGTGTACGGCTCCTCACAGTCCGTCGCGCCCGTGCTTGCGGCAAACCCGCCCACAGTGGAACAAAAATCCGGCAAAGGAAAATGGATCGCCGCATTTGCGACAGTCCTCCTGATAAGTGCCGGAGCGGGGACAGCGGTCGCACTCCGGCCGTGGGCGCCCAGAGCCTCGGTCGCCTTCATGCCCGGCCTCGCCAACGAGCCGTCGCCCGCCCCGGTCCTCGAGGCCGCCGCGCGGGCCGGCCAGCCGCTGACCGCCGACGCCGTGTCCAAGGTCCTCGCGACCGCCCTCGCGGACCCCCGGCTCGGCCCCAAGGTCACCGCGGTCGTGCTCGACCTGGAGACCGGCGAGAAGGTCTACGACAAAGGCGCCGACACCCTCGCCGTGCCCGCCTCGACGATCAAGCTGTCCACGGCCGCCGCCGCCCTGACCGCCCGGGGCGCGGACTACCGGATCGAGACCAAGGTCGTCGCCGGAGCCCAGCCGGGCGAGATCGTGCTGGTCGGCGGCGGCGACGTCACCCTGTCCCTGGACGGCGCGGGCGCCTACCCGGGCGCGGCCAAGCTCTCCGACCTCGCCAACCAGGTGAAGTCGGCCCTGGCCGGGCAGCCACTGACCAAGGTGACCGTGGACAACTCCGCGTTCACCGGCCCGGGGACCGCCCCCGGCTGGGCACCCGCCGACGTCGGCAGCTGGGTCAACACCGTGGTTCCGGTGGCGGTCGACGGCGGCCGGTTCGAGGCGAAGGACCCGGCCGGCGAGGGCTCCAAGCGGCAGCCCGACCCCTCGATCGCGGCGGGCGGGGCCCTCGCGAAGCTGGTCGGCGGGGCCGTGCCCGTGACCCTGGGCAAGGCCGACCCCGGAGCCCGCGAGTACGGCAAGGTGCTGTCCCCGACCATCGGCCGGCTCGTGGAGATCGCGCTGCTCCGCAGTGACAACGTGCTCGCCGAGGCGCTCGCCCGGCAGGTCGCGCTGGCCAAGGGCAAGCCGGGTTCCTTCGAGGGCGCGATGGCCGGCATCCAGGAGACGGTCGCCGGGCTGGGGCTCACCCCGCCCACCGGCCAGGTCGACGGCTCCGGGATGTCCGGCAAGAACCAGGTCTCCGCCGGGTACCTGGGCAGCCTGCTCACCCGGGCCGCCAAGCCCGACCACCCCGAGCTGCGGTTCCTGTTCACCGGCCTGCCCGTGGCCGGCTTCTCCGGCGGGCTCGACCCGCGCTACCCGCCGACGGCCGACGGCACCGGGGCGGTCCGGGCCAAGACCGGCACGCTCACCGGGGTCGACGCGCTCGCCGGGCTGGTCACGACCAAGGGCGGCCGCACCGTGGTCCTCGTGGTGCTGTGCGACGCGTCGCCGGGGCTGGACGGGGCGCGGGCGGCGATCGACAAGGCCGCGGGCCAGCTGGCGAAGCTGTGACCCTGCCGGACGGTTCGGCGCCCGGCCCGGACGCCGCCAGGGCGGCCTTCCTCGCCGACATCCGACGGCTGCTGCGGGAGCGGGCCGTCTTCGTCGGGGAGGGGTTCCTGCACCTGAGGGCCTGGTGGCGCGACCCCGAGATCCTGGGCGCGCTCGGCCCGGCCCTGGCGGCGCTGCACGACGCCCGGCCGCCCGCCGCGGCACCCGGAGGGGTCCGGCCCACCGTCATCGCCGGCAACCAGTCCTCCGGCTACATGCTCGGGCCGCTCGTCGCCGCGTACCTGGGAATCGGGTTCGTCGCTCTGCGCAAGGCACCCGGCGAGCTGGTCTCGGCCCTGAACACCGCCCCGATCAGCCGCTACGAGGTGCTGGCCCTGGACGCCGAGGCGCTCGGCCCCGCCGACCGGGTGCTGCTCGTGGACGACCTGGTGGAGACCGGCACCCAGGCCCGGGCTGCCCGCGTCCTCGTCGAGCGGGCGGGCGCCACCTGGCTGGGCGTGTCGGCGGTGACCGCGTACGAGGAATATCCCGAACTCGGCGTCCGTGCCCTGATCCGCTGGGAGGAGCTACGTTAGTTCCATGACGCAGTTCGTGGACTGGGAGCTGGCCGCTTCGACCGCCGCGACACTCGGTGGTTCCGGGCCCAAGGTGACGTACGCGGTGGCGGCGGAGACGGTCTCCGAGCTGCGCAGGTTGACAGACGAGGCGGCGGCGCACGTCGCCGGGTACACCGGGCTGCACCCGATCGGGGACCTGCCGCCGGTGCGGGTCGTGGACCGGGCCGACTGGGCCGCGGTGAACATCGAGGGCCTGAAGAACCTGTTCGGCACCCTGGCGCCGCGGATCACCGACCACCAGCCCGGGTTCCTGACGAACCTGATCGGCGCGAAGGTCACGGGCGCGCAGGCCGGCACGGTCCTGGCGTACCTGTCGTCCAAGGTCCTCGGCCAGTACGAGGTCTTCTCCGGCGTCCCCGGCGAGCTGCTCCTGATCGCGCCGAACATCACCGAGGTCCAGCAGAAACTCGACGTCGACCCGCGCGACTTCCGGCTGTGGGTGTGCCTGCACGAGGTGACCCACCGGACCCAGTTCACGGCCGTCCCGTGGCTGCGCGACCACTTCCTCGCGGAGATCCACGCGTTCGCCGACGCCTCCCAGCTGGACGGGGAGGCGTTCTCCGAACGGGCCCGCCGGGCGTTCCAGGCGCTCTCCGACGAGAAGACCAGCATCCTCGACGTCATGCAGAGCCCCGCCCAGAAGGTGGTCGTCGCCCGGCTCACGGCGCTGATGACCCTGCTGGAGGGGCACGCGGAGTTCGTGATGGACGGCGTCGGGCCGGAGGTGGTGCCCAGCGTGGAGCAGATCCGCGCGAAGTTCACCCAGCGCCGGTCCGGGGGCAACCCGATGGAGCGCTTCATCCGCCGGCTGCTCGGCGTGGACGTGAAGATGCGGCAGTACGAGGAGGGCCGGCAGTTCGTGGCCGCCGTCGTCGACCAGGTCGGGATGGCCGGCTTCAACCGGATCTTCACCTCCCCGGAGACCCTGCCCCGGGTCGAGGAGCTGTCCGATCCGGCGGCGTGGGTCGCCCGGGTCTCGTGACCGGTCCGCCGCCGGCCGTCGCCGCCGTGCGGGTCGCCGTCCGGCGGGCGCTGCCGTCCGCCGGGCTGGTGCTGGTCGCGTGCTCCGGCGGCGCCGACTCCCTCGCGCTCGCCGCCGCCCTGGCCTTCGAGGGCCCGCGCGCCGGGCTCCGGATCGGCCTGGTCACGGTCGACCACCAGCTCCAGGAGGGCTCCGGCCCCCGGGCCGCGGCGCTGGCCGCCTGGGCGTCGAAATCCTTTGATCCGGTACTGGTGGAGACCGTCACCGTGCACGTGGGGGCAGGCCCCGAGGACGCCGCCCGCACGGCCCGCTACGGGGCGCTGTCCCGGGTCGCCGCCGAGACGGGGGCCGCCGCCGTGCTCCTCGGCCACACCCGCGACGACCAGGCCGAGACGGTCCTGCTCGCCCTGGCCCGCGGCTCCGGCCCGCGCGGCATCTCTGGCATGCCCGCCCGCCGCGGCGTGTACGCCCGGCCCCTGCTCGACCTGCCCCGGGCGGTGGTCCGGGCCGCCTGCGCGGGGCTGGAACCCGCGCCGTGGGAGGACCCGCACAACACCGACGCGCGGTACGCCCGGTCCCGGGTCCGCGAGCTCGTCGACACCCTGGGCGAGAAGGTCGTGGCGAACCTGGCGAACACGGCCGCCCTGGTCGCGGCCGACTGCGCCGAGTTGGACGCGCAGGCCGGGCGCTTCCCGCTCGGGGAGTCACTGGCCGTCGAGGATCTGGCCCGGCTCGGCCCGGCCCTGCGCAGCCGGGTGCTCCGGCGCTGGGCGCTGTCCCTCGGTGTCCCCGGCGGCGCGCTCACCCGACGGCATCTCGACGCGCTGGACGCCCTGGTCACGGCATGGAAGGGCCAGGGCCCGACCCAGCTGCCGGGCGGTCTGCCCGTATCGCGGCGGGCCGGGCGGATCGTGGCGACCCCGGTGGGGGAGTGACCTCGGTCATCCGGCAGGCTAACCACATGGGCTGGTACGCCGACGATATCGAACGCATCATCGTCTCCGAGGAACAGATCAAAGAGCGCACGAAGGAGCTGGCCGAAGAGGTCGCTGCTGACTACGCGGGCCGGGACGGCGTGCTTCTCGTCGGCGTGCTGAAGGGCGCGGTCATGTTCATGGCCGACTTCGCCCGCGCGTTCCCGCTCCCGACCGAACTGGAGTTCATGGCCGTCTCCTCCTACGGCCAGGCCGCGACCTCCTCCGGGGTGGTCCGGATCCTCAAGGACCTCGACCGCGACATCGCGGACAAGCACGTGATCGTGTGCGAGGACATCGTCGACTCGGGGCTGACCCTGTCGTGGCTGCTGCGGTACCTGGCGAGCCGGGGCGCGGCGTCCATCGAGGTCGTGGCGTTCCTCCGCAAGCCCGACGCCGTGAAGGTGGACGTGCCGGTGAAGTACGTCGGCTTCGACATCCCGAACGAGTTCGTCGTCGGCTACGGGCTGGACTACGCCGAGCGGTACCGGGAGCTCCCGTTTGTCGGAGTTCTCAAACCTGAGGTTTATTCCCGCTAGTTCCCCTAATGTATGACCTACCTCTAGCTTGGGGGTAGGCATGCTGAAAACGCACTATCTCGTGTTCTGTCTGCTTCTCACGTGCGGCGCCGCCCCCGCGTCGGCGGACCCGGCCAGCGCCGTCGCGCTCCGGTACTCCACCACCGTCGCGGGCGGCCTCGCCACCGCCTCCCCCGCCGAGCCGCTCGCGCTCGCCCAGGGCGCGACCGTCCGCTACGCCCGGCTGTACTGGTCCGCCGAGGTCCCGGTCGGCACCGTCTCGGTCACCGCGCCCGGCAAGCCGGGTGCCTCCGTGGCCGGCGAGCTGGCCGCGTACCCGGGCGGGCACCAGGGCGCCGCCGACGTCACCGCCCTCGTCCGCCAGGCCGGCCCCGGCATGTACAGGGTCGCCGCCCCGCGCTGGACCCTCCTCGTCGTCTACGCCGCCGCCGGCGAACCGCTGCGCGCCGTGACCCTGGCCGACGGGCTCGCCCAGACCGCCGAACTGCCGCTGCGCACCGGCCGGGCCCAGGTCGGCTGGATCGGCTACGGCACGCCCGCCGGCACCGTCGACGGCCGGGCCGTGGCCACCGGAGACGCGTTCGACCTGACCGGTGAAGCCCTGCTGCGGGTGGCCGGCGAGGGCTGGGTGGGCGCGGTGTACGCCGCCGTGGCCGTCACGCTGCCCCAGGTCACCGTCGCCGTCACCGCCGAGGCCGAACGGCTGGCGATCGCCGGCGAGCCGGTCGTACCGGGCGCGAGGATCACCTACACGTACACCGTCTCGGCAGCGCCCATCTCCCGGGTCACCAACGTCTGGCTGGTCGCCGCCGTCCCGGCGCACACCACGGTGCTCGACAATTCCGGCGAACGCCGCAACGGCCAGATCTGGGTACCGATCGGGGCGATGGCCGCCGGAACCACCAGCACCGCGACCCTGAGCGTGCGGGCCGAGGTCGCCTCGGGCGGGGAGACCCTGCGCCCCACCGCGACCGTTATGTACGCTCCGGACTATCTGCCCAGTCTGACGCGCACCGCCACGGGCCGCGCGCAGGCGTTGCGGATTACGCCAGCGGCGAACCTGAAGATCATGAGCGCGCTCGCGGTGACCGACGCCTGGCGGTACACCCTGACGGTCACCAACGACGGCCCGTCCACCGCCGAGGCCGTCGTACTCCGGGACACGGTGCCGACCTTCCTCGGTACCCCCGAACCGCTGTTTGGCTGCACTTTCTCGGGTCACCTGCTCAGTTGCGCGCTCGGCGACCTACCGACCGGCGCCAGTGTCCAGCGGGTGGTCACCCTGCGGCCGGAGGGTCAGCGGCCCCCGGGGGACAGGGCGCCCAACGCCGCGAGCGTGGGCTCGTCGACCCTGGATCCCGACCCGGGGGACAATGTCCGAGTGACCGCGATCACACACTAGCCGGCTAGCCACTCCGTGTTGATGGCTGGCACGGTGTACCGTCAAATATCCGGAGTGAGGTCCGGGATCGCACCTTCGTGTCTGGTGCGGGGATGGCTGGTCCGAGGATCGGGAGGTCCGGGCGCACTGCGCTCGTATAAGCATGGAAAGAACTCGAATCTTCAAAAGAACCTGGTTCTGGGTCATCCTCGTGGTTCTGGGCGCGATCCTGCTGACGGGCATCTTCTCGAGTAGTGGTGACTACAAGAAGATCAAGTCGTCGGAGGCTTCCGCCCTGCTGGCCGACGGGTCCAACATCAAGAGGGTCCTGATCAAGGACAAGGAACAGACCCTCCAGTTCGAGCTGAAGACGCCGACGTCCTTCGACAAGGTCGAGAAGACCACGAAGGTCGAGTCGCAGTACCCGGCCGGCGGCAACGTCTCGAAGGATCTCTACGACCGGCTCAACGCGCTGGCCGCCGAGAAGAAGATCGAGCAGTACAACACGGATGTCGCCCAGGACAGCACGCTCGGCAGCATCCTGCTCAGCCTGCTCCCGCTCGCGCTCGTGGTGCTGCTGCTCCTGTTCTTCATGAGCCAGATGCAGGGCGGCGGTTCGCGGGTCCTGAACTTCGGCAAGTCCAAGGCCAAGTTGATCTCCAAGGACACCCCGAAGACCACTTTCGCGGACGTGGCCGGAGCCGACGAGGCCGTGGAGGAGCTCCACGAGATCAAGGACTTCCTGCAGAACCCCGCGAAGTACCAGGCCCTGGGCGCCAAGATCCCGAAGGGCGTCCTGCTGTACGGGCCGCCCGGAACCGGTAAGACCCTGCTGGCCCGTGCGGTGGCCGGCGAGGCGTCCGTGCCGTTCTACACGATCTCCGGTTCCGACTTCGTCGAGATGTTCGTCGGCGTCGGCGCGTCCCGGGTCCGCGACCTGTTCGAGCAGGCCAAGCAGAACGCCCCGGCCATCGTCTTCGTCGACGAGATCGACGCCGTGGGCCGGCACCGTGGCGCCGGCCTCGGCGGCGGGCACGACGAGCGGGAGCAGACGCTCAACCAGCTCCTGGTCGAGATGGACGGCTTCGACGCCAAGGGCGGCGTGATCCTGATCGCGGCCACCAACCGGCCCGACATCCTCGACCCGGCCCTGCTCCGTCCGGGCCGCTTCGACCGGCAGATCGCCGTGGACCGCCCCGACATGGAGGGCCGCCGCGCCATCCTGCGGGTGCACGCCAAGGGCAAGCCGTTCACGCCGGACGTCGACCTCGACACCATCGCGCGCCGGACCCCGGGCTTCACCGGTGCCGACCTCGCGAACGTGATCAACGAGGCCGCCCTGCTCACCGCCCGGGTGAACAAGAAGGCCATCAGCGACGCCGAGCTCGAGGAGTCGATCGACCGCGTCGTCGCCGGCCCCGAGCGCCGCGGCCGGGTGATGAGCGACAAGGAGAAGCTGGTCACGGCGTACCACGAGGGTGGACACGCCCTGGTCGCCTGGGCCCTGCCGAACACCGCCCCGGTGCACAAGCTGACGATCCTGCCGCGTGGCCGCTCCCTGGGCCACACGCTGATCCTGCCGGTCGAGGACAAGTACACCCAGACCCGGTCCGAGATGATCGACACCCTGGCGTACGCGCTGGGTGGCCGCGCCGCCGAGGAGCTCGTCTACCACGAGCCCACCACCGGCGCGGGCAACGACATCGAGAAGGCGACCGCCCTGGCGCGGTCGATGGTCACCGAGTTCGGGATGAGCTCGAAGCTGGGCGCCGTCAAGTACGGCACCTCCGGCGACGAGCCGTTCCTCGGCCGCACCATGGGCCACACCCGGGACTACTCCGACTCCGTCGCCGCCGACATCGACGCCGAGGTCCGGGGCCTGATCGAGCTCGCGCACGACGAGGCGTGGGAGATCCTCGCCGAGTACCGCGACGTGCTCGACAACATGGTCCTGGAGCTGATGGAGAAGGAAACCCTCACCACCCAGGACATGGCCCGGATCTGCTCCCGGGTCGTCAAGCGCCCGCCGATGGCCCCGTTCAACGGCTTCGGCAAGCGCACCCCGTCGGACAAGCCCCCGGTCTCCGTCCCGCCCAAGGACGAGGTGCCGGTGGCCGTGCCCGGGATCGACATCGCTCCGGTCGAGGAGCAGTCCCACTGAGCGGGGACCAGGCGTCCAGCTCGACTGCCGGCTCGCAGCCCTCGGCATCCGCCGAGGGCACGGGGCCGGCAGTCGGCGTCCCGGCCGCCGACAGCTCCGCCACCCAGGGCTCCGCTGAGGTGTCCGGCACCGGTGCCGGCTCCGCTCCGGGCGATGCGCCTGCCTCCGCCGTCGCCGGCTCCGCTTCCGGGAACGCCGGCGCTCCGGGAGCCGCCACGGCTGCCGGAGCCGGTTCGGGTGCGGTGTCGGGGACCGGCACGTCCTCGGCCGCCCGGGTCGCTCCGATTCCCGGAGCCGCGGTGATCGGGGTGCCGAGTGCCGCCATCACCGGTAGCTCGACGGAGCCCGAGTTCGTCGACATCGACCAGCTGGACTACCTCGCCGCCCGGCTCGTGGACGGCGGGATCGCCGGCCGCCCCGTCGGCGACGTGGTCGACGTCGCGCGGATCGCCGCCGCCGTGCGCGAGATCCTGATCGCCATCGGCGAGGACCCGGACCGCGACGGCCTGCGCAAGACCCCGTCCCGGGTCGCGCACGCCTACGCGGAGATGTTCGCCGGGCTCCGGGTCGACCCGGCCCAGACGCTCAGCACGGCCTTCGACGCCGACCACGACGAGATGGTTCTGGTCCGCGACATCGAGGTGGCGAGCATGTGCGAACACCACCTGCTGCCGTTCCACGGGGTCGCGCACGTCGGGTACATCCCGGGGACGCACGGCCGGATCACCGGGCTGTCCAAGCTGGCCCGGCTCGTGGAGGCGTACGCGCGCCGCCCGCAGGTGCAGGAACGGCTGACCGCGCAGATCGCCGACACCCTCGAACGCCAGCTCGAACCGCGCGGCGTGATCGTCGTCGTGGAGTGCGAGCACCTGTGCATGGCGATGCGGGGCATCCGCAAGCCGGGTTCGCGGACGGTCACGTCGGCGGTGCGCGGGCGGTTCAAGACGGACGCCCGGTCCCGCAGCGAGGCGATGAGCCTCCTCAACCTGCACCGGTAGCGCCGACCCCGCAGAGGAGATCGGCGGGGTCCGGCCTGGCTCGGGACGAGGTGGGCGCGCCAGGCTCCGTACCCCGATGAAGGGTCTAGATCAGGGCTCTGTAGACGCCGGCCGCGTCGACCGCGCCCCGCGCGAGGGTGCCCGCCTCGTCCAACCGGTCCCGGGACTGCTGGAGGAAGCGGATCGCCTCGTCGGCCTTCGGGTGCGAGCTGCCCGACGACGCCGTCCGCAGCCGGACCATCGCCTCGTCGAGCCGGTCGCACAGGCCCTGCATCTCGGAGACGATGTCCTCGGTGTCGCGGGTCGCCGCCGTGATGATCACTTTGATCTGTTCGATGTTGGCCATGGCGCGGTCAGCCTCCTACGGTCCACGAGATGCCCCACAGGGCACACAGCGGCAGGATCGGGGCCAGGCAGATCGCCAGCCCGAGTGGACGGGTCTTCGGCGGCTTGGACCCCAGGGCCGGCTTGAAGAGCAGGCCGATCAGGGAACTGCCGACGCCGTACGCGAGGAACGGCAGGGCGAGGAACAGCAGCGTCACCAGCAGCCGGCCGACGCCCGAGGTGCCCAGGAACGCGAACACGTTGAGGAAGAACGCGACGGCCGACGTGCAGCCGTAGACCAGCGAGTTGCGCAGGTTGGTCGACCAGTGCGGCAGGTACGGCGACCGCTTCGCCGCCGACTCCACCGCCGTGAGCTGGCTCCCCGACCGCTCGGCGGCGTCCCGGGCCCGGCGGAGCGCCTCGGCCAGGTCGGTGACCTGGGGCTGCTGCTGCGCGGTGAGGACCGGCTCGGACAGGTCGAACTTGTCGTACAGCTCCGTGAGGCGTTCGCGCTGCCCGGCGAGCAGCTCCTCCAGGGCGGTCAGTTCGGCGCCGACCGCGGAGCGCGCGTTGACGTGCCCGGCGGCGCGGGCGGCCTGCACCCCCCGGTGCGCCTCCAGCTGGCCGGCGAGGGTCGCGTACTCGCGCCAGGTCATGCGTACCTCCCCGGGCGGACGTAGGGCACGATCGTGGCGACCCGGTCGGTGTGCCGGTCGATCAGCAGGGCGCGGTTCGGCCGGTACTGCCAGTCCAGTTGCGCCTGACCCAGCAGCATCGCCACCTCGGAGCCGGGCACGTTCAGCGTCACCAGGCAGGCCACGTCCTCCCGGCCCGACGAGCCGCCGACGTCCTCGCCGAACCGGCGCATGCCCCGCCACCAGCCCAGGACGTGCACGCCGCGCGCCGGGCCGGTCCGGAGCACCGCGCGCAGGTCGTCGAGGCCGGAGCGGCGGCGTTCGGGATCGCGCTGTTCGAGGGTGCCGCTGGCGGCGTCGGCGCCGAACAGGACCAGGTATGTGGGTTTGTGGGCGCCGTCGGTGGCCGGGTCGGCCAGGTCGGCGAGCACGGCGCGCAGCCGGTACGCGTCCAGGATCTCGTAGCTGTGCCCGAGCTGGTCGAGGTCCACCACCACGTCGTCGCACACCGGGTCGGCCGCCGCGACCAGCGGAGCCAGCAGGAACCGCACGTCGCCCGGGCCGTGCTGCCGGGCCAGGCCCAGGACGGCCGCGTGCAGGATGTCCGCGCCGATCTCGCTGGGGCCGAGGACCGCGATGTGCCGGCCGGGGCTGGCGTCCAGCGGGAAGGAGGCGGTCGAGCCGGTCACGTCCACGTTGCGGCCCACGATCACCTCGGCGCGGCGCCTGCGGACCGGGTCGCCGAAGACGGGATCGTTCGCGACGTGCTGCTCCGCGTACCCCTCGAAGACGCTCGGGGGTTCCGAACCGGCCGGGCGCGCCTGCCAGAGCGTGTGCCGCAGCTCCGCCAGGGTCTCCACCTCGGCGTGCGGATTCGGGAACCGCACCACCGTGTCGTGGCCCGGCGCGCCCGCCGACGTGTTCACCACCGCCTCGCCCAGCCGGAGCGCCGTCGCCGCGTTGTTCAGCGGATCGAGCACCCCCGCTCCGCCCGGCAACGCCACCCGGGCCGCGAACTGCCCGAAGATCGACTCCCTTTTCGTGTACAGCGCCTCGACGCCGCTCACCGTCTGGCTGGCCAGCACCAGATGGATCCCGTAGGACCGGCCCTTGCGCGCCAACGACTCCAGCAGGTCCACGGCATCCCGGGCCAGCTTGTCGTTCCCGGCGAACAACACCTGGAACTCGTCGATCACGCACACCACCCGCGGGATGGTCTCCGTCAGCTCACCGATCTTCGTGACCCCGGCCCGCTTCAGGAGCGTCGCGCGCTGCGACATCGCCGCGTCGAGCTCCTTGAGCACGGCGACCCCGTACTCCCGGTCCGACTCGATGCCCACCGCCCGCGCGTGCGGGATCCACGACGGATCGCGCTCGGTCGGCGTGAACTCGGTGAAACTCACGCCCTCCTTGAAGTCCAGCAGATAGAGGACCAGCTCCTCCGGCGCGTACCGGGTCGCCAGACCATAGAGGACGTTCACCAGGAACGCCGTCTTGCCCGCGCCCGACCGGCCACCCACCAGCCAGTGCGGGGTCGCGTCATCGAAACTCAGGGTCTGCTCGGCCAGCCCGGAGCGGCCGACCGTCGCGTTCAGCCCCGTCCGGCTCGACTCCACCCAGCGCTGGCTCGGCAGCAGGTTCGCCAGCTCCGTCCGGCCGGCGCGGGCCGCCTCCGCCGCGAGCCTGCCGGCCACCTCGGTGATCAGGGCGTCCGGGGGCGCGGCGTCCAGATACACCGGAATGGTCGAGGTCTCGCCGCCCGGGCTGACCAGGTTGGCGTGTTCCGCTTTCAGGGCCAGCGCGGTGCTGTTCGGCAGCGGTCGGCCGGTGTGCGCGGTGACCAGCAGGTGCAGCCGCGCGGCCGGGCCGGCATGGGCCAGCGCCGCGATCCGGGCCGCGTCGGCCGGCTCCAGCAGTTCGGGGGCCACGGCGACCACCACCAGCAGGTACGGCAGCTCCCGGTGCCCCGCCTTCACCTGCCGCTCCGCCTCGTCCAGGACATGCTTCAGCCCGTCCCGGTCGGTCACCGGCGCGGGCAGCGCCCCGGCCTCGAACAGCGGCCGGAACGGGGCCGTCGCCGTACCGACCGTGGCGCTGTCGGCGATCAGCACCCGCAGCTCGCGGGGCGGCATGGCGGCCAGGAGCCTGAGCAGGACCGTGCGGATCAGGGCCGTCACCCGGGGATCGCGCGCGTCCGCGTCGATGACCAGGTGGCCCTTGCCCAGGGTCGGGACGAGCAGCGGGAAGCTGGCGTCGGGCAGCGGGCGGGCCTCGCCGATCCGGACCAGGGCGGGCAGGGCGATCTGCTCGTGGGGGAGGTCCCCGACGGTCGCCGTGAGGGGGGCGCCCAGCCAGCCGGGGGCCAGGTTCGCTGCGGCGCGGGTCAGGTGCGCGACGATGGCGTGCTGCTCGGCGGTGGACTCCGCGGAGTAGCCGCTGGCGGTGGGCAGCTCCAAGGCGCGGCGCACGGCGGCTACCAGGCCGGATGCCTGCCGGTGCAGAGTGACAGCCTGCTCGACCCCGAACCTCAGCCTGCCGATTCCCACCCGCAGACGCTACCGCAGTCCTGGCTGTGGCGACAGCACCGCCGCCGTTGGGCCTCCGCCCCGCTGACAGCCAACGGGGGTCAACGGCGGGTGCGGGGGCTGTGGGGTGCGGACCGTTAATCTGGTGGCATGACCTCAGGGGACGGGCAGAACGACGAGCCGATGTGGCCGATGGCCGCGCCTCAGGCCCCGGGTACGGTGCCGGCGCAGGCGGGTGGCGGGGAGCGGGTCGGGGAGCCGTCGTGGCCGTTGGGGCAGGGTGCCGCTGGGCAGTCGGCGCCGGGGGCGGTCGCGGGGGGCTCGCCGTCGGGTGAGGTGGCTGCGGAGGCCGGGGGTGAGGCCGGTGCGCGGCTCCGGGCGGATGGTTCGCCTTCAGGGGTCGCGCCGGGGGCTGGCTCGGAGGTGGGTGCCGGCGGTGTGGTGGCTGGCGGTGGTGCGGTTCGGCGTCGGGGGAGGCCGCCGGGGAAGGTGATCGCCTTGGTGGCGGGGCTCGCGGTGATCGTGGCGGTGGTGGTGGCCGGTGGGATCGCGCTGAATGTGTACGACCAGCAGACGAAGATCGACCGGAGTACGCCGACGCTGGTGGTGTCGCAGTTGGTGGATGCGATGTTCACGGAGCGGGATGAGTCGGCCGTGGCGCGGTTCAGTTGCAAGAAGTCGGATCTTGGGGCGTTGCGGGCGCTGTTGGCGGATCTGAAGGAGCGCGAGCAGCGGTTCGACACCAAGTTTCGGGTAGCGGCCACCAATCTGAAGCAGGCCGGATCGTCGACCGTCGAGGCGGATCTAGCTCTTTCGGTGATGGGCACGGAGGATGCTCAGCACTGGACGTTCGACACTGCGAATCAGGACGGCTGGCGCGTCTGCTCCGCCCGCAAGGTCACCTGACGTCCTTCAACGGCGAGCCCTTGGCCGCCATGTAGGACACCGGATCCACCGCGCCGCCATTCGACATGTCGCCACGCAGGTGCACCTCGAAGTGCAGGTGCGGCCCCGACGAGTTGCCGGAACTGCCGGACAGCCCGATCACCTCGCCCGCGCTGACCAGCTGGCCGATCCGGACCGGCGGACGCTGGATCATGTGGCAGTACCGGGTGGCGACGTTGTCGGCGTGCTTGATCTCGACGTACCACCCGCAGCCGGACACGTGGGTCCCGCCGTCCACGTCGCAGCTCATCTGGGCGTTGCCGATGTGCGCGTTGCACTCCGCGGTCATCACGATGCCGGCGGCGGCCGCCCGGATCGGGGTCCGGTGCGGCGAGCCCAGGTCCACGCCGTAGTGGAAGCCGCCGTCGCGGGGGCCGAACCGGCTGTTCACCTGGTCGGAGACGGGGGCGGTCCAGCCGCCGGCCGTGATGACACCGCCCGGGGCGCAGCCGAGCGCGGCGGGGTCGGCGTTGCCCGGCGCGCGGGCGGCGCCACCGGTCAGGGCGTCGACGACGGCCGCGGCCAGGGGCTCCCATTTCTGGTACGCCTCCGGGAACGCGCTGACCTGGACGCGCTGGGCGGCCTCGGTGAGCCGCATCCGCTCCCAACCGGGGATGCCGCGCAGCTTGTCGTAGAACTTCCGCGCGCTGATCGAGGGGGTCATCAGTTCGGCGACCGTGCCCCAGCCGCCGGCCCCGTCGGGCGGGAGCGGACGCTGCTGGAACAGCCCGACGCTGTCGTGGTCGCGGCCGACCCCCTCGTGCGGGATGTTCAGGGAGCGGGGCACGTTGCTGTTCGCCAGGTTGTGCAGGTTGGACTCCTGCAACGCGGTCCCGATCGCGATCACCCAGGCCCGGGGCGGGATGCCCAGCCGCTGGCCCTCCTGCACGATCATCGCGGCGTTGCGCATCTCGGCGGGGGACAGGTCCGACAGGGTGGGCAGTTTGTCCAGGCTGATCGTGGTGCCGGCGCCGCAGGCCGCCAGGTTCAACCTGGGGTCGTTCGGGTCGCCGTTCAGGCCGCCGAGCAGGGCGGCGGCCGTGCCGCCGGCGCAACAGAGCAGGATGAGCACTCCGGCCAGGAGGCCCGAGATGATCAGCCTGCGCTTCACCGTTTCCGCTCCCAGTCGATCGTGTCGACCCGCCACTGGCCGCGATCGGCGACCAGCCTCAGACTCAGAGTGCCAGAGTCCACGGCCAAGCGGTACTCCACGAACGAGGCTCCTGTGTAGACTCCCGGACTCGGCTCGCCGGCGAGGCTGCTCGCCGGCACCTGGACGGGGTCGACGTCCTTCAGCTTCTCCATCAGGTCCGGGGTCGCGTAGGGCCGGAGCCCGGCGCGCCACTGGTCGCCGGTGACACCGGTGTGCTTCAGCCAGGCCAGGGCGAAGGTCTTCGCCACCACCTCGGGCGGGGCCGCACCCGGGCTGGTCGAGGGCGGGGCCGGCGACCGGCTGGGCTCGAGGTCGGTGCCCTCCTGGTGCGGTTCGGTGTTCACCGGGGCGGGCTGGGCACTACCGGTGTCCGGGCCGACCGCCGAGGGCGCGGCTTCCGGCGCGACGACCTTGATGGTGAGGATCAACCCGGCGATGAGCAGCACCATCACCAGGGCGATCGCGTACCGGGCGCCGAGGTAGGACAGCCACCGCATCCGCTACACCCGCTCCTCGGCCCTTGACTCGGACGGCCGGTAGACCTCGCCCCACGAGGAGTCACCCGACGCGGTGTCGACCGGGGTGGGCATCCGCCGCTCGCCGGTCGAGCGCACCGGGCTGGCCGGGGCGGAACTCGACTCGGGCCGGGACGACGCGGGCTGGGCGACCGGGGCCGAGGGCGCGGCCGAGACCTCCTCCGCACGGGTCTCCACCCGCGAGGAGGCGCCCGACGACGTGGCACTCGGGGCCTTGTCGTCCTCCGCGACGGCCTTCGCCGTGCCGGCGGCCACTGCGGCGGACCGCAGGTCGGAGAAGAAGCGTTCGCGCCAGGTCGCGCCCGGTGCCGCCGCCCCGCCCTCCTTGCCCGCCATCTGGGTGATCCGCCGGTACGGCCGCAGGAGCATCCAGCCCACGATCCCGCACAGCCAGATCAGCACGACCTGCAGCCAGCCGGGCAGCGCGGCGGTGCTCATGATCTGGTCGACGGCGAACAGGTAGATCGCGGCGCCGGTACCGAAGATGAGGATGTTGAAGACGGCGGCGAGCACGGCGTTCATCAGGCGGCGGAACCCGGCGGAGGCCGGCTTGAGCAGCGCGATCGTGCCGATCACCGGGGCGGCGATCACGGCCCAGCGGAAGAGCACGAAGCCGAGGAGTACGAGGATCGAGGCGGTGATGTCGAAGAACGAGTACGCCAGGGAGGCCAGGATCGCCACGAACCCCGCGCCGATCCGGTCGGTGCCCCGCATCCCCTGGAGGTACTCGTAGGCCTCCGGGTCCTCGGTCTTGATCTGCTCGGCGACCTTCTGCCACTCGGTGGCCTTCAGGGTGATGATGGCGGCCCGCTGACCGGGCTCCGTGCGCATCTTCTCCGTCTCGGCCCAGCTGAACGACTTGGCGTCGTAGAGCGCCATGCCGTACTTCTGCGCCGTGATGCTGTCCGCGCTGCCCAGGGTGCCCCGGAGCCAGTTCTTGTAGAGCAGGTTCTCGGCGGCCGTGTCGCCGGCCCGGACGGCCGGGGGCCGGTTGTCCTTGCACGCGTCAGGATTGGGCTGCGGGCACTTGTCCGGTGGGATATCGCGAGTCGCCGGCCCGATCGCCGTATGCACCGCCGCGAGCCCCGTCGTCAGCGTCGAGTCGGCCAGCCCCGCCGCCTTGGTCGGCCAGGTGGCCAACGCCGTCACCACGACCAGGACGAACATCGCCCAGCCGGCCGTCGTCATGGTCGAGGACATGTCCGACTGCCGGGAGCGCCAGAGCAGGTAGAGCCCGACGACGGCGAGCGTGATCGAGCCGAAGACGGTGAACACCTTCGTGTACACGGCCTTCGTGGCCTTCTCCACCAGCGGATCCGCCCAGCCCCAGAGTTCCTTGGGCTCCCAGGCGCGCTCGCGCAGCGCGTTGGCCGCGCCGACGATGCCCGTGGCGATCATGAACTCGCCGTTGGCCACGGTGTTCTCGAACTTGTAGTCCGGGTGCATCGTGGTCTGCACGCAGTTGATGTCGTAGGTGGTGAAGTCGTAGCCCGCGTAGCCGTACTTGCTGTACATGCCGGTCACGCCGGCCTTGCGCGAGGACTCGGGCCGGGACGCGAACCAGCCCGCCATACCCGAGTCCGGCGCGCTCGGCGTCGGCGACTTCAGACACGTCGCCCGGCTCGAAGCCACGTCGTCGAGTTCCCCGACACACTTGGACAGGTTCCCGGGGACCCGCCACTCCTCCAGGCTGCACGGCTTCTTCGCCATCGCCGGCGACACGGGCACGACGATCACGAGTCCGGTGATGATCAGTGTGAGGAGAACGGCTGCCCAGCGATGGCCGGACATCACTCCCGCCCCCGGGTCGGCGGAGCCTCCGGCGCGGCCGTAGGCGTCGTGTCCAGGTAGTCCAGCAGCTGTGGAACGTAGGAGATGTCCACCCGCACCTTCTGCACCCGCCCATCCACGTCGCGCATCACGAACTCCCGGAATCCGAGCCGATCCTGTGATGATGCCTCAACTTGGGAGAGTGTCGCTAAGGTCTGCTCATATCCGACGCCACGGGGCACCCTGAGCAGTCGGAGCGCCTCCTCGGCGATCTCGGAGTCCTCGGCGATTCGTCCCACGAACACTGTGGACACGAGGTTTTGGACGTCGAGTCCGAGAATGTCTTTCGGGTTCTGGGAGGCGACCAAAGCGGCCAGGTTCCATTTTCGGGAGTCGCGGGCCAGGCGGACCAGGAAGGACCGTCCGGAGCGCCAGCCGTCCATGAAGTGCGCCTCGTCGAGGCCGACGAGCTTGCGGCGGTGCATGTCGCCGGAGTAGCAGCGGCGCACGGCGAGCCGGTGCGCGGTGTGCAGCATGGGCAGGGCCAGCTGCTCCTCCGCGGACCAGTACTCGCGTTCGATCTTGAGGTCGGGCAGCCGGAGCCCGGCCATGGTGATCACGGTCAGGGTCTTGTCGTCGCCGAGCGCGCCCTCCGGGGGGCGGCCGAAGAACAACAGGGCCAGGGGCATCTCGGCGGTGTCCAGGAGCAGGTTGCCCAGCTCGCGGGAGTGGTCGTCGCCGTCCTGGAGGGCCTTGACGATGTCGTCGAGGGTCGCGGTCTCCTCGGCGGGTACCTTGCGGACCGCGTGCCGGAGCATCGTGGCCGTGCGCGCCTCGCGGGCCACCTGCGGCGGTACGAGCATCGAGCAGATGTCCTGGACGAGCATCCGGCGCTCGGCGCGCGCGTTGCCGAGCGCGATCTGGAACTCGCGGTCGCCCTCGGTGCCCGGCGGGAAGTGCGGGCGCTGCGGGGTGGGGATCAGCGCGTACGGGTTCAGGGTGCCCTGGCCGGAGCCGGTCAGGTTCAGTACCCGGGAATAGGGTTTGAGCTCCGGCATCTCGCACAGCCGGCCGAGCGGCCCGGACGGGTCGAGCATGGTGACCTGCACGCCCCGGCGCGCGGCCAGGTAGCCGAGGCCGCCCATCAGGGTCGACTTGCCACCGCCGGGCTCGGCGACGAACACGGCCAGGCCGGAGCGCTCCCGGACCTCGGTGGGGAAGTGCACGTCGAGGAAGACGGGGCGGCGGCAGGTGCCCGCCGTGCGGCCGATCAGGTCGCCGCGCCGGTCGCCGACCGTGGACGCGGCCTGGGGCAGCGCGGCGGCGAACAGCTTGACGGGCATCCGGCGGACGTAGCCGCTGTTGGCGATGGGCTCGCCGGGGATGAACTCGCGGGCCAGCCAGTCCTGGTTCTTCGGGTGCTGGAGGGAGATCCGCAGCTCGCGGGAGTACATCTGGATCAGCTTGCGGGTCCGCTCCAGGGCCTCGTCGCGGGTCCGGCCGCCGATCGCGATCCGGTGCCAGCCGTGCACCCGGGCGGCGTCGATCGGCAGGCCCGTGGTCATCTCGTCGCCGATGCCGAGGGCACGCTTGGCCAGGCGCTCCAGCTCGGGCGGGGAGTCCATGCCGTGCTCGGCGTAGTCGCGCTGCTGGGAGCGGATCATGCGCAGCCGGTGCTCGAGGTTCTTGAACGTGTCGTTCTGGCCGAGCGCGTCGACCCGGCTGGACAGCTCCATCGGCCACGGCAGCCGCTCGTGGAAGTGCAGCCACGGCTCGTGCCGTTCGGGGATGTCCAGGGGCTCCATCCGGCCGACCGTGAGCACGCAGACGTGCCGCTCCTCGCCGGTGAGCCGGTTGACGAGCTTGACGGTCGCGCCGTAGGGGGTGCGGTACCGCTCGATGTGCTCGGTGAGCGCGAGCAGGTCGCCGCGCTCCCACTCACCGTTGCCGACCGGGGACATGTCGCGCGGCGGGGCCATGCACAGCGCCACCGAGCGGTAGAGCAGCCACTCGAGTTCCTTGACGGTCACCCGGCGGCCGCGCATGCCGAACGCGCCGAGCACCTCGTCGAACTGTTCGACCAGCCGGGAGGTGCGCCGACGCTCCGACTCGGTCACGCCCTTGCCGAACATCCGGTTGATCTTCTCGGAAAAGGAATCTCCGAGGGTACGCCGGGCGAAGGTGATCCCCAGGTACGTCTGCCCCTCGGCATGGTTCACCTGCAACAGGTGCTTCTGCGCGTTGACCAGGTGGTCGCCCCAGCTCGGGGCCCCGGGGACGGTCGGCAGCGGCCGGGGCGTGTGGGTGTCCACGGTGCGCGCCCACTCGTCGGCGGGGAAGGGCATGGTGGTGCGCCGCAGGTGCAGCCGGAAGCCGGCGAGCCCCGCGTACTGCTCCGAGATGGCCACGATCAGCGCCTCGCGCTCCGCGTCCGGGCGGAACGCCCAGCGGACCTCGGGCAGCCAGTACCACGCGGTGATGGTGTTCGGGGTGAACGTCAGGTGGCCGGCGACCTCGGTGATCGCCAGGTCGGACGACGGGTCCCGGTCGGTGAACCGGGGCAGCTGGCGGCGCGGCACCCCGTCCCGGATCGGCTGGACCTGGCGCTTGGGCACCCGGCGCGGGCTCGGGTCCGGCTTGGTGGACGGCGCGGTGCCCAGGTTGCGGTGCTCGCGGCCGAGCCGGATGTCCTCGGTCGGCCGGTTGTCCCGGGGACCCTGCTGCGCGCGGGAACGCTCGGCGGGCACGGCCCGGCCGGTGGCCCGCTCGGTGACCGGCAGCTGGTGCACGGGCGGCGGCGGGACGGCCTCGACGGCGGCGTTGAACAGCTCGTCGACGTGCTGGGACAGCTCGTCGTCGTGGGCGCGGCGGGCGGCGGCGGACGCGGGGCGGCCCGACGGGAGGGCGCCGGGGCGCTGCTGGTCGGGCGCGGCGGACCGGGCGGCCACGTCGGCACGCGGGCCGTGCTGGGGAGCCGGCGGCTGGGCGGGACCTGGCTGACCGGAGCCGTCCTGGCCGGACCGACCGGGCTGGCCCGGGTGGCCGTGCTGGGATTGGGGCTGCGGCTGCGGCTGCGCCGGACGTCGGGTATTCGACGGCGCGCCGTCCGCGACACGCCGGACATCCGGGCCAGGTCCCCCCGCGCCCGGCTGCACGCCGGTCGGCACCACGGGCCTGTCGTGTTGGCCGGCGGCAGGCGCACCGAGTCCGGCCTGGACGCGGTGGTCGGGCTGGACCCCGGAAGGCGCGACCGGCCCGGCGTGCTGGCTCGGGGAAGGCGAGACCGACCCGGTGGGCTGACCCCCGGCAGGCGCGGCGGCCTGCATGCCGTACGCCTCGCGTCGCCCGCCCAGCTCCTGCTGGATCCCGGGCGCCGTCGGCCGGCCGCTCCGCTGCTCGGGCCTCGGGTGCTCACCGGACGCGGCCCGGTCGGCGGCCGTCGGCACCCGGGTCGTCCCGGTCGGCGGCCGCACCTGGGTGCGCTCGATCGGCCGGTGCACGGGCCCCTGCTCGACGACGGGCGCGGCCACGGGCTCCGGTGGGCGCTGTTCCGCGGCGGGCTCCGGCGGGGCGGCCTCCTCCTTCGTGGGCGTCACCAGGCCGAGGAACGGCGACAGGGTCGCGTCGTCGGCGTCCAGGATCGACGCGGAACCGTTCGGGTCGGCGCCCGGCGCGCGGAACACCGCTACCGGGCCGGGCTGTCCGGGCACAGTGGCCTTCTCACTCGTCGTCGGTGGCGAGGTCTCGCCCGGCCCTCGTGGGGTCGTGGTCATATCAGCTCCTCGCGGATGAGCACTTTCCTGGCGACGAGACGGGGCTCCCGCTGTTCGGTGCGGGGCTCCCTCGTGCGGCGCCAGTCGGTGAGCGCGGTGCGGATGACCATGCGTGCCGGTCGGTCCGGGTCGACGTGCCGGAAGATGTACGACGTGGTCACCATCGCCAGCGCGATCTCCCACGCCGGAAACAGTTCCACTGTACGGGTGACCAGGAAGTGAATGAACATGAAAACGGGTACTAAGAGGATAAAAAGTCCATATTGCGCATAAGGCAGGTGGACTGGCAGGGTATATCCAGGCGGCCCGAGGTAGACCAGGCGCGCCCGGTAGATGTCGTCATCTGTCCTCAGCCGCATGGTCCGCTCACGTCCCCGCTACTTCGTGAAGAGCAGATTGATCAGGTACTCGCCCAGGAAGAACAACGTGGCGGCGCCGGCCACGAACACCATGCCCACGATCGCGATGGCCGAGCTGGTGAGGACTTTGGACACCTCGCCCTTGCTGGCGCGACCGATGAAGATGATGCCGAGCACCGCGAGCAGGATCGGAGCGATCTTGGTCGCGAAGAAGCCCAGCACGCCGTTGGTGTTGATTCCTGGTTCGGCGAGGACGATCTCTGCCGCATGCGCGAGGCTGACGGACGGCGCCGCCTGCGCGAGTTCCAACAAGATCATCTCGACCTCCCCGGTCGCGGTCGGGGGAGCCCGGCCGCCAGTGCTCTAGCCTTCCGGAAAACTGCTCCGAGTGGTAGTAAGCAGTGACCCTGTGTCGCGCCGCTGCTCAGGGTGAGCTTGACCGTACATTGCGCCCTGACGGCGGACAAGCTAAGAAGACTGTTGCACGAGTCCTTCCGGCGCACAAAGCTGACCGTGGAGGTAATCCATGCTGCGCATGGCGATCGCGGGCACGATGATCATGCTCGCCGGCCTGCTCATGGCAGGCCTGAGCGGGTACGACCTCGGGGTCGCCCGCGCCGCCCGTGCCCTGCGGATCGGTGTCGCCGCCGCCCGCGCGGCCCGGCCGACGGCCCCCGACCAGGGTGCCCCCGTGGTCTCCTTCGGCTCACCCGGCCGGCCGCACCTCGGCACGGGTCCCCTGGCCGTGGCCGCGATCGGCCTCGGGCTCGTCCTGGCCATCGCCGGGGCCGGGGCGATCGTCTGGTCGGTCCCGTTGGGCGCCGCCCAGCACTGGGCGCTGGTGGCCGGCTCGGGGGCGGTCGTCCTCGCCGTGGGGCTGATCGGGGTGACAAAGCTCGTCCGAAGGGTCGAGATCTCGGCGTACGCCAAGGGTGCCGCGCTGCTGCCGGTGCTGGTGCCGACCATTCCGCTGCCGACCGAGGGGGCCCCCGTGGCCGACCAGCCCGTGCCGCCCGCCGCGTCCACCGCCCCCGTCGACGACCGCGGGGTGCCCGACGACGCGCAGCTGGGCTGGGTGTACCGGGACGTGGTCGGCACGTGGCTCATCGTGGTCGCCGCCGAGGACGGTGCCGGTCGGCGGTTCGTCCGACTGACGGATTTCCGACTCTTGCCCCCCGGGGCTGCGCAGCCGCCGCTGGAGATCGTCGGGGCGGTCGAACTCGCCGTGTGGCCCCTGACGCCGGCGACCCCACCGGAGTGATACGCCGCCGGGTGTCCGCGCGGTAGCCGGTCGGCCGCCCGCCACCGAAAGCTGCGACGCGCACCCCCCGGGCTCCGGGCCGCTGAGCCGTCTGGGCGAGCCGCCCCACCTACCCCGGATCCCGGCGGCCCGCCCGGCCGCACCCTCTACCCTGAACGGGTGAGCACTCCCGCCGTCATGGGCATCCTGAACGTCACCCCCGACTCGTTCAGCGACGGCGGCCGGCACGCGGAGCTCGAGGCGGCCGTCCGCGCCGGCCTCACCCTGCGCGCCCAGGGCGCCGACCTCGTGGACGTGGGCGGCGAGTCCACCCGCCCGGGAGCCGCCCGGGTCGACGCCGACACCGAGGCCGCCCGGGTCGTGCCCGTGATCCGGGAACTCGCCGCGGCCGGGGTGCCGACCAGCGTGGACACCACCCGGGCGACGGTGGCCGCCGCGGCGCTCGCGGCCGGCGCGACCATCGTCAACGACGTCTCCGGCGGCCTGGCCGACCCCGACATGGCCCGGGTGGTGGCCGACGCGGGCTGCCCCTGGATCCTGATGCACTGGCGGGGCCACTCCGACCGGATGCAGGGCAACGCGGTGTACGCGGACGTGGTCGCCGAGGTGCTCGCCGAGCTGTCGGAGCGGGTGGACGCCGCCACGGGTGCCGGGGTGGACCGGGAACGGCTGATCCTCGACCCGGGGATCGGCTTCGCCAAGAACGCGGCGCACAACTGGGAACTCCTGACCCACATGGACAGGCTGACGGCCCTCGGCCTGCCCGTACTCATCGGCGCCAGTCGCAAGTCCTTCCTCGGCGCGCTGCTCGCCGGCCCCGACGGCACCCCCCGCCCCACCGACGGCCGGGAGGCGGCGACCCTGGCGGTCAGCGTCCTGGCGGCCCAGGCCGGAGCGTGGGGGGTCAGGGTGCACGACGTGCTCGGCACCGCCGACGCGCTGGCCGTCCTGCGCATGGTGAACGATCGAAAGGTGACCGATGGACACCATTGAGCTGCGGGGCCTGACGGCGCGCGGCCACCACGGGGTGTACGACTTCGAGCGCGTCGCCGGCCAGGACTTCGTCGTGGACGTCGTCCTCGACATCGACCTGCGGAAGGCGGCGTACTCCGACGACGTGGCCGACACCGTGCACTACGGCGAGCTGGCCGGCCAGCTGGTCGCGGTCGTGTCCGGAGAGCCGGTCAACCTGATCGAGACCCTGGCCGAGCGGCTGGCGGACGTCTGCCTGGCCGACCCCCGGGTGGTGGCCTGCGCGGTCACGGTGCACAAGCCGCAGGCCCCGATCCAGCACGAGTTCGCCGACGTCTCCGTCACCGTGCGGAGGAAGGCATGAGGGCGCTGCTGGCCCTGGGGGCCAACCTGGGCGACCGGCGGGCGGCGCTCGGGGCGGCGGTGGCCACGCTCGGTGACGCCGTGCTGACCGCCTCCCGGGTGTACGAGACGCCGCCGTGGGGGGACGAGCACCAGCCGGCGTACCTGAACATGGTCCTGCTCGTCGAGGGCGACTCCGACTGGCTGGCCGTCGCGCGCGGCCTGGAGGAGGCGGCCGGGCGGACCAGGGACCCGGAGCGCCCGTTCGGCCCGCGCACCCTCGACGTGGACGTGATCATGGTGTGGGACCCGGAGCCGGTGCTGTCCGACGATCCGGAGCTGACCCTGCCGCATCCCCGGGCGCACCTGCGCGCGTTCGTGCTCGTGCCGTGGCTGGAGGTCGACCCGTGGGCCGAGCTGCCCGGGCACGGGTTCGTGGCGGACCTGCTCCGGGAACCCGAGCTCGCGGCGGACGCGCGCGACGTGGTCGCGGTCGGTACCGTGGCGTCATGACCGAGCCGGAGCCCAGCCTGCGCCCGACCAGCCCCACGACCCTGTTCGTGGCCGGCCTCGCCGGCGCCGCCCTGACGTGGGTGCTGATCGGCCGGTTCTACGGGGACCTGCCGAAGCTGACCTGGCTGACCGCGTTGACCCTGGGCCTGCTGGGCCTCGCGGAGCTGTACGCGGCGTGGAACACCCGGACCCGGCTGGCCCGCCGACCGGGCACCGAGCCGGTCGAGCCGTTGACCGTGGCGCGGCTCGTGGTGCTCGCGAAGGCCTCCTCCCTGGTGGGCGCGATCTTCGTCGGGGCGTACGGCGCGCTGACGTTGTGGCTGTGGATGTCGAGCCTCGACGCGGCCGGCCGGGACTTCCCCGGGGCGGTGCTGGCGCTGTGCGCGTCGGCGGTTCTGCTGGTCGCCGCGCTGTGGCTGGAGCAGTCGTGCCGGATCCCGCCGGGCCCCAAGGATATTGAAAAGGACCCTTCCGCCGGCTGAGTTCGGCGGGTACGGTCCCGCACATGGCTCTCGATGCCCCCGGGTCGACCGGCAAGGATCGGCTCTTCGTCCACCTTGTCTGGGAAGTGCTGCTGGCCTGCCTGGTGACGGGCCTGGCCGTGACGCTGTACGGTTTCGCGTCCACCAGCTTCGGCGGTAACCACCTGAAGTCCATGGCCACCGTCGCAGCCGTGCTGCTGTTCCTCGCGGTGGGCCTGTCCGCGACGGTCCGCGCCGGGGTGGTGAACCTGGCCGTGGGCCCGGTCGCAGTCGCCTCCGGGTACGCCTTCGCGGCGCACAGCTACGCCGGATACGTCGAGGCGACGCTGTTCGCCGCGGGGGTGGCGCTGCTGGCCGGCCTGGTGCTGGCGCTGTTCGTGTGCGTGGTCCGGGTGCCGGGCTGGGCGGCGAGCGCCGGGATCTCGGTGCTGATCTTCGCGTACTTCGCCGGCCACCACACCCGCGAGATCACGGACCTCGACTACCGGCCCCAGGGGCACGGCGGGCTCTGGCTCGGCGGCGCCGTCGCGCTGTCCGTCATCGGCGGGCTGTTGTGCCTGGGCGGCGGGCTCCGGCGCGGCCTGTCCCGGTACCGGATCGACGGCGACCCGGCCGGTCGGCCCGGTGCCGGCCCCGCGCTGCTGGCGGCGGGGATCCTGGTCGGCTCGTGCCTGCTGGCGGCCGCGTCGGGCGTCCTGCTGGTCCTGAACCTGCGGGCCAGTACTCCGACGGACGGGTTGCAGCACACGTTCGCGGCGCTCGGCGCGGTACTGCTCGGCGGGGTGAGCGCCTTCGGCCGCCGGGGCGGCATCCTCGGCACGGTGCTGGGCGTGCTCGCCGTCACCCTGGGCGGCCAGATCCTCGCGGTCAAGGCCGTGAGCGCCTCCTACCTGTGGGTGGCCGGCATCGCGGTCCTCCTCGGGCTGCTCGTCACCCGGCTGGTCGAGCGGTTCGGCCGGCCCCGGCGCTACCCGCCGACGGTCGGGGACCCGGAGTCGCCGGACTGGCCGCTCGGGGTCGGCCCGGGCAGTGGCGAGGCGGTGGCCGTGGACGACACGTGGCCGGGCGGCAGCCCGTACGCGAAGGCGAGTTCGGACTCCTGGTCCGGGCCGGCGACCGCCACGTTGTCGGCCCCGCCGGTCCCGCCGCCGCCCGCCCCGGGCGAGCCGGCCGGCTATGACCCGCGCTACGGCGACGACACGAGCTACGGTGCGCGCCCGGGGGAGACGTCCCCGTTCCGGCCGCCGCTGGGCACCGACCGGCCCGAGCAGGGCAACGGGCCCGACATCGACCCGTGGGGTACCCCTCCGCGCCGGATCTGACGGAACATCCCGGTACCCGTCGCTGTGGGTTAGTTTTCAGGGGCATCCTTCTGGGGATGACAGGGGTGCCACAACCCAGACGACACACGCACCGCGGGGGCCACAATGCCGGTCAGCACTTGGCGCGAGGCCATGGAACGGGCCCTCTACGGGCCGGACGGCTTCTTCGTCCGCGAGGCCCCGGCGAGCCAGTTCCGGACCAGCGTGCACGCGTCCTCACAGCTCAGTGCCGCGATCGCGACCGTGGTGCGCCGGGTGGACGCGGCCCTCGGGCACCCGGAGACCTTCGACGTCGTGGACATCGGCGCGGGGCGGGGCGAGCTGCTGGAGACGCTGCGGGCGGAGCTGGCCGACGTGCGGTTCCGGTACACGGCCGTGGAGATCGCGGAGCGGCCGGCCGGGATCTCCCCCGACATCGGCTGGGTGCGCGAGATGCCGAAGGGCACCACGGGGCTGATCGTGGCGACCGAGTGGCTCGACAACGTGCCCGTCGACGTGGTGAGCCGCGACGAGGCCGGCGTGCCCCGGCTGCTGCTCACCGACGGCACCCTCGGCCCGGCCGCCGACCGGGAGACCGCCGACTGGCTGCGCGACTGGTGGCCGGAGTTCGAGCAGGCCGAGTCGGGGCTGACCCGGGACCGGGCCTGGCAGGCGGCGGTGGCCGACCACACCGGGCTGGCGCTCGCCGTGGACTACGGCCACACCAGAGATCAACGGCCTTTCTTCGGTACGTTGACCGGGTACCGCGCGGGTCGGCAGGTCCCCCCCGACCCCGACGGGGCCACGGACATCACGGCCCACGTGGCGATGGACTCGCTGAGTACCGGAAACTCGGTCCTGGTCTCCCAGCGCGAGGCGCTGCGCACCCTGGGCGTGACCGGCACCCGCCCCCCGTTGTCCCTGGCCAGCACCGACCCGCGCGGGTACCTGCGGGCGCTGGTCGCCGCGACCGAGGCCAACGAGCTGACCGACCCGGGCGGACTCGGCGGACACTGGTGGCTGTTCGAGGGCAGGGGCGTGGACGTGGCACGATGCTTCCCATGACCGAGTTGACCGTGGGCGTGGGAGCTGGACTCGACACCGCCGACATGGTGCTGAACATCGGACCGCAGCACCCGTCCACCCACGGCGTGCTCCGGCTCAAGCTGACCGTCGACGGCGAACGGGTCGTGACCTGCGAACCCATCATCGGGTACATGCACCGGGGCGCGGAGAAACTGTTCGAGGTCCGCGACTACCGGCAGATCATCGTGCTCGCCAACCGGCACGACTGGCTGTCCGCGTTCGCCAACGAGCTGGGCGTCGCGCTCGCGGTCGAACGGCTGATGGGCATCGAGGTCCCCGAACGCGCCACCTGGCTGCGCACCGCGCTCGCCGAGCTGAACCGGGTGCTCAACCACCTGATGTTCCTCGGCTCGTACCCGCTGGAGATCGGCGCGATCACGCCGGTGTTCTACGCCTTCCGGGAACGCGAGAAGCTCCAGGCGATCATGGAGGAGGCGGCCGGCGGCCGGATGCACTTCATGTTCAACCGGGTCGGCGGCATCAAGGAGGAGGTGCCGGCCGGCTGGACCCGCCGGGCCCGCGAGGCCATCGCCGACGTCCGCAAGGGCATGAAGGACATCGACGTCCTGATCCGGCGCAACGAGATCTTCATGGCCCGCACCAAGGGCGTCGGGGTGCTCACCGCCGAGGCCGCCGCCGGGTACGGGGCGTCCGGGCCGGTCGCCCGCGCCAGCGGCCTCGACTTCGACCTGCGCCGCGACGAGCCCTATCTCGCGTACGGCGAGCTGGACGTGCCCGTGGTGACCCGGCAGGCCGGCGACTGCCACGCCCGGTTCGAGTGCATGCTCGACCAGGTCTACGTCTCCCTCGACCTCGCCGAACAGTGCCTCGACAAGGTGGACACCATCCAGGGGCCGGTCAACACCCGGCTGCCCAAGGTGGTCAAGGCCCCCGAGGGGCACACCTACGCGTGGACGGAGAGCCCGCTCGGCCTCAACGGGTACTACCTGGTGTCGCGGGGCGAGAAGACGCCGTGGCGGATGAAGCTGCGCACCGCGTCGTACTCCAACGTGCAGGCGCTGGCCACCCTGCTGCCCGGCTGCCTCATCCCGGACCTCGTCGCCATCCTCGGCTCGATGTTCTTCGTCGTGGGCGATATTGACAAGTAACCCGGCCAGCCTGCTCACCTTCCTCCGGAAGCTGGGCGTGGCCCTGTGCGACGCGGGCGACCCGGTGAACCAGACCACCGAGCGACTGCAGAAGATCGCCGACGCGTACGGGGCCGAGGACGTCCGGTTCTTCGTCCTGCCCACCGGTGTGTTCATCCGCGACCACGAGGCCGTCGACTTCTCCGAGGCCACCGGCACCGGACTGCGCCTCGACCAGATCAGCGCCCTGTACGAGCTGGTCGGGCTCGCGTCCACCGCCCGGATCACCCCGGCCGAGGGCAGCACCCGGCTGGACGCGCTGCTCGCCTCCCCGCCCCGGTTCGGCACCGCCGCCACGCTGCTCGGGCACGTCGCGTTCTCCGTCGGCCTCGGACTGCTCCTCGAACCGACCTGGCGTGCGCTGGTCGCCTACGCCGTACTCGGCCTCGGGGTCGGGCTGCTCGGCCTCGTCGCCCGGCGGAGCCGCTCGCTGTCCCTGGCGCTGCCCGTGCTGGCGAGCCTGCTGGTCACGGCCGTCGCGTACCAGGTGGCGGCGCCGCTGCTCGGCGACACGGCGCTACGGGTACTCATCCCGCCGCTCGTGTCCTTCCTGCCCGGCGCGACCCTGACCATGGCCACCGTCGAGCTCGCCTCCGGCGCGATGATCTCCGGCTCGACCCGCCTCGTGTACGGCATCAGCCGGCTGCTCCTGCTCACCTTCGGCGTGGCCGCCGGCACCCAGCTCGCCGGGGCGCACAACGCCGACGTGACCCTGATCCCCCCACTCGGCCCGTGGACGCCCTGGGTCGGGGTGGCCGTGTTCGGCGTCGGCGTGTACCTGTACTTCTCCGCCCCGGCCAGGTCCCTGCTCTGGCTGATGGGCATGCTCTACCTCGCCTACGTGGCGCAGTTCCTCGGCACGCTGCTGATCGGGGCCCTGTTCAGCGGGTTCGTCGGCGCGCTCGTGATGACCGTCGTGTCCTACTGGCTCCAGCGGATCCCCGGCGCGCCGCCCGCCCAGGTGCTCTTCCTGCCCGCCTTCTGGCTGCTGGTGCCGGGGGCGGTGGGGCTGCTCAGCCTGAACGAGCTGGCCACGGATGTGCCGATCGGGGCGAGTGACGCGATCGGTGGGCTGTGGTCGTTCATCTCCATCGCGTTGGGGATGCTGGTGGGGTCCAGTTTGGGCCGGTACTCGATCACCGACCTGGTGCCGGCGGCCTACCGGCAGCGGAACGCGCGCTAGCGCCAGCGTTCCTCGCGCGGGTAGTCCTCCTGCGGGGGCTGCCAGCCGCGTTCGGCGGCGCGGCCCCGGCGGGGTTCCTCCTCGGTGTACCGGGCGCGGTAGCCGCTGTCGTCGTAGTCGCGCGGCGGGCTCCAGCCGGACTCGGTGCGCTCGTCGCCACCGGGGTCCTGCGCGCGCCAGGCCGGGGTCTGCTCGTCCCAGTCGGGGTTGGCGGCCCGGCGGCCCGACCGCTCGGCCGGTCCCTGCCGGGTGGCCCGCTCGGGTTCGGCCGGTTCCTGGCGGATCGAGGCCCACCGGTCGGCGACCCGCAGCTCCTGGCCGTACTCGTCCGTGCGCAGCTCCGCGCGCCGTTCGCCCATCCGGACCTCGCCGCCGCGCTCGTCGGAGCGCACCTCGGCCCAGGACTCGCCGGCCGAGCGGGTGGAGCCCGGCGCGTCCTGCGAGCGCAGGTCCGCCCACGGGTCGTTGCCGCGCGGGATGGCGGGCAGGCTGGTGGAGAAACTGGGTTCGTCGTCGGGCTCGGCGCGGCGGGCCCGACGGTTGCGGGTCGGGCCGTCCATCTCGAACCGGCCGGGCTCGGGCTCGGGGCGGCGCACGTCGAGTTCGGCGCGGCGCGGCTCCGGCTCGGACCGGCGGGGCTCGGCTTCGGCGCGGCGGGGCTCCGAACCGCGCAGCTCCGCGCGGATGTCGGACCCGCGAAGGTCCGGCTCGGCACGGCGCGGCTCGGGTTCGGCGCGGCGCGGCTCGGGTTCGGACCGGCGGGGCTCCAGCTCGGCGCGGCGGGGCGGCGCGGACTCCGCCCGGCGGGAACCGCTGTCCGCCCACGAGGGCTCGCGGGTTTCCGGCTCGTACCTGGCCGGCTCGGCGTCGTACCGGTCCGGCTCGGCGCGGCGCGGCGCGAACCCGGAGCTGCTGTCGAACCCGGACTCGTACCGCGGCGCCCCCTCGGCCCGGCGCGGCTCGTACTGCGAAACAGAGGTGGAGTCGTCGTACCGGCGCGGCTCGGGCCGGGCCGGTGGCGGGCTCGGCGGCTGCCACGCGCGGGCCGGGGCCTCGTCGGCGGGCCGGGCACGGTTCTCCTCGGCGGGCCGGGCGCGCACGGGCGCCGGCTCGGGCTCCCAGCGCGGGCGGTCCTCCTCGACCCGGCGGCCGTACTCGGCGGGGCGGGCGGCCGGCTCGGACCCGGGGCGCGGGCCGAGCACGGTCGACGGCTCGATCCGGCTGGTCTCCAACGCGGGCCGGGCGCCGTACTCGGTGCCCTCCGGCTGCGCGGCGCGCCCCTCGGTCCAGCGGGGTTCCGCCTCCGGTCGACGGGTCGCTTCTTCGGCGGGGGGATAAGGAGTGGCCCGGCCGTGCGGGTGGTCAGCGGTGAGCGTGGTCTGGCGGGTGGTGACCTGCACGGTCTCGGTGTGGTGCACGAGGCCGGAGGACTGCGGCACCGGCACGGACGCGGTCGCGGTCACCGGACCGGGCTGCGGCCGGCCGCCCCGGAGCGCGTCGACCTCCCCGCGCAGGGTCTGCACCTCGCGGAGCAGCGCGGCGTGGGTGGCCTTCGCGGCGGTCCGGATGTCGTCGCGGACGTCCTCCCGGAGCAGTTCCAGCTCCTCGACGAGCGTCGCCTCCATCTCGGCGGTCACCCCGCCGGTGTCCCGACGCAGGGTGATGGACAACCCGATGAGAACGATCGAGAGGATGGCGAGAGCGGCGGCGACTCGAAGTGGGCCCCCGCCCTGGCTGAGCAGCAGCAGAGCGGCTGCCACCGGAGCCAGACCCACCCCGATCCAGAACAGGATCATGGGCAGACCGCCGCTCAGACGCCCCTGTTGGGTGTCCGAGGCTGGCATGGTTGCAGACAGTACCGATTGTTTCAGTTTTTCGAAATAGGGAGGCGCCACGAAGTCCCACCACTTTCCCCTGCACCCGGCTAGTCGTCTTCCTCCCTCCACCGCATAACGAGGGTCATCCTCAGGGATGACGGGCTGATCAGCCTGGCGACGGCCGTCGGAGGCCTCTCCCGTCGTTACGCTCGGTACGTGCCCCGTACCTATTTCGGCCTCCCGCTGCGCAGCGCACTGTTCGACGCGGCGGTGGTGATCAGCGCGCTCTTCCTGTGCGCGGCCAGTGCGGGCACCGAGGAGTACTCCTGGCGCCAGGGCCTGCTCGGCGTAGCGATGTCCCTGGTCCTGCTCTTCCGCCGTAGGTACGCGACGGTCGCGTGCACGGTCGTCGCCCTGCTGGCCCTGTTCCAGACCCTGATGAACTGGCAGGTCCTCCCGCACGACGCGGTGGTCCTGGTCGCCGGGTACAGCGTGGTCAAGTACTCGAAGAGGCTCTGGGAGGGTTTCGCGGCCGGCGCGGCCCTGGTCCTCGGCGTGTTCCTCGCGGCCGACCAGATGGGCAGCAGCTGGGAGGAGAAGGGCGGCATGGTCATCATGCTGGGCTCCCTCGTCGTCGGGGTGTGGTTCGCCGGCCTCAACGCCCGCAACCGCCGGCTGTACGTGGTGAGCCTGGAGGACCGGGCCGAGACGCTGGAGCGCGAGCAGGCCCACCTGGCCCGGATCGCGGTGGGCGAGGAGCGCAACCGGATCGCCCGGGAGCTGCACGACATCGTCGCGCACAGCCTGGCGGTGATGATCGTGCAGGCCGACGGCGCGCGGTACGTGCTCGACGCGAACCCGGAGAAGGCCCGCGAGGCCATGCTGACCATCGGCGACACCGGCCGGGAGTCGCTGGAGGAGATGCGCCGCCTGGTCGGGGTGCTCCGCGAGGCACCCGACGACGACCGCAACGTGGTGGTGCTCAACCAGGTCGGCACGCTGGTCGAGCGCTCCGAGGCCGCCGGCCTGACGATCGAGATGACCCATCTGGGTACGCCGCGGCCGCTGTCCCAGGCGCTGGAGCTGACCGCGTACCGGATCGTGCAGGAGGCCCTGACCAACACGCTCAAGCACGCCGGCGCCGGCACCCGGGTCACCCTGACCTTCGAGTGGCTGCCGCACACCCTGAACATCGCGATCATCGACGACGGGGCGGGCCAGGTGCCCCGGGCGGTGGGCTCCGGCGGCCACGGCCTGGTCGGCATGCGGGAGCGCGCGATGCTGTACGGCGGCGAGCTGATCGCCAAGCCCCGGCTGGTCGGCGGCTTCGAGGTCATCGCGACGCTACCCTTACGGCCATGACCGAGCGGAGCGACGAGTACATGATCAGGGTCTTTCTCGTGGACGACCAGTCGCTGGTGCGCGCCGGGTTCCGGATGGTCCTGGAGGCGCAGCCGGACATGACGGTCGTCGGCGAGGCCGGCGACGGGGCCGACGCGCTCCGCCAGCTGGCCACGGTCGAGGCCGACCTCGTGGTGATGGACATCCGGATGCCGGTGCTCGACGGCGTGTCGGCCACCGCCCGCCTGACCGCCATCCCGAACGGCCCGAAGGTGCTGGTGCTCACCACCTTCGACACGGACGAGGACGCGTTCGCGGCGCTGCGGGCCGGGGCCAGCGGTTTCCTGCTCAAGAGCGTGCCGCCCGAGGACCTGCTCGCCGCGATCCGGGTGGTGGCCGGCGGGGACGCCGTGGTCGCGCCGAGGGTGACCCGCAAGCTGCTCGACCGGTTCGCCGGCCAGCTCGGCCCGCAGAGCGGCTCGGACGACTCGAAGGTGAAGCTCCTGACGGACCGGGAGCACGAGGTGCTGCTGCTGGTGGCCCAGGGCCTGTCGAACCAGGAGATCGCGGAGCGGCTGTTCGTGGCGGAGGCCACCGTCAAGACGCACATCGGCCGGATCCTCACGAAGCTGGAGCTGCGCGACCGGGTGCAGGCCGTCATCCTGGCCTACGAGTCCGGCCTGGTGAAGCCGACCCGCTAGTAATCCTCAGGTCGTAGGGATCTGCCCCTAGGGCGCGACCGGCGGTGGACCCGAGGTCCCGTTCACGGGTGGACGCACACCGCCCGGCGCGCGCCTAGCGTTTGGCGCATGACCAACAACGCAGCAGCCGTGGCCGCCATCGGCCTGAGCAAGCAGTACGGAGTGGGCGAGGCCGCCGTCGTCGCGCTGGACGCCGTGACCCTCGAGTTCGGCGCGGGCCAGTTCACCGCGATCATGGGGCCGTCCGGTTCCGGCAAGTCGACGCTGATGCACTGCCTCGCGGGCCTCGACCGGCCGAGCGCGGGCACGGTGCGGATCGGCGACGCCGACGTCACCCGGCTCGACGACAAGAAGCTCACGCTGCTGCGCCGCGACCACGTCGGTTTCGTGTTCCAGAAGTTCAACCTGCTCCCGGCGCTGACCGCCGCGGAGAACATCATGCTGCCGATCTCCATCGCGGGCGGCAAGGCCGACGCGAAGTGGTTCTCCCAGGTCGTCGCGGCCGTCGGGATCGCCGACCGGCTGGGCCACCGGCCGAGCGAGCTGTCCGGCGGCCAGCAGCAGCGGGTGGCCGTGGCCCGGGCGCTGATCACGAAGCCGCTGGTCATCTTCGCCGACGAGCCGACCGGCAACCTGGACTCCCGGTCCGGGGCCGAGGTGCTCCGGCTGCTCCGCGAGGCCGTGGACACCCTGGGCCAGACGGTCATCATGGTCACCCACGACCCGATGGCCGCGTCCGCCGCCGACCGGGTGGTCTTCCTGGCCGACGGCCGGCTGGTCTCGGAGCTGTACGGGCCGACGCCCGAGCGCATCCTCGACGTCATGGGCAACCTCGACAAGGCGGGCGCGCGCTGATGTTCAAGCTCACCCTCAAGTCGCTGCGCGCGAACTCGGTCCGGCTGATCCTGTCCTCCCTCGCCATCGTGCTGGGCGTGGCGTTCATCGCCGGTACGTTCGTGTTCACCGACGGCCTCAAGCAGGCCTCGTACGACAAGGTCGGCAAGCTCGACCAGAAGACCAGCGTCGGCGTGGAGCTGTCCGAGACCGCCTACCGGACCTCCGCCACCAATCCCGACGCCGGTAAGGCCGACCCGCCGGGCTTCGACCAGGCCACCCTCGACAAGGTGCGCGGGCTGTCCGGGGTCGCCGTCGCCGAGGGTGTGGTGCGGACCACGGGCGGCCTGACCGGTACCAACGGAAAGCCCGTCCGGGGTTATCCGATCTTCACCAGCGTCCCGACCAGCAAGGACCTCCAGTCCTACACCGTGACGGCCGGGCACCTGTCGGAGAAGACCGGCGAACTCACCATCGACCAGCACACGTTCGAGAAGCAGGGCTTCAAGCTCGGCGACACCGTGACGGCCGCCGGTGAGAACGGCGTGGGCCGGAAGATGACGCTGGTCGGCGTCGTGGACGTCTCGGGCACCGCGCTCGACTACGGCGGGGCGTTCCTCGGGGTCACCCCGGACGACGCGCTGGCGATGAGCGGCCTGAAGAAGTACACCGGAATGATCATCGCGGCGAAGCCGGGTGTCGCCAACGAGGCCCTGGCCAAGGAGGTGAAGCAGGCGGTCGGCCCGACGGGGGACGTGAAGACCCGCCAGGAACTGCTCGACGCGGGTTTAGCACAGATCGTGCAGAACGTCGAGCAGTTCAACATTGTGCTGCTCACGTTCGGCGCGATCTCGGCATTCGTCGCGGCCTTCGTGATCGCCAACACCTTCACGATCGTGCTCGCGCAGCGTGCCCGGCAGACCGCGCTGCTCCGGCTCGTCGGTGCCACCCGGGGACAGGCGTTCCGGTCCGTGGTGCTCGAATCGGCGGTGGTGGGCTTCGTCGCCTCGATTGCGGGCATCGTGGCCGGCCTGGGCATCGCGGCGGGCATGCAGACGGTACTGAGAAGGCTCGACTTCCCGATGGAGGGCGGCCTCGTCCTCACCTGGAAGACCATCGTGATCTCCCTGGTGATCGGCACGGGCATCACGGTCTTCTCGGCCCTGGTTCCCGCGTGGCGGGGCACCCGGGTGCCGCCGGTCGCGGCGCTGTCGGATTCCGCGGTGGAGACCGCCCGTAAGGTCGGCAAGATCAGACTGGTACTCGGCGCGGCCGCCCTCGCGGCTGGCGTGGCCTGCCTGTTCGGCGCGGGGATGCTCGGCAGTTTCCTGTTCGTCGGCGCGGGCGGCGTACTCAGCTTCACGGGGATCGTGATGTTCGGCCCGGTTCTGGTGCCGTTCCTGGTCCGGGTGCTCGGCTGGCCGCTGCGGAAGCTGTTCGGCGCGACCGCCACGCTGGCGATCTCCAACGCGGTGCGCAACCCGCGCCGGATCGCGGCCACCTCGGTGGCGCTGGTGATCGGGATCGGCCTGGTGTCCGCGTTCCAGGTGGGTGGCGAGAGCGTCAAGGCGGGGATCGGCGCCCAGATCGACCGGAAGATCGGCGCGGACTTCATGTTCCGGTCCGGCTCCGGGCAGATCTCCCAGGAGCTGGTCGACAAGCTGCGCAAGCTGCCCGAGCTGGGTACCGTCTCGGAGCCCCGGCAGGCCGTCGACGAGGCCTCGAACCTGCGGATCCGGTCCACCCAGCCGCTGTACGCGCTGAACGACGGCGAGAAGGCCGTCGACGGGGACCCGGCGAAGCTGACGGAGGGCAAGGCCGTCGCGACGGTGCCCACCGGGCTGAAGGTCGGCGACAAGGTCACCGTCAAGGGCAGGTCGTTCCAGGTCACCAGCGTCGTCAAGCAGGGCGACGTGGACAAGAAGCCGAACACCACCAAGCAGATCTCGATCATGGACTCCGACTTCACGGCGCTGTACCCGGAGTACCGGCCGTATGGTCTGGAGGCCTCCACGGCCGCCGGGTTCACCACGGCCAAGGCCATGGACGCCGCGTACACGGTGCTCGAGGACTACCCGACCGTGGAGGTGATGGACCGGGCCGCGTACAAGGCGGAGCTCACGTCCACCGTCGACACCATGCTCGCGTTCGTCACGGCGATGCTCGGCCTGGCCGTGGTGATCTCGCTGATCGGGGTCGCGAACACCCTGACCCTGTCGGTGGTGGAACGGACCCGGGAGAACGGCGTCCTGCGCGCCGTCGGCCTGACCCGGGGCAAGCTGCGCGGCATGCTCGCCGTGGAGGCGATCCTGATGGCCCTGGTGGGCGCGCTGCTCGGCGTGGCCCTGGGGACAGCGGTGAGCGCCGGGGCCATGAACATGATCAACAGTCTGGGTGGTGACTTCGCGGTCACGGTGCCCTGGGGGAAGCTGTCGATCATCCTCGGCGTCGCGGCCGCGGCGGCCCTGGCCGCCTCGGTGTTCCCCGCCCGGCGGGCCGTGGGCCGGCCGGTGGTGGAGTCGCTCGCGACGGAGTGACTCGGCCTGTGAGGTGACGGAGGCCCGGTTCCCCGTGGGGGTGGGACCGGGCCTTCGCCATGGGTCGGGATGGCCGCGCCGGGGGCCGGGTGCCGCATGGGTCGGCCGGCCGAGTCAGCGGCCCTCAGGCCAGGGGCAGGGCCTGCTCCCCGATCCCCTGCACCAGCCCGGTGAAGTGCCGCCCCCCGGTCGGCACGACCAGGCACCGCAACGTCAGTAACCCGTGCTTGACCCCGTCCATCTGCGGCCCCAGCCACAGCACGGTCACGTCCTTCGACGTCTTCGTGCTGGGCCAGCCGAGGTACTCCATCGCGGTCTTCTCGCACGCGCTCACCGCGGCGGTCTGCAACTCGGTGGCCGACGTCGGCAGCGCGCCCGGGTCGAGCTTCGCCAGCCCGGCGAACTCCCCGCCGTGCGGCCCGTCGCAGTTGGGCAGGTAGTCGACGTCCTGCACGTTCGAGCCCTCGTAGCGGGGTTCGACGCAGCCGAAGAGCAGCGGGCCGGGCTGGGCGAGAACACCCTTGAGCAGGCCGGTACGCGGGACGAACGTGCGGACCAGATAGCTGCGGGACTCGGCGAGTACGCAGGTCAGCCAGCGCTTCATGGTGCCGTTCGCCGTCTTGTCCTCGGTGTACATCTCGACCTCGAGCCGCCCGGTCTGCCGGTGCGCGCCGAGGTAGGCCTCCGCCTCCCGCTCGCACCGGTCGTACCCCGTGGTCAGCATCGTGTCCCGGCCGGCCGTCCCGTCGGTCTCTCCGACGAAGAACGTCTCGAACTCGTGCGAGGCCGAGCAGTCGACGAGTTTGCGCCCGAGGGTGGACTGCGGGAAGCCGTTCTGGGCGGGCGCGCTGGTGGAGTTCCAGCACTCGCCGACCTTGTCGCCGGCCGCGAGCGGGTCCTTCTTCTCCGCGCCGCCCGGCAGGAGCGCGCAGCCGCTGAGGGTGAGGGAGGCGACGGCGAGGGCCGCCCCCAGGAATGAACCCCGTGAATACCCCATGACGGGGCAGCCTACGGAAGTTCCCGGCGGCGGCCATTCGGCCGAACGGTCACACAGAACGGGCCGGCAGGCCCGGCCTCACACCAGGCGCACGCCCGGATTCGCGACGGTCGGATCGGTGCCCAGCTCGATGACCTCGTTGCGCTCGTTGACGTGCACGACGCGCGGGAGATAGGACTTGGCCTCGGACTCGTCCATCTGTCCATAAGAGATGATGATCACAAGATCATCCGGGTGTACGAGGTGCGCTGCCGCCCCGTTGATCCCGATCACGCCGGACCCGCGCTCGCCGGGGATCACGTACGTCTCCAGCCGGGCCCCGTTCGTGATGTCCACGATCGCGACCTGCTCGCCGGGGATCAGGTCGGCGGCGTCGAGCAGATCCTCGTCGATGGTGACGGAGCCGACGTAGTGCAGGTCGGCCTGCGTCACCGTCGCGCGGTGGATCTTCGACTTGAGCATCGTACGCAGCATCACTGCACCTCCACGGGCGCGTTGTCGATCAGGCGGGTGGTACCGACCCGGGCGGCGACCAGCAGGCGCGCCGGCCCGGTGCCGACCGGACCCAGGAGCGGGTCGGTCAGCGCAAGGTAGTCGAGGTCGACATCCTTGAGTTCGTTGCCGGCGGCCGCGAGGATCTCCTCGGCGGTACCGGAGGGGCACGCGTGCAGCGCGCGGGACAGCGACAGGGCCCGGTCCCGTTCGGACGGGGACAGGAACCGGTTCCGGCTGGACAGGGCCAGGCCGTCGGGCTCGCGCACCGTGGGCACACCGACGATCTCGGTGCCCATGTCCAGGTCGCGGACCATCTGCCGGATGAGGGTGAGCTGCTGGTAGTCCTTCTCGCCGAAGTACGCGCGGTCGGCGGCGGTGAGCCGGAGCAGCTTGTGCACGACGGTGAGCATCCCGGAGAAGTGGCCGGGGCGGCTCGCGCCGTCGAGGATGTCGCCGGTGGGACCCGGGTCGATCCGCACCGACGGGGTCACCGGGTAGATCACGTCCACGGTGGGGGTGAAGACCGCGTCCACGCCCTCGGCCCGGCAGAGGTCGAGGTCCGCGTCCAGGGTGCGCGGGTAGCGGTCGAGGTCCTCGGAGGGCCCGAACTGCAACGGGTTCACGAAGATGGTCGCGAGCACGTGGTCGTTCGCGGCCCGGGCGGCGCGCAGCAGCGAGGCGTGCCCCTCGTGGAGCGCGCCCATGGTCATCACCACGCCGACCCGGCCGGTGAACGTGGCCCGGGCGGCGGCGAGCCCCGCCCGGTCGGCGACGACGAGAGTCACGACCGCACCGCCAGTACCCCCAGAAGTTCCTCCGCGTCGACGGCCTTGAGCCGCCCACCCGCGATGGCCCGGTCGGCGGTCCGGCGGGCCAGGGCCACATACGCCGCGACCGAGTCCGGCGCGTGCGCGGCCAGGGCCGTCAGGTGCGTGGCCACCGTGCCGGCGTCGCCCCGGACCACCGGCCCGGTCAGCGCCGCGTCGCCGAGCCGCAGGGTGTTGTCGAGCGCGGCCGACAGCAGCGGGCCGAGCATCCGCTCGGGGTGCGTCACCCCGGAGCCGCGCAGCAGGTCCATCGCCTCGTTGACCAGCGTGACCAGGTGGTTGGAGCCGTGCACGAGCGCCGCGTGGTACAGCGGCCGGTCGGCCTCGGTGACGAACTCCGGCTCCCCGCCCAGTTCGAGCACCAGCGCCTCGGCCACGAACCGCAGCTCCTCGGGGGCCGTGATCCCCCAGGAGATGCCGTCGAGCCGGTCGAGGTCCTCGGGCCGGTTCGTGAACGTCATCACGGGGTGCAGGGCGAGCGGGAGCGCGTGCCGGCGGGCGGCCGGGGCGAGCACGTCCAGGCCGTGGGTGCCGGCGGTGTGCGCGACGATCTGGCCGGCGGGGAACTCCAGCGCCTCGACGAGCTTGGGAAGAACATCGTCGGGTACCGCCAGGAGGGCCAGATCGACGCCGGCGACGACCTCGTCGGGGGTCAGGACCTGTGCGGAGGGCAGCAGCCGCTCGACGCGGGCCCGGGACGCCGAGGACACCGCGGAGGCGGCGACCACGCGGTGACCGGCGCGTTCCAGGGCCGCCCCGAGGACGGCGCCGACCCGGCCAGCCCCGACGATGCCGACCCGGAGGCGGCCAGGGCGTTCTACGTTCATGTCGCGATCCAGTCCTGGTTGGGGTACCGGTCGACGCAAGTATGCGTCCTGGTCTCGGCGGCTGGGGAGGGCTTGTGGCGTATCGCACCCGGGGGCCGGCGGTGCCGTGCTCCGGGCCGGAAACGGGGCTGCGGGGATGTGCGGGGACCCGTAGGCTCCCGCGCCGTGAAGCCCAGAACTGTTGTCCTCCTCGTCGTCGCCGGTGTCCTCCTAGTATGCGGTGGTTTGGCCGCCCTGGGTGGGCTGGTCAACAGCGGGTTCCTCGGCGGTGGCGGCATCGGTGCGAGCGGCAGGACCACCCCGGTGGCGGGGGACTGCCGGCGCGCCGGCACCGGGCCCGCGACCGGCGCGAACGGCTTCCCCGACACCTACGTGGCCGGCCGGGTGAAGTGTTCCAGCCCACACGAGATCGAGACGGTCTACGTCGGGGTGTACGCCTCCACCTGGACCGAGGAGGTGGGCACGAAGGAGACCACGGAGATCTGCACCTCCCGCTCCGAGGAGTACCTGGGCGGGAAGCGCCACGCCGGGCGGATCGAGATGACCTACTACCTGGAGGAGGGCAGCGGCCGGCGCTGGTTCACCTGCGACCTGGCGGAGGTCGGCAGCTCGGCGGGCAAGAAGCTGGTCACCCGGAGCGCATCCCTGCGCGGCTCCCTCGCCGGGGCCGCCCCGATGACGATCGGCTGCGCGAACTCCACCACCGACGACTTCGTCTACCTGGCGGACTGCGGCACCGCCCACAACGCCGAGTTCGCCGGCCTCTACGCCATGCCGGCCGATGCCGCTCCGGCCGACGAGGACGCCCTCGGCACCGCGGTGACCGCGGGCTGCGAGAAGGTGGTCACGGACTACCTGGGCTGGGACAAGCGTCGATACGACGACTCCCAGTTGATCGAGCTCTCCTACTGGGGCGCGTCGCACGCGGACCTGGCCGGCGACCGTACCTTCCAGTGCTATGTGACCACTCTTGATCACCACAGGTTCACGGCCAGTGTCAAGGGCCTCGGCGACGGGCGGCCCCCGCTGGCCGGGTGAGACCCCGGTCAGCGCATCGCCCGACTGGTGGCGTTCACTGTGTGCATGCACAGACTGCAGGCCCCCGAGCCCGGCTGGGTGGAGACGACCGATGTCCTGGTCGTCGGGACGGGCATCGCCGGACTGACCGTGGCCCTGCAGCTCCGCGAGGCGGGCCACCACGTCACCGTGGTCACGAAGGTCAACATCGACGATGGTTCGACCCGTTGGGCGCAGGGCGGGATCGCCGCCGTGCTCGACCCGCTGGACACCCCGGAGGCGCACGCCCTCGACACCCAGGTCGCCGGGGTCGGGCTGTGCGACCCGGCGGCCGTGCGGGTGCTCACCGAGGAGGGCCCGGCCCGGGTCAAGGAACTGATCCGGTTCGGGGCCCAGTTCGACCGGCACCCGGACGGGTCGCTGATGCTGACCCGGGAGGGCGGCCACCACGCCGACCGGATCGTGCACGCCGGGGGCGACGCGACCGGGGCCGAGGTCCAGCGGGCGCTGCACCGGGCGGTCCGCCGCGACCCGTGGATCCGCCTCGTCGAGCACGCCCTGGTCCTGGACCTGCTGAAGGACGCCCAGGGCCGGGCGTGCGGCATCACGCTGCACGTCCTCGGCGAGGGCACCGAGGACGGGGTCGGCGCGATCCTCGCCCGGGCCGTGGTCCTCGCGACCGGCGGCCTCGGCCAGATCTTCAGTGTGACCACGAACCCCGAGGTGTCCACGGGCGACGGGGTGGCCGTCGCGCTGCGGGCCGGCGCGACCGTCACGGACCTGGAGTTCGTGCAGTTCCACCCCACTTCCCTGTACCTTCCCGGCTCGCGCGCCCAGCAGCCCCTGGTCAGCGAGGCCCTGCGCGGCGCGGGCGCGTACCTGCGGGACGGCGCGGGCGCCCGCTTCATGGTCGGCAGGCACGAACTCAACGAGCTGGCCCCGCGCGACATCGTCGCCAAGAACATCACCCGGGTGATGCACGCCGAGGGCACCGACCACGTCTGGCTGGACGCGAAGCACGTCGAGCGGCTGCCGGAGCGGTTCCCGACGATCACCGCGTACTGCCGCGAGGCCGGCATCGAGCCCACCACCGAGCTGATCCCGGTCGCCCCGGCCGCGCACTACGCCTCGGGCGGCGTGCGCACCGACCTGCACGGCCGCACCAGCATCCCCGGCCTGTACGCCTGCGGCGAGGTCGCCTGCACCGGGGTGCACGGCGCGAACCGGCTGGCCTCCAACTCCCTGCTCGAGGGCCTGGTGTTCGCCAAGCGGATCGCGGCCGACATCGCGGCCGACCTGCCCCCGCAGTCCGACCCGGTCTTCGGGGGGACCGAGGAGAAGGTCGTCGACGAGAACGTCAAGGGCGAGCTCCAGCGCGCGATGACCCGGCACGCGGGCGTCCTGCGCAGCGAGGAGTCGCTGGCCAGCGCCAGTGCGACGGTCCAGGAACTGGCCGGGCGGGCCGGCCGGCCGCGTAACGTGACCTGGGAGGCGACGAACCTGCTCACCGTCGCCTCCGGTCTGCTGCGCGCCGCGACGGAACGCAAGGAGACCCGGGGCTGCCACTGGCGCGAGGACTTCCCGGACGCCCGGCCCGAGTACCTCGGACATGTGTTGTTGGGGTTGAACTCCTCGACGTGGGAAGCACTGTGAGCGGCGCCGCCGAGGGTGCCGCGGAATACCAACGGGAGGCGTTGTTGTGAGGGCTGACATCGACCGCGTGATCGCGACCGCGCTTGCGGAGGACCTGGGGCCCGCGGGGCTCGACGTGACCACCGCCGCCACGATCCCCGCCGACCAGACCGACGTGGCCGAGCTGGTCGCCCGGGCCGACGGCGTCGTCGCCGGGCTGGAGGTGGCCGTCGCGGTGTTCCAGGCGGTCGGCCCCGTCGAGGTCGAGCTGCACGTCGCCGAGGGTGACCGGGTACCGGCGGGCACGGTGCTCGCCACCCTCACCGGCCCGACCCGCGCCCTGCTGACCGCCGAGCGGACCGCGCTGAACCTGCTCTGCCGGATGTCCGGGGTGGCCACCCACACCCGGGCCTGGGCGGACGCCCTGCTCGGTACGAAGTGCGTGGTGCTCGACACCCGCAAGACCACCCCGGGCCTGCGCGCCCTGGAGAAGTACGCGGTCCGGGTCGGCGGCGGCTCGAACAAGCGCATGGGCCTGTACGACGTGGCCATGATCAAGGACAACCACAAGCTGGCCGCCGGCTCGGTCACCGAGGCGTACCGACGGGTGCGCGAACAGTTCCCCGACGTGTCGGTACAGGTGGAGGTCACCACGCTCGCCGAGGCCGTGGAGGCCGTCGACGCGGGCGCCACGTTCCTGCTGCTGGACAACATGACCCCGGAGCGGATCCGCGAGGTGGTCGACGCGGTGGGCGGTCGGGCCGAGTTGGAGGCCACCGGCAACCTCACGCTCGATAGAGTGCGCCCGTACGCCGAGACCGGCGTGGACTACCTGTCGGTCGGGGCGCTCACCCACTCCTCGCCCATCATGGACATCGCACTCGATCTGCGGAGGTAAACACCATGCTGCTCGCCATCGATGTGGGGAACACCAACACGGTCCTCGCCACGTTCGACGGTGACCGGCTGGTGCACTCCTGGCGGATCAAGACGGACTCGCGGTCCACCGCCGACGAGCTGGCCCTGGTCTACCGGGGCCTGCTCGCCGCCGACTCGGTCCAGGTCACCGGCGTGGTCGCCTGCTCCTCGGTGCCCCAGGCCCTGCGCGAACTCCGCTGGATGCTCGACCGGCACTTCGGCGGGGTACCGGCGGTCGTCGTCGAGCCCGGGGTGCGCACCGGGGTGCCGTTGTCCATCGACAACCCGAAGGAGGTCGGCTCCGACCGGGTGGTCAACACGCTGGCCGCGTACCAGCTGTACGGCGGCCCCTCGATCGTGGTCGACTTCGGCACGGCGACGAACTTCGACGTGGTCGGACCGAAGGGCGAGTTCATGGGGGGCGCCTTCGCCCCCGGCATCGAGATCTCGATCGACGCCCTCGCCGCGCGGGCCGCCCAGCTCCGCAAGGTGGAGCCGGTCCGCCCCCGCTCGGTGATCGGCAAGAACACGGTCGAGTGCCTGCAGTCCGGCCTGGTGTACGGGTTCGCCGCACAGGTCGACGGCATGATCAGTCGGATGGTGGCCGAACTGGGCGGCTCCGTCACCGCCGTGATCGCCACCGGCGGACTCGCGCCCGTGGTGATCGAGGAGTGCGAGACGGTCACCCACCACGAGCCCTCGTTGACCCTGATCGGGCTCCGGATGGTCTGGGAACGCACGAACCGCTAGCGCGGCCGGCCCTAGCGCGGCAGCCGGCGGGTCCTCAACGCCACCGTGATGTACGGCAGCTCGAACGGCTCCTCGAGCCCGGTCGTCAGGTCGCGGAGCTCGGCCTCCACCTCGGCCTGCCGCTCGGGGGTCGCGGTCAGGTAGTACGACCGGCTGCGGGTCAGGGTGACCAGGGTGTCGGTGGTGTGGTGCACGGAGTGCCGGAACGTGGCCCGCTCGGCCTCGTGGAAGTGCTGGCCGAAGCCCGGCTGCGGCGCGTGGAACACCCGCTGCGCCTCGGATTCGGCGATCTTCGAGATGGTCGCGACCCAGTCCACGGACTCGTCGCGGATGTTCCAGATCGGACCGAAGATTCCTCCACTTCGGAGGACCCGGGCGATCTCGGGATGCGCCTCGTCGTGGCGGAACCAGTGGTACGCCTGCGCCGCGACCACCGCGTCCACAGAGGCGTCCGGTAAGGGGATGCGTTCGGCGCTGCCGTCGAGGGCGTTGATCCCGGCCCCGATCCGCGAGCGCATCGCGGCGTCCGGTTCGACGGCGATGACCTCGTGACCTGCGTTGGCCAGCACGCGGCTGAAGATGCCGGTACCCGCGCCGAGGTCCACGACCTTCAACGGTGTCGGGCCGAGTAGCCAGGCCGCGGCCTCGGCCGGGTAGGAGGGGCGGATCCGGTCATAGAGATCTGCCACCGGCCCGAAGGATCTGGCCTGGCGTGACAAGTCGAAGGCGTCCATCGGAGGCGAACCTATACCCTTTGTTGCATACAAGAAAGGTGTTGCCGTGACCAAGCCCGTCCAACAGCCAGACAACGATGACCTGCCGGAGCAGTTGCGGATTCGTCATGAGAAGCGAGCCAAGCTGCTCGCTGACGGTATCGAGCCGTATCCGGTGAGTTTCCCACGGACCACGACCCTGGCCAAGTTGAAGGCGCTCTATCCCGACCTGCCGCCCGACACGGCGGCCGGCGAGCGGGCCTCGGTCACGGGCCGGGTGATCTTCGTGCGGAACACCGGCAAGCTGTGCTTCGCGACGCTCCGCGACGGCGACGGCACCGAGCTGCAGGCGATGTTGTCCCTGGACAAGGTCGGCGCGGACGCGCTCGAGCAGTGGAAGCGCATGGTGGACCTCGGCGACCTGGTCGGCGTCGAGGGCGATGTCGCGACGAGCCGGCGCGGCGAGTTGTCGATCATGGTCGAGCGGTTCGTAATCACGGCGAAGTCGCTCCGCCCGCTGCCGGTCGCGCACAAGCCGATGGGCGAAGAGACGCGGATCCGACAGCGGTACGTCGACCTGATCGTCCGTCCGCAGGCCCGTGAGGTCGTCCGGGTCCGCTCCGGCGTGGTCCGGTCGCTCCGGGAGTTCCTCCAGGGGCGCGACTTCGTCGAGGTCGAGACGCCGATGCTCCAGCAGATGCACGGCGGGGCGACGGCGCGGCCGTTCAAGACCCACTCGAACGCGCTGGACATTGACCTTTATCTACGGATCGCACCTGAGCTGTACCTCAAGCGTTGTGTGGTCGGCGGAATCGACCGGGTCTTCGAGATCAACAGAAACTTCCGTAATGAAGGCTCGGACTCCACTCATTCACCTGAGTTTGCGATGCTGGAAGCCTACGAGGCATACGGCGATTACAACACCATGGCAGAGCTGACCAGGGAATTCGTCCAGAACGCCGCGTACTCCGTATTCGGTAGTCACGTCGTGACACATCATGACGGTACCGAACACGATCTCGGCGGGGATTGGCGGGAAATCACGCTTTTCGGCTCGCTATCCGAGGCGCTGGGCACCGAGGTCACGATCAGCACTCCCTATCCGGAGTTGGTGAAGTTCGCCGAAGCCCACGACCTGGCCGTGGATCCCAAGTGGGGCCCCGGAAAGCTGGCCGAGGAGCTCTTCGAGGAGTTGGTCGTCCCGGGCCTCATCGCGCCGACTTTCGTGCGCGATTACCCGGAGGAGACCAGCCCCCTCACCCGTGCGCACCGCACCGAGCCGGGCCTCACGGAGAAGTGGGATTTGTACGTACAAGGGTTCGAATTGGGGACAGCGTATTCGGAGCTCGTGGACCCCGTAGTCCAGCGCGAAAGACTGGTCGCCCAGGCGCTCCTCGGAGCCAAGGGAGACGACGAGGCCATGCAACTCGACGAGGACTTTCTCCGGGCCATGGAGTATGGAATGCCACCCATGGGTGGTATGGGGATGGGTATTGACAGACTGCTGATGGCTCTGACCGGTCTCGGCATCCGGGAGACCATCCTCTTCCCCATGGTTAAGCCAGAGTAAAGGAATAGTGCCGACGGCTTTTCTTTTCCCGTACCGTGGGCTATCTTTCTTTTAATTTGTTGGGAAAGAAGGGGAAAACCGTGGCACAGAAGGTGCACGTGGTCCTCGTCGATGACCTCGACTCGGGTCCAGCCGACGAGACGGTGAGCTTCGGCCTTGATGGGGCCAGCTACATCATCGACTTGTCCAGTGAAAACGCAAAGGTGCTTCGCGAGTCCTTGGCGAAGTACATCACCGCTGGTCGTCGGCAGCGCGCCGGCGCCGGCCGTCCTGCCACCCGGCAGGTCACCACTGGTGCCCGGACCAGTGGTGCGAATGACCGTGAGCAGAACAAGGCCATTCGTGACTGGGCCGTGCGTAACGGCCACAAGGTCTCCAGTCGTGGGCGTATCTCCCAGGACATCGTCGACCTGTACAACGCGCAGGCCGGCCGCTGATCTTCGCGTTACCGCCTGGCCCGACCCCTGGTACCCGGGGTCGGGCCGGCTGCGTCTCCGGGCCGTATTTCGCTCTTGGCGTAGCGCTCAAGCTGCGGGAACAGGTCAAGAAGGCCGTTGGTTAGGGCAAACGTGACGGTCGTGTCGGGGGGAGTGCCCCGACCCGGCCAGCGCTACCCCTGAACAGTCAGGGGCGGGCGATAGAGTAAGGGCACGGATACCAAGAGGTGTTCGGGGACCCACACGGTGCCACCGCGCACGTGAGGAGCACGGGAATGTTCGAGAGGTTCACTGACCGCGCGCGGCGGGTTGTCGTCCTGGCTCAAGAAGAAGCCCGGATGCTCAACCACAACTACATTGGCACCGAGCACATCCTGCTCGGTCTCATCCACGAGGGTGAGGGCGTTGCAGCCAAGGCGCTGGAGAGCCTCGGGATCTCGCTTGAGGGCGTTCGCCAGCAGGTTGAGGAGATCATCGGGCAGGGGCAGCAGGCGCCGAGCGGGCACATCCCGTTCACCCCGAGGGCCAAGAAGGTCCTCGAGCTGTCACTGCGCGAGGCTTTGCAGCTCGGGCACAACTACATCGGCACCGAGCACATCCTGCTCGGTCTGATCCGTGAGGGCGAGGGCGTCGCCGCCCAGGTCCTGGTCAAGCTGGGTGCCGACCTCAACCGGGTCCGCCAGCAGGTCATCCAGCTGCTCTCCGGCTACCAGGGCAAGGAGCCGGCCGCCGCCGGCACCACGACCGAGGCCGCCCCGTCCACCTCCCTGGTCCTCGACCAGTTCGGCCGGAACCTGACCCAGGCCGCCCGCGAGGGCAAGCTCGACCCGGTCATCGGCCGGGAGAAGGAAATCGAGCGGGTCATGCAGGTCCTGTCCCGGCGGACCAAGAACAACCCGGTCCTGATCGGCGAGCCCGGCGTCGGTAAGACCGCCGCCGTCGAGGGCCTGGCGCAGAAGATCGTCAAGGGCGAGGTCCCCGAGACGCTCAAGGACAAGCAGCTCTACACCCTCGACCTGGGCGCCCTGGTCGCCGGCTCGAGGTACCGGGGTGACTTCGAGGAGCGCCTGAAGAAGGTCCTCAAGGAGATCCGCACCCGCGGCGACATCATCCTGTTCATCGACGAGATCCACACCCTGGTCGGTGCGGGTGCCGCCGAGGGCGCGATCGACGCCGCCTCCATCCTCAAGCCGATGCTGGCCCGGGGTGAGCTCCAGACGATCGGCGCCACCACCCTCGACGAGTACCGCAAGCATCTGGAGAAGGACGCCGCGCTCGAGCGCCGGTTCCAGCCCATCCAGGTCGCCGAGCCGTCGCTGGCGCACACCATCGAGATCCTCAAGGGCCTCCGCGACCGGTACGAGGCCCACCACCGCATCTCCATCACCGACGCGGCCCTCGTGGCGGCGGCGACCCTGGCGGACCGGTACATCTCCGACCGCTTCCTGCCGGACAAGGCGATCGACCTGATCGACGAGGCCGGCGCCCGGATGCGGATCCGCCGGATGACCGCACCGCCGGACCTCCGTGACTTCGACGACAAGATCGCCCAGGTCCGCAAGGACAAGGAGTCGGCGATCGACGCGCAGGACTTCGAGCGCGCGGCCCAGCTGCGTGACAAGGAGAAGACCCTGCTCGGCCAGAAGGCGCAGCGGGAGAAGGAGTGGAAGGCCGGCGACCTCGACATCGTCAGCGAGGTCGACGACGAGCAGATCGCCGAGGTCCTGGCCAACTGGACGGGCATCCCGGTCTACAAGCTCACCGAGGAGGAGACCTCCCGGCTGCTCCGCATGGAGGACGAGCTGCACAAGCGGATCGTCGGCCAGATCGACGCGGTCAAGGCCGTGTCGAAGGCCATCCGGCGGACCCGGGCCGGTCTCAAGGACCCGAAGCGCCCGGCCGGCTCGTTCATCTTCGCCGGTCCGTCCGGTGTCGGTAAGTCCGAGCTGTCCAAGGCGCTGGCGGAGTTCCTGTTCGGCTCCGAGGACGCGCTGATCCAGCTCGACATGTCCGAGTTCCACGACCGCTACACGGTCTCCCGGCTCGTCGGTGCCCCTCCCGGGTACGTCGGCTACGACGAGGGCGGCCAGCTCACGGAGAAGGTGCGGCGCAAGCCGTTCTCGGTCGTGCTGTTCGACGAGATCGAGAAGGCCCACCCGGACGTCTTCAACACGCTGCTCCAGATCTTGGAGGACGGTCGCCTCACGGACGGCCAGGGCCGCATCGTGGACTTCAAGAACACGGTGATCATCCTGACCACGAACCTGGGCACCCGCGACGTGGCGAAGGCCGTGTCCCTGGGCTTCCAGCAGTCCGAGGACACCGACGCGAGCTACGACCGGATGAAGACGAAGGTCAACGACGAGCTCAAGCAGCACTTCCGGCCCGAGTTCCTCAACCGGATCGACGACACCATCGTCTTCCACCAGCTGAGCGAGCCGAACATCCTCGAGATCGTCGACATCATGACGATGCGGATCGAGAACCAGCTCAAGAACAAGGACATGGGCCTGGAGCTCACCGACAACGCGAAGAAGTACCTGTCGAAGAAGGGCTACGACCCGGTCCTCGGCGCGCGTCCGCTGCGTCGCACCATTCAGCGGGAGATCGAGGACAACCTGTCGGAGCGGGTGCTCTACAACGAGCTGAAGCCCGGCCAGATCGTTCTCATCGACTGCGAGGGCGACCCCGAGAACATCGACCAGTCGAAGCTGACCTTCAAGGGCGTCGAAAAGCCCGCGCAGGTTCCCGACGCCGTTCCCGTCGAACTCGGCTCCGCCGAACCGACTTCGGAATAACTCGCGGCTGAGACAGAACAACGATGGCGCCCCGGAAGAAATCTTCCGGGGCGCCACCCTTATAGCCGCAAGCTTTACGGAATGTAGTTCTCCAGGAGTGCCGGCGTCAGTCCGTTGGCCTTCATCGCGTTCAAAGCGGCGGTGAAGTCGTCCACGTACGCCTCGCGGAAATGCATCAGCACGATGTCGCCGGGTTGCATCTTCCCCCACTCGCCCTGATAGCGGACCTTCCCCTTGTCGACCGTCTGCTTCCAGTACAGGACGGCCTTCATGCCGCAGTCGTGCGCGGCCCGCAACGTGTTCTGGTTGTACTCACCGAATGGCGGCCGGAACAGCGTCGGCCGGGTCCCGAAAAGTTTCCCGAGTTCGTCCGCGCTGCCGCAGATCTCCTGCTTCTGCCGCTCGTACGACAGCGTCGGCATGGACAGGTGGTTGACCGTGTGCGCCTGGATCGTGGCCCCGTTGGCGACCAGTTCCTTGAAGAACGCCGGATTCTCCTTGGCGGCCGGGCTGAGCAGGAACAGCGACACCGGTATGCCCGAGGCCTTCAGCAGCGCGATCGCCTCCGGCTTCTTCACCCAGCCGTCGTCGATGGTGAGGAAGGCGACCTTCTGGGTGGTCGGAATGCTGGACAGCAGCGGCGCGGTCGGCCCCCCGGCGAGGTTGATCGGCTCCGGCGGCGGCGCGGGATCGAACCGGGGCGTCTTCCCGTCGAACGGGTTCGGGGAGGCCGTGGGGGTGGGGCTGGCGGCCTGTCCCCGACCGGGACTCGCGGAGGGCGACGACGGGGCGGACCACTGCGTCGCCTTGGGGCCGCAACCGGCCACGAGCGCGAGAACGGGGAGTACGAGCAGAGCCGAGAGCAGGCGTCGTCGGGGACGGGGAGGGCGCATCGCGCCATCTTAGGTCGGGATTTGGTAAACGCCAGGCGACTCGGCGTGTCGTGGTGTAGGGGACGGCTGTCAGACGGGGAGCGAGAACAGCCCCTCGTGGACCTCGTGGGCAAGCCCGTCCTCGACCAGTCCGGCCAACGCCCGCCGCCGCTGCGTCTCGTCCGGCCACACCGCGTCCAACGTGCGCAACGGCACCGGATCCCGGGCGTCGCGCAGCAGGGCCATCATGAGACCCCGGACCTGCCGGTCGGTCCCCGCGTACCCCTGAGGCCTGCGTCCTGGACCTTCGGCGGGCGGCTGCCCGGCGAGCCGCCACGCGCAGGTCGCCACGACGGGGCAGTCCCCGCACCGGGGCGACCGGGCCACGCACACGAGCGCCCCGAGTTCCATGAACGCGGCGGACACCCGGGGCGCGTTCTCCGCCGGCAGCAGCGTTTCGACGAGCGCGAAGTCGGCGGGGGTGGTCGCCGCCCCGCCGTCGGCGAGCCCGGTGACGGCCCGGGCGACGAAGCGCCGCACGTTGACGTCCACCACGGGTTCGCGCTGCCCGAAGGCGAAGGCGGCCACCGCCCGGGCCGTGTACGCCCCGATCCCGGGCAGGGCGAGCAGTTCCGCCACGCCGGTCGGCACCGCGCCGTCGTGCCGTTCGACCAGGGCGGTCGCGCAGGCGTGCAGCCGGAGGGCGCGGCGCGGGTAGCCGAGCCGGTTCCACGCGCGGATCGCCTCGGCGGGGGTGTCGGCGGCCAGGTGCGCCGGGGTGGGCCACTTGGCGAGCCAGTTGAGCCACGCGGGGAGCACCCGGACGACAGGCGTCTGCTGGAGCATGACCTCGCTGACGAGGATGCCCCAGGGGGTCGTGTCGGGGGCACGCCAGGGCAGATCACGGGCGTGTTCGTCGTACCAGGTGAGGGCCTGTGCCGCGAGCGGAGTCATCTCCCCGATGATGGCACGGCCCCCCGCCGCGTTTTTGCCCCGGGCGAGCCGATTCCGCATTCGTGCGCGGACTCGGATACTGTGACGGAATTATGCGATCGACGGTCGGACCCCTACCGCCCGCCGTCTACTGGCGGCGTCGAGCCATCGTGCTCGGAGCGATTCTGCTTGTCCTGCTGCTGGGCGTCGTCTACGCCTGCTCGGACCCGTCTTCCCCCGGGAAGAACGACGCCGTGAAGCCCACCGCGTCGACCCCCAAGCCCGATGGCACGACGCCCGCCGAGAACCCCGGTGGTAGCCCCGCGGCCCCGGGCGCGTCCGGCACCCCGTCGCCGGCTCCCGGCCAGGGCGCGGTGACGCCGTGCACCGACGACGAGATCTCGGTGACCGTCCGGACCGACCGCGACCCCGTGCCGAGCGCCGCGTTCCTCCGCATCTTCATCAAGATCAAAAATATTTCGGCCCGCACGTGTACCCGTGACCTCGGCGCCGACGCCCAGGAAGCCCAGATCAAGCAGGGCGACAAGCGGATCTGGTCCTCCGACGACTGCTCCGCCCTGCACGGCACCAACGTCGTCTCCCTCGCGCCGAACTCCGACGGCCAGGAGTTCTTCACCGACTGGAACACGACGACGTCGAGCGCGGCCACGTGCAAGGACGGGCGCACGCTCGTCGAGCAGGGCTCCTACCAGGTGTTCGGGCGCCTCGGCACGAAGACGAGCGCCCCGGCCAACTTCAAGGTCAGCTGACCCGCTCGGCACGTCGCGGGTGCTGGGGGACGGGCCGCTGCTCCGGTAGCGGCCTTCGGCAACCCCTCGACGGGTACTGGCGGGCGCGGTCCGGCACTCGTCGTCGCCGGTCCTCGCGCTGAAGGCCCGCAGGGTCCGCCTCCCCGGTGGTCGCCGGAGCGCCGGTGTGGTCGCGGTTCCGCCTGCGACGTTCCCGGCAGCTCGCCGAGCTCCTACGACGTCTCCGGCAGCTCACCGACCTCGTCGAGGAACAGCGTGCCGCCGTCGGCGTGCCCGGAGGTTGAGCGGACCACCGTCGCTGTCCCGTGCGAGAAGAGCGGACCACCGCAGCTGTCCCGTGCGAGAAGAGCGGACCGCCTTCGCTGTCCCGTGGGAACGGGAGTTCGCTCGTCAGGAATCGGCCGAGCGGACCCACCCGGCGCCGTCCCGCACGAGGGCGGGCAGTTCGTCCCGGTCGAGGAAACCCCGGAAGTAGCGGTACTCACCCTCGAGGCGTTCGCGGTCCGCGCTGTCCGCCCACGTGTGCCGCGTGTAGGGCGCACCGGTGGCGCGGGCCGGCGGATCCCAGGTGACGGCGTAGATCCGTTCGACGCTGGGCATGCCGGCGGCCAGGACGTGCAACGCCCGGCGGTGCCACCACTTGACGACGGCGATGACGGTACGCACCTCGCCGAAGCGAGCCTCGATCAACGGCCGGGCGTCGGCGACGTTGCCGACCGTAGTGGTGGACCGCCGCTCGATCAGGAGCTGCTCCGGGCGCACGCCGGCTTCGTACAGCAGCCGGGCGTGGACCTCGCTCTCGACGTGGTCGGGGATCCTCCGGTTCGGCCCGCCGGTGAGCACCACGCAGGGCGCGAGCTGTTGCCGCAGCAGGCGGGCGGCGGGCGGCACCGGCCCGGGCAGCGTGGAGCCGAACACGAAGGCGATGTCGGCCGGCGCGAGGCCCGGTGCGGTGGCGTCGAGGAGTCCGGTCATCTCGTCGAGAGTGGCGGTCACGCCCACCAAACTACCGACGCCCACACCGTCGTCGCCTCTGACCTCGAGTGGCGAGTCTCAGGCTGGCCAGTTCGTGGGCGCACTCCCGGCCGCTTCAGCGCTGACACGAGGCCGACTTCTCAGCTCGCCGCCAGCAGCACCTGTCGCAGCTGGTTGAGGTTCTTTCTCGCCTGGGCGGCGTCGGGGGCGTGCACCCAGTCGCGCATCCAGAGGTCCGACGCCAGCGTCAGAGCCTCGACGGCCAGGCCGATCAGGTCCGACCCCGGAACCGGCAGCTTCGCCTCGGCATTCCCTGTGAGGCTCGGCCCACCTGGCAGCCCGGTGGCGACCAAGCCGACCAGAGCCACCACCTGGTCGGGGAAGACCTCACGGTTCCACGTGAGGCTCCCTGACACCACTCCAGTCAACGTCGAGGTCACCGCGAGCACCCGCTCACCGGATGGCACCTCGGCCAGCTCGTCGAGCAGATCCTGCGCGCTGTCACTGTCGAAGAGCCCCACACCGAAAGTGCCCACACCACCACCCCGCCCGAACTCCGGCCACACCGGCCGTCAGCTTAGGGCCCATGACCACGGATCGCACCCACCCGCCAGATCAGACGGGTACTCGCCGTATGGCGGACGGCTCGCGGAGACCGTCATGGGGCGCCGGCACTACTGGCTGCCGACATCCGCCACGCGGAGCTGACTCCCGCGGCTTTCGGCGTGCGCCTACCGCCCGGACCTGCCGAGCCGCGGCTCCGTCTCCCCGGAACCGATTCGCCCGACCGCGACCGAGGCACGATGGCCGGTGCTGATGAGCGGCCTGATTGACGGCAACCAGCCGCCCGGACCGTGGGCCCGCGCTTCCCGCCAGGAGAACCTGCGGTCCTAGACGTACCGTTCCAGGATCGATGCCTCCGCCAGGCGGGACAGTCCCTCGCGCACGCTACGGGCCCGGGCGTCGCCCACCCCGTCCACGGCCTGCAGGTCCTCCACCGTGGCCCCCAGCAGCCGCTGGAGGCTGCCGAAGTGGTCCACGATCCGGTCGATGACCGCCCCGGGCAGCCGGGGCACCTTGGTGAGCAGCCGGAAGCCGCGCGGACTGACCGCCGCCTCCAGCGCGTCGGACGCCGCCGGGTAGCCGAGGGCCTTGCCGACCAGGGTGAGGTCGAGGAGTTCGGTGGCGGAGAGGCCGTCGAGCTCGGCGAGCGCGTCGCCGACGCTGCGGGAGGTGCGGCGGGGGCTGGCCAGGTAGTCGCGGACCACGAGGGTGCGGTCGGCGTCGACGCCGGCCATCAGCTCGTCGAGCTGGAGGGCGAGGAGGCGGCCGTCGGTGCCGAGCTCGATCACGTACCCCTCGATCTCGTCGGCTATCCGGCGCACCATCTCCAGGCGCTGGACGACGGCCATCGCGTCGCGCACGGTCACCAGGTCCTCGATCTCCAGCGCGGAGAGCGTGCCGGCGACCTCGTCGAGCCGGAGTTTGTACCGCTCCAGGGTCGCCAGGGCCTGGTTCGCCCGGGACAGGATCGCCGCGGAGTCGTCGATGACGTGTCGCTGACCCGACACGTAGAGGCTGATGATCCGCATGGACTGGCTGACCGAAATGACCGGATGGCCGGTCTGCTTGGCCACCCGCTCGGCGGTGCGGTGCCGGGTGCCGGACTCCTCGGACAGGATCGTCGGGTCGGGCATCAGGTGCACGGCGGCGCGGACGATCCGGGTGCCGTCGCTGGACAGCACGACCCCGCCGTCCATCTTGCAGAGCTCGCGGAGCCGGGTCGCGGAGAACTCGACATCCAGGGGAAAACCGCCGGTACACAGGGTCTCGACGACCTTGTCGTAGCCCAGGACGATGAGGCCGCCGGTACGCCCGCGGAGGATGCGCTCCAGGCCGTCACGGAGTGCGGTGCCCGGAGCCATCAGCGCGAGTGTGGCGCGGAGCGGGTCATCGCGGTCGATCGGCACGACAGCTACTTTAGCGTGTCCGGTCTCGGTGGCGGCGGGACTGCGCCTGCCCCCGCCTGCGGCTGCGGTCATGATCACGTTATCGGGGCCCCTCGTTGGCGGCCTGCGCGTACGCCGTGGCGGCCGCGTGCAGCGCCGTACGGAGGTCCGCGACCTCGAGCACGCGCATCCCCTCGGGGGCCTTGGACGTGTTGTTCGGGCCGCAGCCGGGCGGGACGAGCGCCATCCTGTACCCCAGGCGGGCGGCCTCCGCGAGCCTGCGGGGCACGGCGCCGACCCGGCGGACCTCCCCGGTCAGCCCGACCTCGCCGATCGCGACCAGGTCGGGGGTGAGCGGGATGTCGTGGGTGGCGGAGGCGACGGCGAGCGCGAGGGCCAGGTCGGCGGCCGGTTCCGTGATCTTCATGCCGCCCACCGTCGCGGCGAACACCTCGCGGTCGTGCAGTTTGAGCCGGGCGCGGCGCTGGAGCACGGCCAGCACCATGGCGAGCCGGGCGCCGTCCAGGCCGCTGACGGTGCGCCGCGGGTTGCCCGGCATCTCGGCCCCCACCAGGGCCTGGATCTCGGCGATCAGGGCCCGGCGGCCCTCCATGGTCACCGTGACGCACGTGCCGGGGACGGCGTCGGCGTGCCGGGTGATGAACAGCCCGGACGGGTCGGGCAGCGAGGCGATCCCGGACTCGTGCATCTCGAAGCAGCCCACCTCGTCGGCGGCCCCGAACCGGTTCTTCATCGAGCGCAGCAGCCGGAGCGAGGAGTGCCGGTCGCCCTCGAAGTTGAGCACGACGTCGACCAGGTGCTCCAGGACCCGGGGCCCGGCGACCGTGCCGTCCTTGGTGACGTGGCCGACGAGCACCGTGGCGATGCCGCGCTCCTTGGCCGTGGCGACCAGGGCGGCGGCGACGGCGCGGACCTGGGTGACGCCCCCGGGCACGCCGTCCGTCCCCGGGGAGGAGACGGTCTGCACCGAGTCGATGATCAGGAGCCCGGGCTGCACGGCGTCGACGTGCCCCAGGATGGTGGTCAGGTCCCCCTCGGCGGCCATGAACAGCCGCTCGTGCAGGGCGCCGATCCGCTCGGCGCGCAGCCGGACCTGGCTCGCGGACTCCTCGCCGCTGATCACCAGCGCGGGGGTGTCGGCGTTGGCGGCCCACTGCTGGGCGACGTCGAGGAGCAGGGTGGACTTGCCGACCCCGGGCTCGCCGGCGAACAGGATGACCGCGCCGGGGACCAGACCGCCGCCGAGCACCCGGTCGAGTTCGGCGACCCCGCTGGGCCGCCGCCGCGCGGGCTCGGCGCTGATCGTGGAGATGGGGCGGGCCGGCTCGCTGGGCACCCGGGCGGCCATGTTGCGCAGCGCGGCGGGCTCGGCGCTGACCTCGATGATCGAGCCCCACTCGTTGCACTCGGGACAGCGGCCCACCCAGCGGGGCGGCCGGTGTCCACAGGCGTCGCACTGCACGACGACCCGGGGTGACTTCGTGGCCGAACGGGAACTCCTGGGCGTGGTCACGCACTGAACCTAGCCCAGGAGTACGACAGCGTTACTTGTGCTCGCCGCCGCCGCTGCCGTCGACCGTGTGCGCGCCCTCGATCTCGCTGCTCTCGCGCGGACCGGGGGTCAGCGGGGTACCCATCGGGATCTCGAACTTGTCGCTGGCGAACGTCTTGCCCTCGGCGTCCTGGAAGGTGAACGTGAAGCCGCGGGCGACGACGCCCGGCTTCAGCTCGTCCTTGAGGTCCGTGAGCTGCAGGTACGTCGCCTGGCCCGGCAGCAGGGAGGTGTAGCCCTGGCCCGGGACGGTGATGTTCAGCGCGCAGCCACCGGCGGGCACCGGGGCGGCGGCCGACGGCGAGGGCACAGCGGAGGCGGACGGTGCGGCGGAGCTCGACGGCACCGCGGAGGCCGAGGCCGACGCGCTGGGCGTGGCCGACGGGGACGCGGACGCCGACGCGGCGGCGGACGGGCTGGCCGGCGGGACGATGCCCCCGGTGCCCTTCACGACCTTGCCGGCGTCGCTGTCCACGGAGCACAGCTTCACCGCGTACGGGCTGTCGTTGAAGATCCGGACCTGGAGCGGTGCCGTGCCCTTCGCGGCGTACCCCTTGTCGGAGTACTGGACCATCACGTCGCGGAGCGCCACCCGACCGACGATCAGGTCGTGGCTGTCCTTGAGTTCGATGGTGCGGTTCGCGCCGGGTACCGCGGCGACCTGACCGGCGGTCTGGGAGACCTGCCCGGCGCTGCAGCCAGCCGTGAGCGCGACGGCAGCCACACCCAAGGCGAACGCCGGGATGGCAGTTGTCAGACGGGTCACGTCGGTCCTCCTCGATAGCCACACGCAGACCGGTTGACAGCCTAGTTGTCGCGTTCGGGGAGGCGGAGGCACCCCGCCCAATTCATGACCACCGGTTGTGGACGCGGCGCGGCGCGTCCTAGGGATGCAGCGCGAGGAGCTCGGTCCGGAACGGTTCGAGGGTCGTCGTGGCCCGGACGAGACGGGTGACCCGGCCGGTGCTGTCGACGAGGACGACGGTGGCCTGGTCGGCGGTGGCGGGCCCCGAGCCGGACCTGTTGCGGACCAGCCCGGTGGGGTCGGCGAGCCGGAAGCCCGGACCGCTCTCGGTGGGGGACTGCCGGCCGACGAGCAGGACGGTGACGCCCGTCGGCGCCGCTCCCGTCACGGCGGTGGTGAGCTGGGCGCACACGCACGCGTCGAGGATCAGGATGGCGGCGGGCAGGTGCCTGCCGATCCGGACGGAGCGGCCCAGCTCGTCGGTGAGGGTGACCCCGGTCAGGGACAGGTCGACGTCGGGCTCGGAACTCCTCGGCGCGCGGCCCAGCGGCCCGACCATGGAGAACAGGCTGCTCAGCGCCAGCACGAGCGTGATCAGGAGGATCGCGAACGGGGAGCGGAACAGCGAGCCGTTGCCCGTCCAGCGACGCCGGCGGGCGGCCCAGCGCAGCTCCCGGCGGACCCGCTTGGCCTCTAAGGCCAGCTCAGCGGGGGTGTCGGGGATGATGACGCGGCCCCACTCGGGTGGGAGCCCCGTGACCGGCTGGCTGTTGTCGTCCTCTCGCCATGTGGCCATGCGCACCCCCTCGCGGAGCAGCACCCAACGGACCCTTTAGTCCTTGCTTTCCAGTTTCCCGCACCCGGGCGGCGGGGGCCAGAGGGTTGGCGGGGAACTTTTCCGGACGTGACGTGGGCCGCACCCGACCAGGACACTGGCCCCGCGCTAGTCCGAAATAAACGATTAGTCCGCCATACTTGTCACCAGATCGTTACTCCACGTGTCGTTCCCGGTGCGGATCAGCGAAACGCGGATGTTGTCAAGTGCCTCACATAGCCCCTGACCTGCGGTTATGTCGGTCAGCACACTGTCCGTCAGGCTGCGGAGCGTGTTACCCTAGACACAGCGAAAGGGGTTTCGAACCTATGGCTTTCAGTGTCGGCGAGACCGTTGTATACCCCCACCACGGGGCCGCACTCATCGAGGCAATCGAGACTCGCGTCATTCGGGGCGAGGAGAAGCAGTACCTGGTTCTGAAGGTCGCACAGGGCGACTTGACGGTCCGGGTGCCTGCGGAGAACGCCGAGATCGTTGGTGTGCGGGAAGTGGTCGGCGAAGAGGGCCTCACGGCAGTCTTCGATGTTCTCCGCGCCCCACACACCGAAGAACCGACCAACTGGTCGCGGCGTTACAAGGCGAATCTGGAGAAGCTGGCCTCCGGCAATCCGCTCAAGGTGGCGGAGGTCGTGCGTGACCTCTGGCGTCGTGAGCGGGAGCGTGGGCTCTCCGCTGGCGAGAAGCGCATGCTCGCCAAGGCCCGCGACATCCTGGTCGGCGAGGTGGCACTCGCCGAGAAGAGCACCAAGGACGATGCCGAGGGTCTCCTCGACAAGGTGCTTCTTGAGGCGTGACCAACAGTTCTGAAGGATCGATAGAGGGCCGCGGCGTGACCACGCAATCCGAGCAGCGTGGTGATGTCGCGGCCCTCGTTCCTGCCGCTGGTGCCGGCCTCCGACTCGGTCCCGGGGCCCCGAAGGCACTGCGCCCACTCGCCGGCGAGCCGCTGCTCGTGCACGCCGTGCGCAATCTGCTGGCCACCCCCGGTGTCGGGTGCGTGGTCGTCGCCGCCCCACCGGGCGAGGTCGACGCCGTCGAGGCCATGCTGCCCGACGGGGTGCTCGTCGTGGCCGGTGGCGCGACCCGCCAGACCTCCGTGGCCAACGCGCTCGCGGCCGTACCCGCCGAATTCCTGATCATTCTCGTGCACGACGCCGCCCGGGCCCTGACGCCGCCGACCGTGATCGCGCGGGTCGCCGCGGCCGTGCGGGCCGGTTCCCGCGCCGTGATCCCCGTGCTGCCCGTCGTGGACACCATCAAGCAGGTCGGCGACGACGGCGAGGTGCTCGCCACCGTCGACCGCAGCGTGCTGCGCGCCGTGCAGACCCCGCAGGGCTTCGACCGCCAGACCCTCACCACCGCCCATGACCAGGCCAGCGACGACCTCACGGACGATGCCGGCCTCGTCGAGAAGCTGGGGGTACGGGTGGACACGGTCCCCGGCGACGAACTCGCCATGAAGATCACCCGTCCCCTCGACCTGAAGATCGCTGAGGCTCTCCTGTGATCGTGCCCCGGATCGGCATCGGCACCGATGTGCACGCGTTCGAAGAGGGCAGGGAGTGCTGGGTCGGCGGCCTGCACTGGCCGGGGGAGCGCGGCCTCGCCGGGCACTCCGACGCCGACGTCGTCGCGCACGCCGCCTGCAACGCCCTGCTGTCCGCCGCCGGCCTCGGTGACCTGGGCTCCAACTTCGGTACGTCGCGGCCCGAGTGGGCGGGCGCCTCCGGGGTCGCGCTGCTCACCGAGTCGGCGCGCCGGGTCCGGGAGGTCGGGTTCGAGATCGGCAACGTCGCGGTACAGGTGATCGGGGTCGCGCCCCGGGTCGGTACCCGGCGCGCGGAGGCCGAGGCGGTACTGACCTCCGCCGTGGGGGCGCCGGTGAACCTGGCCGGGGCGACCACCGACGGGCTGGGGATGACCGGTCGCGGGGAGGGGCTCGTCGGCCTCGCCACCGCCCTGATCTACCAGCCGGCCGCCGCCGAGCCGGCTTCCCAGGTGGGGGCGGCGCTGTGACCGGGGAGACGGCCGACGTCTACCTGAGCCGGGCCCGGCTGCTCGTCGACCTGGGCCACTGGCGCGACGCGGGCGACGAGTTGAAGTTCGCCCGGTCGCTCGCCCCCGAGGACGCCGACATCCTGGCGCTGTCCGCGCTGGTCTCCGCGCGGGAGGGCCGGGCCGGTGAGGCCGTGGAGTTCGCGGCGGCGGCCACCGACGCCGCTCCGGGGCACGACGAGGCGATCATCATCCGGGCGTGGGTGCTCGCGTCCACGGACAACCGGGCCGGCGCGCTCGCCTTCGCCGAGGAACTGCTCCGGGATTTCGCACACTCGGCGTACGCCACGCTGGTCGCCACGGCGCTGCTCAACGTGTTCGGTGGCGGGCAGCTGGCGCTCGACGCGGCGTGGGACGCGGTGCGACTGGCGCCGGCCGATCCGGACGCGCACTGGCTGCTCGCCCGGATCGCGGCCCCGATGGGGCTCGACCAGGTCGTCGAGGAGGGGCTGTTCCGCGCCCGGCAGCTGCCGCCGTTCCCGGGGCGGCGGGCCGGGGTGTGGAAGTTGTGGTGGGACCGGTTCGGCGGGGTCCAGCCCGCACCGGCCACGAACACCACCGCGGGCTCCGGCGGAGGTGGTTGGGGCGGGATCTTCAAGGTCGCCGCGATCGTGTTCGCGGTCGGGCTGCTGCTGGCCTGGTTGGCGGCCAGGTAGACCCGGCTCCGGGTACGAGGCTGGTCGGCTCCGCCCGCTGGATCGGTTCGGGGCTACCCCGCCCGTGGTAGCCCCGAAATCCTCGCGGTCGGCCGACGCGGGCCGGGTTGGACCTCGCCCGTCCGAGCAGCCCTGATCGGACAGGCGAGGTGGCTTGACGCCGGTACCCGTCAGAGTTTGCGGTTCGACCAGGTCCAGGCGTAGTTCTCGTCCTCGACGGCCAGCCCCGGCTCGCACAGGTCCAGCGGGCGGAACGTGTCCACCATGACCGCGGTCTCGTCGAAGTAGTCGGCGCCGATCGAGCCCTCGGCCGCGCCCGGCTGCGGGCCGTGCGTGAAGCCGGACGGGTGCAGCGAGATCGAGCCCTGGCCGATGCCGGAGCCCTTGCGCGCCTCGTAGTTGCCGCCGGTGTAGAACAGCACCTCGTCGGAGTCGACGTTGTGGTGGTTGTACGGCACCGGGATCGCCAGCGGGTGGTAGTCCACCTTGCGCGGGACGAACGAGCAGATCACGAAGTTGGGGCCCTGGAACGTCTGGTGCACCGGCGGCGGCTGGTGCACGCGGCCCGTGATGGGTTCGAAGTCGTGGATGGAGAACGCCCACGGGTACATGTGGCCGTCCCAGCCGACGACGTCGAACGGGTGGTTCGCGTACGTGAACCTGGTCCAGCCGGTGCGGTGCTGGACGTACACCTCGACGTCCTCGCCGTCCTCCAGCAGGGGCTCGGACGGGCCGCGCACGTCGCGCTCGCAGTAGGGCGAGTGCTCCAGGAACTGGCCGCGCACCGACAGGTACCGCTTCGGGGGGCCGATGTGGCCGGTGGCCTCGACGACGAGCATCTTGACCATGCCGTCGGGCACCACGCGGTAGATCACCGAGGTGGGCACGATCAGGTAGTCGCCGGCGGTGAACTCCAGGACGCCGAAGCTGGTCTCCAGGCGGCCGGAGCCGGACTCGACGTACAGGCACTCGTCGCCGATCGCGTTGCGGTACAGCACGGAGGTGCGCGAGGACGCGACGTAGGAGATCCGGCAGTCGGCGTTGGCCAGCAGGTGCTGCCGGTCGAGGATCGGGTCGGTCTGCTCGCCGAGCTTGGCCGTCACCAGGTGCCGGGGCTTGAGAGGCTTGTTGGGGATCCGGGTCCAGGCCGTCGGCTCGTACTCCTCCGCGGCGACGATCGCGGTCGGCAGGAACCGGTGGTACAGCAGGGACGAATCGCTGGAAAAGCCCTCCTGGCCCATGAGCTCCTCCGCGTACAGGCTGCCGTCGGGCTGCCGGAACTGGGTGTGACGCTTCGGCGGAAGCTCGCCAACGCTCCGGTAATAGGGCATCTCAACCTCCGGTCGTCCGATAATCGGACGGTCCAACCAACACTTGTCCGCTATTTGTAGCGTCGCCTACAGTAGTGGATGTGTCAACGTCTGCTATCCCACGGCTCCTGCAAGGGCTGATCGACGACGCGGCCGTCTTCCCGCCCGGCAACGCGCCGCTGCCCGACGCCATTGTCGCGCACCGTGCACACCGTTCAGCATGGTATGCGCCTTTTGTCGGCCCTCTACTGCTGCCCGTCGGGCGGATCGACGAGGCCGGCCCACTCGACTTCCCGTTCGGGGCCATCGGTGGCCACGCGCCGGGAGCCGTCCAGGTCGAGCTGCCCTGGTCGCCGTCGCTCCTCGACGAGGACTGGATCGAAACCACCAGGGTGTACGCGGAGATCAGCCGCGCCAGCGACTGGCGCGCCACCCTCGACGCGCTCGTCGGCACCCCGGTCACGCCGAAGTTCCGCACCGGCGGCCTGTCACCCGAGCTGTTCCCGAGCATCGGGGAACTCGCGGCGATCATCAGCGCCTGCCGCACCCGCGGCCTGCGGATCAAGCTCACCGCCGGGCTGCACCACGCCGCCCGGCACACCGACCCGGCGACCGGGTTCACCCACCACGGGTTCCTCAACATCCTCGCCGCGTGCCTGACGCCCGGCGAGGAGGCGTTCATGCTGGAGGCCACCGAGCCCGAGGTGCTCGCGGACGTGGTCCGGCCGCACCTCTTCCAGGAGCGGCCCCTCTGGGTGGGATTCGGGACCTGTAGCGTCACCGAGCCGTTGGAAGACATTCTCAAACTGGGACTAGTGGAGGAGAGATCGTGAGCTGGGTAGCGGGGGCCGACGGCCCGTGGGGCACGCACAACCTGCCGTACGGGGTGGCCGACGGGCGGATCGTCGTCCGCGTCGGTGACCAGGTGCTGGACCTGCAGTCCGTGCTGGCGCTGGAGGCGTTGCGCGCTCCGGTGCTCAACGACTTCATGGCGCTGGGCCCCGACGCCTGGCGCGCGGTCCGGGAGCGGGTCGTGGAGCTGCTGACCGACGAGTCGCACCGGGCCGAGGTGGAGCCGCACCTGTCGCCGCTCGCCGGGAAGACCCTGAGCCTGCCGTTCGCGGTCGGCGACTACGTGGACTTCTACTCCTCCGAGGAGCACGCGACCAACGTCGGCAAGCTGTTCCGGCCCGACTCGCCGCCGCTGTACCCGAACTGGAAGCACATCCCGATCGGGTACCACGGGCGCTCCGGCACGGTCGTCGTCAGCGGCACCGAGGTCAAGCGGCCCAGCGGGCAGCGCAAGGGCGAGGAAGCCCCCGTGTTCGGGCCGTCCGTCCGGCTGGACATCGAGGCCGAGGTCGGGTTCGTGGTCGGCGTGCCGTCCGCCCTGGGCGACACGGTGGGCGTGGACGCGTTCGCCGAGCACGTGTTCGGCGTGGTGCTGGTCAACGACTGGTCGGCCCGGGACATCCAGGCATGGGAGTACGTGCCGCTGGGCCCGTTCCTCGGCAAGTCCTTCGCGACGTCGGTGTCCGCGTGGGTGACCCCGCTGGCCGCGCTCGCCACGGTGGCCGCCCCGGCGCAGGACCCGGCCGTGCTGCCCTACCTCGCAGAGCGGGACCGGGGCACCTTCGGGATCGACCTGGAGGTGGACTGGAACGGCACCGTGGTGTCCCGCCCGCCCTTCGCGGGGATGTACTGGACCCCCGCGCAGCAGCTCGCGCACATGACCGTCAACGGCGCCTCGGTCCGGACCGGGGACCTGTTCGCCTCGGGCACCGTGTCCGGGCCGAACCGCGACCAGGTCGGCTCGTTCCTGGAGCTCAGTTGGTCGGGGGCCGACCCGGTCAAGCTGGAGGACGGGTCGGAGCGCACGTTCCTGCTCGACGGGGACACGGTGACGCTGACGGCCACCGCGCCGGGGGCCTCGGGGCTGCCGGTCGCGCTGGGCGAGGTCACGGGGACCATCGCGGGCTGACCGGCCCGCGGTGGGCATCCTGGGCGGGGCAACGGAGCCAGGGGTGCGCGGCGACCACGGAACCGGGGGCGCGGACGACCGCCGCATGCCGGATCAGGCGCCTCCGTAACCGGAAAATGGGTCTGAAAAAGGGGGCACCTCGGGTGAGCTGCCCCCTTTCCGTGCGGGTCAGAGTGCCTTTTCGGCCGCCGTCAGCATCGCGTCGTTCTCGGCCGGGGTGCCGATCGTGATCCGGACGCCGTGGCCCTGGAACGGCCGGACGATGACGCCCTGCTGCTCACAGGCCTGCGCGAACGGCGCCGACCGGTCGCCCAGCGGCAGCCAGACGAAGTTGGCCTGGCTGTCGGGCACGACCACGCCGAGGGCGCGCAGGCCCTCCACGACCCTGCCGCGCTCGGCGATCACCAGGTCCACCCGGCGGCGCATCTCGTCGCCGGCGGCCAGGGCGGCCAGGGCCCCGGCCTGGGCGGCGGCGCTGGTCGAGAACGGGGTCACGCACTTGCGGATCGCGCCCGCGACCTCCGGCGAGGCGTGTAGCCAGCCGATCCGCAGCGCGGCCAGGCCCCAGGCCTTCGACAGGGTGCGCAGCACGACCACGTTCGGCCGGTCCCCGAAGGTCTCCAGCGCGTCGGGCACGTCGGCGTCGGTGACGAACTCCCGGTACGCCTCGTCCAGCACCACCAGCACGTCGGCCGGCACCCGGTCCAGGAACGCCGTCAGCTCGTCCTTGCGCAGGAACGTGCCGGTCGGGTTGTTCGGGTTGCAGACGAAGATCAGCCGGGTCTTCGGCGTGATCGCGGCGAGCATCGCGTCCAGGTCGTGGCCGTGCTCCGGCGTGTTGGGCACCATGACGCTGGTGGCGCCGGCGGTGGCCGTGATGATCGGGTACGCCTCGAACGAGCGCCACGCGAACACGACCTCGTCGCCGGGCACGCAGGTGGCCTTCACCAGGATCTCGGCGAGCGCGACGGAACCGCAGCCGGTGGCCACGTTGTCCGGGTCGACCGCGTAGAGCTCGGCGATCCGGGCGCGCAGGGCGACGACACCCATGTCGGGGTACCGGTGCGCGTTCGTCGCCGCCTCGGTCACCGCCTCCACGACGCCCGGCAGCGGGCCGTACGGCACCTCGTTGCTCGCGAGCTTGATCGCCTCGGGGATGCCCAGCTCCCGGGCCAGGTCGGCCGGGCTGCGGCCGGGCACGTAGTTCGGCAGCTTCTCGAGGTCGGCGCGGGTCAGCCGGGTCATGTCCGTTCTCCTTCTCCTGTGTTGACGACCACGGTCTGGACCGCACGGTCGTGGATGCACTGCTGGTACGGGCGGTTCGTCACGACGCCGAGCGAGTCGAAGAACTGGAACACCAGGCCGAGCCCGCAGCAGCCGTACCACAGCAGGCACGGGATCGACATGTTCAGCCAGCGGCGCAGGCTCCGGCCGAAGCCGACCTTGTCCGTCGTGTCGAGCCGCACCACCTTGATCCGCATCAGCCGCTTGCCGAGCGTCTGTCCGGTGCCGGCGATGCCGGGGACCTCGTACGCGCCCCAGACGGCGATCAGCACCAGGACCATGTAGAACGGCAGGAACTGGGCGCTCTCCGGGAACGCCGGCGGGTCGCCCTTCTGGCCGTCGAAGCTCCACTGGAAGACCTCGGAGTACCAGGGGCCGACCGCGTCGAAGAACAGGTACAGGAACCAGGCGTTCGCGACGAGGGCCAGCAGGAACACCGACCCGATGTCGATCATCCGGGCGGTGAACCGGGAGCCGGCCGTGGCCAGGGTGAGGCCGTGCGGGCGGGGTTTGGGGGCAGGGGCCTGCGGGGGCGTCCATCCGGGTGGGGGCACCGCCCCGGCCGGCGGGGTCCAGCCCGGAGGCGGAGGCCCCGGGTCCGGAACCAGGGTGGGCAGGGGTGGGGGAACCGGCCGGGCCAGCAACGGCCCGTCCGGTGTCTCCGCGTCGATCGGCAGGGGCTCGCCCACCCACTGCTCGCCGTCCCAGAAGCGCTGGGTGTCCGGTTCGGCCGGGTCGCGATGCCAGCCGGGCTGGACTCCGTCGGTCTTGGTCACGGCCCCTATCCTGCTACAGGTTGCCGCGCTGCTCCTGCTCGCGCTCGATCGCCTCGAACAGCGCCTTGAAGTTGCCCTTGCCGAAGCCGAGCGAACCGTGCCGCTCGATCAGCTCGAAGAACACCGTGGGGCGGTCCTGGACGGGCTTGGTGAAGATCTGCAGCAGGTAGCCGTCGTCGTCCCGGTCGACCAGGATCTTGCGCGCCTTGAGCTCGCTGATCTCGGTGCGCAGCTTGCCGACCCGGGCCGTGAGCTCCTCGTCGTAGTACGAGTCGGGCACGTCGAGGAACTCCACGCCGGCCGCCGTCATCGCGTCGACGCTGGCCAGGATGTCGTTGGTGGCCAGGGCCAGGTGCTGGACGCCCGGGCTCTCGTAGAACTCCAGGTACTCGTCGATCTGGGACTTCTTCCGGGAGATGGCCGGCTCGTTGAGCGGGAACTTCACCTTCCGGGTACCGCTGGCCACGACCTTGGACATCAGCGCCGAGTACTCGGTCGCGATGTCGTCGCCGACGAACTCGGCCATCTTGGTGAAGCCCATCACGCGCTCGTAGTACTCGACCCAGTCGTTCATCTTGCCGAGTTCCACGTTGCCGACGACGTGGTCGAGGGCCTGGAAGAAGCGCTTCGGCTCGGTGCCGGCGGCGATGGCCGGGGCGCGGTCCACGATCGGGGCGCGCTGGACGAAGCCGGGCAGGAACGGGCCGGAGTACTTCGACCGGTCCACCAGCACGTGCCGGGTCTCGCCGTACGTGCGGATCGAGGCGAGGCGGACCGTGCCGTGCTCGTCGGTGATGTCGTAGGGCTCGTCCACGCCCTCCGCGCCGTTGGCCAGGGCGAACTTGTAGTTGGCGTCCACGTCGGGCACCTCGAGGGCGACCTCGATCACACCGTCGCCGTGCCGGGCGTAGTGCTGGGTGGCCGCGCTGTCCGTGCGCACACCGCCGGCGAAGACGAAGGTCGCGCCGCCGGACGTCAGGACGTACTCGGCGTGCTCGCGGAAACCCTGCTCCGGGCCCCGGTACGCGACGCAGGTCATGCCGAAGGCCGTCGAGTAGTAGTGCGCCGCCTGCTTGGCGTTGCCCACGTAGAACCGGACGTGGTCCCAGCCCTTGATCGGGAACTGGTCGGTGGTGATGTCGTGCGCGACGGCACCGACAAGCTGATCGTCCAGCGTCTGGGTCATGGCCGGGGCTCCTTCCGGGAAGTGGGTTTCGCCCGAAGCTTTACCCGGCCCGAGCAACTAGGCAACTGTGCGCTCTGCCAGTGGTCATGTTGCGCAGACTGTTCTACGACTACCCTGAAGTAATGGACAAGTTGTACAGCCTCGACGACCTCGATGTCCGGTTGCTCCGGCTGCTGGCCGCCGAGCCCCGGATCGGGGTCCTTGAATGCTCCCGGCGGCTCGGCGTGGCCCGGGGCACCGCCCAGGCCCGGCTCGACCGGCTCGTGGAACGCGGGGTGCTGCGCGGCTTCGGCCCGGAGCTGGACCCGGTCGCCCTGGGCTACGGGGTGATGGCGTTCATCACGCTGGAGATCCGGCAGCGCCGCGGGCACCAGCCGGTGGCCGAGCACCTGGCCGGGATCCCGGAGGTCCTCGAAGCGCACACGATCACGGGCAGCGGGGACATGATGTGCCGGATCGTGGCCCGGTCGAACGCGGACCTCCAGCGGGTGATCGACCAGATCGTGTCCCAGGAGGGCATCGTGCGCGCGTCGACGATCATCGCCCTCGAGGAGCAGATCCACTATCGGGTACTGCCGCTGGTGCGGCTCTGATCCGTGCGCCCCGGGCCGTGGCCCCGCTCCGGGACAGTGACTTAGGTCAGCCTTGCCGGGCCTGTGCCCGGCCCGGGGATAGGCTGGCGGGCATGCCCGAGTTCGACTACTCGCCCCTGCTCCCGCTCGGTCCCGACGAGACCGAGTACCGGCTGCTGACCTCCGACGGCGTCGAGGTCATCGAAGCCGCCGGACGAACGTTCCTCCAGGTGGCGCCCGAGGCGTTGACCCTGCTGACCGAGACGGCGATGCATGACATCGCGCACTACCTGCGCCCCGCGCACCTCACCCAGCTCCGGTCGATCATCGACGACCCGGCCGCGTCCCCGAACGACCGGTTCGTGGCGCTGGACCTGCTGAAGAACGCGAACATCGCCGCCGGTGGCGTGCTGCCGATGTGCCAGGACACCGGTACGGCGATCGTGATGGGCAAGCGTGGTCGGCACGTGCTCACCGACGGGGCCGACGAGCGGGCCATCGCGGAGGGCGTCTTCAACGCGTACACGAAGCTGAATCTGCGGTACTCGCAGTTGGCGCCGTTGACGATGTGGGACGAGAAGAACACCGGCTCGAACCTGCCCGCCCAGATCGAGCTGTACGCCGACGGGGACGACGCCTACAAGTTCCTGTTCATGGCGAAGGGTGGCGGCAGCGCGAACAAGAGCTTCCTGTACCAGGAGACCAAGGCGGTGCTGAACCCCGCCGGGATGATGCGGTTCCTGGAGGAGAAGCTGCGCGGGCTGGGCACGTCGGCGTGTCCGCCGTACCACCTGGCGATCGTGGTCGGGGGCACCAGCGCGGAGTTCGCGGTGAAGACGGCCAAGTACGCCTCCGCGAAGTACCTGGACAACCTGCCCACCTCGGGTTCGGCGTCGGGCCACGGTTTCCGGGACCTGGAGCTGGAGGCCGAGGTGCTGGAGCTGACCCGCCAGTTCGGGATCGGCGCCCAGTTCGGCGGCAAGTACTTCTGCCACGACGTGCGGGTGGTCCGGCTGCCCCGGCACGGCGCGTCCTGCCCGGTGGCGATCGCCGTGTCCTGCTCGGCGGACCGCCAGGCGCTCGGCAAGATCACCTCCTCCGGGGTGTACCTGGAGAAGCTGGAGACCGATCCGGCGCACTTCCTGCCGCACACGTCGCAGGACGACCTGTCGGAGGACGTGGTCCGGGTGGACCTCAACCGGCCGATGGCGGAGATCCGGGCCGAGCTGTCGAAGTACCCGGTGAAGACGCGGTTGTCCCTGAGTGGTCCGCTCGTCGTGGCCCGCGACATCGCGCACGCGAAGATCAAGGAGCGGCTCGACGCGGGCGAGGGCATGCCGTCCTACCTCCGGGACCACGCCGTGTACTACGCCGGCCCCGCCAAGACCCCCACCGGGATGGCCTCGGGTTCCTTCGGCCCCACGACGGCCGGCCGGATGGACTCCTATGTGGAGCAGTTCCAGGCGGCGGGCGGCTCGCTCGTGATGCTCGCCAAGGGCAACCGGTCCGGGCAGGTCACCAAGGCCTGCGCGGCGCACGGCGGGTTCTACCTCGGGTCCATCGGCGGCCCGGCGGCCCGGCTCGCGCAGGACTGCATCAAGAAGGTCGAGGTCCTGGAGTACGCGGAGCTCGGCATGGAGGCCGTGTGGAAGATCGAGGTGGAGGACTTCCCGGCGTTCGTCGTGGTCGACGACAAGGGGAACGACTTCTTCGCCGAGACGACCAAGCCGACCCTGACGCTCGGGCGGCGGTAGCCCTCAGCGCAGTGCGACGGCCCGCCCCCTTCTGAGGGCGGGCCGTTTCCGTGCCGCTAGTTCACCAGGAAGTAGTGGTAGTTGTCCGAGGTGGTGGTGCCGTCGGCCAGCACGCCCCGGACGCTCAGCCAGTGGTCGGAGCCGCCGGTCTCCGGGGTCCACGTGACGCTCGCGGTGCCGTCCGCGCCGGCCGGCACGGTCTCCTCGAACCCGAAGTCGAACGAGTACACATAGGAGACGACGCCGGGCTGGCGGGGCTGGAAGGTGAAGGTGCCGGTCACGCCCGCGCCACCGGAGGACACGTCAGCCGGGTACTCGGCGGAGACCACCCTCGGGCTGACGTCCACGTGCAGGTTCGTCAGCGAGATCCCCGTCAGCCGGCCGTCCGCGCGCCGGGCCTGAAGGTGGAACTCCAGGTACTCGGACTCCGGGACGAACGTGACGGCGGCCGTGTGGTCCGCGCCGGCCGCGACGGTCAGGTGCGGGCCCTCGCCGAGCCAGTAGGTGTACTCGACCACGTCGGCGGTCGTCGGGTGGAAGGTGAGCACCCGGGCCTCGCCGATCCCGCCGCCCGGGTTGCCGTCCGTGAAGTACGGCTCGTTGAAGGGGACCCCGAAGGTGTAGACCCGCTCCGGGGACCGGTTCCCGGCGCGGTCCACGCTCCACACGGACAGGGACTGCTGCCAGCCGATGGTCGGGGTGAGCTGGTACGTCGCCCGCCCGCCCCGGTGGTCCGCCGCGACGTAGCCGGACCGGCCGGACCGCTCGGCGTAGACGAAGCCCGCGACGTCCTTGTCCCCGTTGGCGGAGAACACGAACGTGCCGGGTACGCCGATGCCGCCGTAGCCGGAGTCGTGCTCGATGTCCCGGTAGTCGTCGGAGGTCACGGACGGGGCCGCCGCCGGGGCGACCAGGTCGGTCGTGAACCGGCAGCCGCCGCTCCACGCGGACTGCCCGCCGTGCGGGTCGGTGGACCGCACGGCCACCGCGTACGTGGTGCCACCGACGAGTCGGCCCGCGGGCACCCTGAGCGCGGCGAAGGAACTGGTGAAGTCGCTGTAGCGACCCCGGCCCTCCAACTCGAAGCGCTGGTCGGGGGCGTCGACCGGCCACACGGCGAACACGACGGTCTGTTCCGCGTCGTAGACGTCGGGGTCGGAGAACCGGACCCGCAGTTCGGGCTCCGTCGTCCGGGCGAACGGCTTGTCCTCGCCCTGGCAGGGCTTGCCCTCGACGCTGGCGTCCCACGGGGTGTTCGGCGCGGCGTTGGTCCACACACCCAGTTCCAGCTGGGCGTCGTACCACTGGGCCAGCCGGGCGTCCTTCTCGACACCCTTGGGCACCCGCAGCTCGACCGTGAACGTGTCGGCCCCGCCCCGGACGGCCTTGCCCACGCCGTACGCCACGTCGGCGGTGATGTAGTCGGCCGGGCAGCCCGGGCGGGTGGCGAAGTCGATGACCTTCAGGCTGTTCAGCTCGGCCGGCTGGCGCGTCCAGGTCGGCGGCGCGTCCGGGGTCTCCGTCCAGCGGAACTCGGTCTGCCGGGGCGCGGAGCAGTCGTCGACCTTCGTGTGCCGGGTGAAGATCTGCGCCGCGCGGACGTCGAGGCCCTTGAGGGCCCGCACGTCGTAGGTGGCGAAGGCGCGGGCGGTGTGGGTCGTGCCGGCGCCGTCCTTCCAGGTGCCGACCGGGACGGCACCGTCGACGGGCGGCAGCGCGCGCTCCGGCGAGGCCGAGTCCACGTATGACACGGAGGTGGGCACGAGGGTGCGCGAGGTGTTCGGGACGATCGCGGTGGCACTGGTCCCCGTCGTGACGAGTGCGACACCGCTGGTGAGTGCGGCCAGGGCGGCGGCTGTCAGGAGCCGTCGCGGGGCGGAGAGGGTTGTCACCCGCAGAGGGTAGGTCCGGGGCGGGGACGCCCGCTGCCCCGTTTCCGTGCGGTGCCTTCACCGGTTGTGCGCATCTGGAGGCTACGGTCCGGTTCATGCCCCTGACGTTTCCGTCACACTCGGCCATCGTCGTGCCGCTGAAGCTCTGGCGGCCCCGCTGGTTCGACGGCGTGGCGCTGGTGCTCGGCTCGACGGCCCCCGACCTGCCCTACAGCGTGTTCGCGGTGCTGCCGAACACGCCTTCGGCGCACAACCTCTGGGGGGTACTCCTCTGGTGCCTCCCCGTCACCCTCCTCGGCTGCCGGCTCACCCGGTGGGCGGCCCCGGCGGTCGCGGCGTCCCTCCCGGGCTGGGGTCGCGACTACGCGGTCCTGGGCGGGGTGCGCCACCCCTGGTACGTGACGGTGTGCTCGGCCCTGCTCGGTGCCGCCAGCCACCTGTTCTGGGACGGCTTCACCCACGATCCGGCGGGCCACGGCTGGGCGACGGGGGTGCTGACGCCGCTGGGCACGGAGGTGGCCGGTACCCCGCTGTGGTGGTTCCTCCAGCAGGGTTCCACGGTGTTCGGCGCGCTCGCCGTGGCGGGGCTGGTGATCCTGGTCGGCCGGCGCGGCCTGCTCCGGGAGTGGCACGGCCCTCCGCCGCAGGTCGATGCGCGGCCCCGGTTCTTCTGGGCGGTGGCCGGCGGCGTGACGGCGCTGCTCGCGGTCGTGAGCTTCCTGTTGCCCGCCGCGTGGTTCACGGCCGTGATCGGGGTGCGGCTGCTGGAGTCGGCGGGGCTGGGCTTGTTGGCCGGTGCGTGGGCGGTCCGGGTTTTCCCGGGGCAGGATGGCAGGTATGGAGTACCGCATCGAGCACGACACCATGGGCGAGGTCCGGGTTCCGGCTGAGGCGCTGTGGGGCGCGCAGACCCAGAGGGCGGTGGAGAACTTCCCGATCTCGGGGGTACGGGTCGACCCGGCGCACATCGCGGCCCTGGCGATGGTCAAGTCCGCGGCCGCCCGGTCCAACGCCGAGCTGCCGCCCGACCTGGCCAAGGCCATCGCGGAGGCCGCCGACGAGGTCGCGGCGGGCCGGCACCCGGACGAGTTCCCGATCGACGTGTACCAGACCGGCTCGGGCACCTCGACCAACATGAACGTCAACGAGGTGATCGCGGCGCTGGCCACCGCCCGGCTCGGCCGGCCCGTGCACCCCAACGACCACGTGAACGCCGCCCAGTCCTCCAACGACGTGTTCCCGTCCGCGCTGCACATCGCGGCCACGGCGGCGGTGGTGCGCGACCTGGTGCCCGCGCTGGAGCACCTGGGCGCGGTCCTGACGGCGAAGTCCGCGGAGTGGCGCGACGTCGTCAAGGCGGGCCGGACGCACCTGATGGACGCGACGCCGGTGACCCTGGGCCAGGAGTTCGGCGGGTACGCGGCGCAGGTCCGCTACGGGGTCGAGCGGCTGTGGGGCACCCTGCCCCGGGTCGGTGAGCTGCCGCTGGGCGGGACGGCCGTGGGTACGGGCATCAACACCCCGGCCGGGTTCGCCGCCAAGGTGATCGCGCTGCTGGCCACCGAGACGGGGCTGCCGCTGACCGAGGCGCGGGACCACTTCGAGGCGCAGGGCGCGCGCGACGCCCTGGTGGAGCTGTCCGGGCAGCTGCGCACGATCGCGGTCGGCCTGTACAAGATCGCCAACGACGTGCGCTGGATGGGCTCCGGCCCGCGCGCCGGCCTCGGTGAGCTGCACATCCCCGACCTGCAGCCGGGTTCCTCGATCATGCCGGGCAAGGTGAACCCGGTGCTGTGCGAGGCGGTCCGCCAGGTCGCCGCGCAGGTGATCGGCAACGACGCCGCGATCGCGTTCTCCGGCTCGCAGGGCGACTTCGAGCTCAACGTGATGCTCCCCGTGCTGTCCCGCAACCTGCTGGAGTCGATCCGGCTGCTGGCGAACGTGTCCCGGCTGTTCGCGGACGGCTGCGTGGCGGGGCTGACGGCGAACGAGGACCGGATGCGGGAGTACGCGGAGGGCTCGCCCTCGATCGTCACCCCGCTCAACCGGTACCTGGGGTACGCGGAGGGGGCGGCGGTGGCCAAGGAGGCGCTGGCCACCCGGCGGAGCATCCGGGAGGTCGTGATCGGGCGGGGGCACGTCGACCGGGGGACGTTGACGGAGGAGCAGTTGGACGCGGCGTTGGATCTGCTGGGGATGGCGCGGCCGCACGGGAGGTGACAGGGACGGCCGGGGCGCGGACCACGCCGGGCCCGGGTGCCACGCGCGCCCGGGTTGCCGTGGGTGCCCCTCGCAGGGGGCGTGACGGTGGGCGGGGCAGGGCACCTCGCGGGGCCAGAGTGCTCCGGAAACCGATGCGTGCCAGGTCGGGCGCCTCTCGTAGCCCTCTGGGCCTCGTGCTTTTCAGGCCGCGGAGGGGCCACCGCCACTCAGGCCGCCGAGAGGGCCGCCGTGAGTTCGGTGGCGGCCTGGAGGACCAACGGTCCGACGACGGCCCCGTCCAGGGGGCCGAGGGACACGACGCCCACGCTGGCCTCCAGGCCGGGTACGCCGAGCACCGGCGCGGCCAGGCCGTGCGCGCCCGGCTGCAGCTCGCCGACGGAGCCGACCCAGCCGGGCTGCCCGGGCCGGCCGCGCAGGATCGCCTTGCCGGCGGCGCCCTGGTCGAGCGGGTGCCGGGAGCCGGCCCGGTAGGCGACGTGGAACTGGGTCCAGCTCGGCTCGACCACGACCAGGGCGAGGGCCTCGCCGCCGTCGGCGACGGTCAGGTGCGCGGTGGCCCCGGCGGCCTCGGCGAGCCGGCGCAGGGGCGCCAGGGCCGCGTCGGCGACCAGGGGCTGGGCGCGGCGGGCGAGCTGGAGGACGCCCAAGCCGAGCCGGAGCCGGCCGGCGGGGTCGCGGCGGAGCAGGGCGTGCGCGGTGAGCGGGCCGACGAGGCGGTAGACCACCGCGCGGCCGACCTCGAGCCGCTCGGCGGCCTCCGTGATGGTCAGCCCGTCGGGCGTGTCCGCCACGATCTTGAGCAGGCGGAGGCCCCGGTCGAGGGTCTGGGCGGTCTCTGTACTCAACATCACTCCATCGTTCGGCCGGACCTGAGCCGCCTACGGTCTACCGCGCTGCTCACGTGCAGAGGATAAGCGCAGGCTCCGGTACCCTTTTGGGGTGACTCTCAGGCTGCATGACACCGCGACCCGCTCGGTGCGGGACTTTGTCCCGCGGGAACCCGGCAAGGTGGGGATCTACCTGTGTGGGATCACGGTTCAGGCAGGCCCGCACATCGGTCACATGCGTTCCGCGATCAACTACGACGTTCTCCGCCGCTGGCTGCTGCACCTCGGGTATGAGGTCCGGTTTGTCCGCAACATCACCGACATCGACGACAAGATCCTGGCCAAGGCCCTGGAAGCCAACGTGCCGTTCTGGCAGATCGCCTACGGCAACGAGCTCCTGGTCGGTCGGATGTATGACGCTCTCGGTGTGCTCCCCGCCACCGTGGAACCCCGGGCCACCGGGCACATCCCCGAGATGTTCGCCCTGATCCAGAACCTGGTCGAGCGCGGCCACGCGTACGCGGCCGAGGGCAACGTCTACTTCGACGTGCGCTCCTGGGCTCCGTACGGCGAGCTGTCCGGGCAGCGCCCCGACGCGATGCTGCCCACCGAGAGCGGCGCGTCCGGCAAGCGCTCCCCGCTGGACTTCGCGCTCTGGAAGGGCGAGAAGCCGACCGAACCCGCCGACGCCTACTGGGACTCGCAGTGGGGTCGGGGCCGCCCCGGCTGGCACATCGAGTGCTCCGCCATGACCTGGCGCTACCTGGGCGAGGAGTTCGACATCCACGGCGGCGGGCTGGACATCCAGTTCCCGCACCACGAGAACGAGGTCGCGCAGAGCAAGGCGGCCGGCTTCGGCTTCGCCCGGCACTGGGTGCACCACGCCATGCTCAACCTCGGCGGCGAGAAGATGTCCAAGTCCGTGGGCAACGTCCTGGACCTCGACGCGCTGATCGCCAAGGGCCTGCGCCCCATCGAGGTGCGGTACTACATCGCGTCCCCGCACTACCGCTCCGTGATCGAGTACTCGGACGAGGCGATCCAGGAGTCCGCGGTCGCGTTCCGCCGGATCGAGGGCTTCGTCACCCGCGCCACCGAACTGGTCGGCGAGGTCGAGCCGGGCGAGTTGGGCGCGGAGTTCGTCGCCGCGATGAACGACGACCTGAACACATCGAGGGCCCTCGCGGCCCTGCACGAGACGATCCGGCAGGGCAATTCGGCGCTCGCCGATGGCCACCACGGCGCCGCACGACGGGCGCTGGCCAGTGTCCGGGCCATGCTCGGTATCCTGGGTATCGACCCATTGGATTCCCAGTGGCGAGTGGCCGGCAGCGACCAGCAGCTCAAGCCGGCAGTCGACTCTCTTGTCGCATTGGCGCTCGAGCAGCGCAACGCAGCCCGCGCCCGTAAGGACTTCCAGGCAGCAGACGCGGTCCGTGACCAGCTGAAGCGTGCAGGGATCATTGTCGAGGACACCCCGAACGGGCCTCGCTGGACGTTGGGGAGCTGACGATGGCAGGAAATTCACAGCGCAAGGGCGCGATTCAGCGCAAGGCGAAGAAGGGCGCCACGGGCGGTAGCGGCGGCAAGCGGGGCGCACAGACCCTCAAGCCGCGCGGCAAGACGCTGCCCGCCGAGGAACGGCCCTGGCACAAGGGCTACTCGGGCACCGAGCAGGTCCCGAGCAAGACCGCGTGGAAGCAGCACAAGGAGAAGAAGGCCGCCTCCGCCGAGGGCCGCGCGCCCAAGGTCGGCCAGCCGGGCTCGGTCCAGACGACCCGCGGCGGCAAGGTCGCCCCGGGTACCAGGATCCGGCAGGCGTCCGGCCCGGCCCGTCCGGCGGGCCCCCGGATCGCCCCCGGCCGGCGCGCCAACACGCCCCGGGAGGCCCCCGAGCTGCTCGTCGGCCGTAACCCGGTCGTGGAGGCGCTCCGCGCGCACGTGCCGAGCACCGCGCTGTACATCGCGCAGGGCATCGACATCGACGAGCGGATCACGGAGATTGTCCGGACCGCCGCCGACAAGGGCCTGGCGATCCTGGAGGTCACCCGGCGCGAACTCGACCGGATGACCGGCGGGGTGCTGCACCAGGGTGTGGGCCTCGCGGTCCCGCCGTACAACTACGAGGCCCTCGAGGACCTGCTGGGTGCCGCCCGGGACGCTGTGACCGCGCCGCTGCTCGTGGCGCTCGACGGTGTCACCGACCCCCGCAACCTGGGTGCGATCGTCCGGTCGGCCGCCGCGTTCGGCGCGCAGGGCGTGATCGTGCCCGAGCGTCGGGCCGCCGGGATGACCGCCACCGCGTGGCGTACCTCGGCCGGTGCGGCGGCGCGGCTGCCGATCGCCCAGGTGACCAACCTCACCCGGACGCTGAAGGTCTGTCAGGAGGCCGGCTACATGGTCGTCGGGCTCGACGCCGACGGCGACGTGTCCCTGCACGACCTCGAAGCCGCCGTCGACCCGATCGTGATCGTGATCGGCTCCGAGGGTCGTGGTTTGTCCCGGCTGGTCGGCGAGTCCTGCGACCTGCTGGTCAACATCCCGATGGCCGGCCAGGTCGAGTCGCTGAACGCCTCGGTGGCCGCCGCCGTCACGCTGTCGGAGATCGCCCGCCGCCGGGCGCTGGACATCTAGTCGAAGGACTGCGCGACCATGGCCCCGGGAGGTAGTCTCCCGGGGCCATGACCGTCATCGACCTCGGCGAGATCACCGACGAATCCGCCCCCGAACCGCCCCGCCGTCCGGTGGACCTGGGCTGGGTGCGGCACGTGCTGCCGTTCGCGGTGGTGGTGGCCCTCGCGTCGGGCGTGTGCGCGGCCGCCGCCGGGCCGGATCGGGGCTCGGCCCGACAGATCTTCGTGAGCTCCGAGGTGTACGGGAAGTCCCCCGACCAGCCGGCCGGGGCCCCCGCGCTGGCCGGCGACGCGCTGTTCACGGCGGGCACCGACCACCTGACCCGGCACGACCTGCGGCACGACGGCCGGGTCGTCTACCGGGTTCCGACCGGAATGCCCCAGCCGGCGGCCACGCTGCGGGTGGCCGGGGGGATGGTGTTCGCGTCGTTCCGGGCGGTGACGAAGCTTCCGGAGAGCTTCTTCCACACCGTCGAGACGACGACCGTCGCGTTCGACGCCGGGACCGGTGCGCGGCGGTGGACCCATCCCGACACGGTGGCGCACGTGCTGGCCGACGGCCGGGTGTTGTTCGACTCCGGTGCGGCGGTCGACGCGGCGACGGGCCGTGAGCTGTGGACGTTCCAGGGCCACTACGTGCTCGACCCGGACGGCGAGCCCGCGCTCCCGTTGCGGTTGGTCGGGCTGGCCGTCCACTCCGAGGTCGGTGCCGCCGAGTCCGTGCTCCGGGTGTTCCTGCGGCTGCGGGACCCCGAGACCGCCGAGGTCCTGACCTCCCGGGAGATCTACACCAGGCGGTCGCTGGGCGGCGTCGGATACGGCGACGACTGGGACGTGCTGGTTGTGCCGGGGGCGATCCTCGTGCACGACCGGTTCAGTGGCCTGAGCAGGCACGATCCGGTGACGCTGGCGGAACTCTGGAAGTCGCGCACCTCTCCCGGGCTGTCCGAGGGCGAGGCCTGCGGCCGGTTGGCCTGCGTGATCGGCCAGCGCGCCGCCAGTACGTCGCAGGTCACCGCGATCGACCCGGCGACCGGCGACCTGCGCTGGCAGATCACCGTGTCCGGCGCGGTGATGGCTGACGGCAGCTTCCGGCGGTTGGGCGCGAACACGATGGTGCTCGACCCGGACACCGGCCGGGTCCGGACCCAGCTGACCGGGTGGCGGGTGCTCGGCGCCGACCGCCGGTACCCGGACCGGATCCCGCTGGTCCGCGACTCCGATTCCGGCGGCTACTGGCTGGGTCTGCTGGACGGCCCGACCGGCAGGGTCCGGTTGGTGCTGCCGGTGCCGACCTCGCCGGCGAGCTGTGCCGGTAACGATCGCTACCTGGCGTGTGTCGACGCCGGTGGCCGTCTGGGAGCCTGGTCGTATGGGGTTCATTGATCTGGGTGAGTTGACCGACGGGGAGCCGGAGCCGCCGTCCGCCGGGCCACTGTGGACGCGGTGGCGGCGCCGGGTGCAGGTGCTCGGCCTGGTCGCGGTCACGCTGTTGACGTGCGGGGCGGTGGAGACGGCCCGGGTACCCCCGTTGCACGAGGTCTTCTCGGTCTCCTCGCCCTCCCGCGGCCGCAGCGACCAGCAGCTCCTGATCGACAACGACAACCTCTTCCGGGTGTACCGCGAGGGCGCGACCACCTGGCTGGCCAGCTACGACCTAACCCGCAGCGGTCGTCGACTCTGGCGGGTACCGGTCGACGCCAGCGCGGTCGGCTCGCTGGTGCTGATCGGCCGGCGCCTGTTCCTGCAACGGTTCCCGGCCGGCCAGCCGACGGACGACGGCGCGTTGCTGACCCCGGTGGCGATGGCCTTCGACAAGGGGACCGGCGCGTCCGCATGGTCGGTGGAGGGCTTCCCGTTCGCGCGGCTCGGCGAGGACAAGCTGCTGTTCAGCCGGGGCAACGACCTGGTGGGGGTGGACGCGGCCACCGGGCGGGAACTGTGGAAGCGTTCGCCGGGCGAGGGCGGGGCGGCGCTGGTCGGCGGCGAGACCCCGGTCGCGCCGTGGCGGGTGGCGTTCGCGGAGGGTACGACGCTGCGGATCGTGGACCTGGAGTCGGGCCAGGTGCTCCGGAGCCGCGACCTCGGCCCCGACAAGGGCGGGGCGAACCGGTTCGGTGGCCTGTTCGCCACGTCGAAGGCGCTGGTGCTGCGGCAGGGCTCGTCGTACACGACCTATGACCCGGAGACGCTGGAGCAGTTGTGGACGGCGTCGGCCCCGGAGTCCGAGTGGGCGATGCCGTGCGGGGAGCTGTTGTGCCAGATGTCCGGCCCGGAGGTGGTGGCCGTGGACGTCGCGACGGGGCGCACCCGGTGGACCACGCGGACGGACGGCCTGTACCTGACCGGGGCCGGGGTGAACGGGGCGATGCTGGGCAACGCGCGGGGTACCGGGATCCGGATGGTCGACGCCGCCACCGGTCAGGAGCTGCTGAACCTGGGCCGGTGGACGCCGCTGCCCGGTCATGACGGCTCGGCGGGCCGGCTCGCGCTGAGCGGCATCTTCGAGGGCGTCGACTGGGTGGGGGTCGCCGACGTCGGTTCCCGGCGGATCCGACCGTTGGCGAAGCTTCCGGGCGCGGGGGACGAGACGTGCGTGGCCAGCGAGAAGTACCTGGTGTGCACACTTATCAGCGAAAAGCTAACAGCCTGGACTTTTTAGGGCAGAATTACTCGTACCCAGGTAATTCCCAACGGGGGGCTCTCCACGGCCGTGGAGAGCCCCCCGTTCTGCTGGGGTACCTACTTACGCGATGCGCAGACCCGACGCGGCGTCGAACACGTGGTGGTGCGCGCCCCGCGGCTTCACGTGCACGATGTCGCCGAGGCGAGGGGCGTTCCGGCCGTCGGTACGGACCGTGAACCGCTCCTGGGTGCCGTTGACGTCGGCGTGCCCGTACACGTAGGCGTCGGAGCCGAGCTCCTCCACCAGGTCCACGATGACCTGCAGGCCGCCGTCGCCCGCGCCGACCAGGTCGGTGTCCTCCGGCCGGAAGCCGATGGTCACCTTGCCGTTGTCGACCTTCGAGACCTGGTCCCGGCTCAGCGGGATGAACATCGAGCCGAACTGGCCACCGTCGGCGGTCAGCTGCACGGTCTTGATGTTCATGGCCGGCGAGCCGATGAAGCCGGCGACGAACACGTTCGCCGGCGCGTCGTACAGGTTGCGCGGCGTGTCGACCTGCTGCAGGACACCGTCGAGCATGACCGCGACCCGGTGACCCATGGTCATGGCCTCGACCTGGTCGTGCGTCACGTACACCGTGGTGATGTCGAGCTTCTTCTGCAGTGCGGCGATCTGCGAACGGGTCTGCACCCGGAGCTTGGCGTCGAGGTTCGACAGCGGCTCATCCATGAGGAAGACCTGCGGCTCGCGGACGATGGCCCGGCCCATGGCGACCCGCTGGCGCTGACCGCCGGAGAGGGCCTTGGGCTTGCGGTCCAGGTACTCCTCCAGCTGGAGCAGCACCGCCGCCTCCTTGACCCGCCGCTGGATCTCGTCCTTGGAGGTCTTGCGGAGCTTGAGCGCGAACGCCATGTTCTCGTACACCGTCATGTGCGGGTACAGCGCGTAGTTCTGGAAGACCATCGCGATGTCGCGGGACTTCGGGGCGAGGTGGGTGACCTCGCGCTCGTCGATGAAGATGCCGCCCTTGTCGACGTCCTCGAGGCCGGCGAGCATCCGCAGGCTGGTTGACTTGCCGCAACCCGAGGGGCCCACGAGGACCAGGAACTCGCCGTCCCCGATCTCGAGGTTCAGGGAGTCGACGGCGGGTCGGGGGGTGCCCGGATAGATCCGAGTAGCGGACCTGTAACTGACTGTAGCCATGCTGCGACTAACCTTCCTTCCACCGGCAGGAACGTGCCGGACGATCCGAGTGAAAGAGCAGTGCCCGACCACCATAGGCGCGGGGGAGATCGCTTGCCAACAGCTGACGGTATGATCCTCTGCAGCCGGTAGGCCGCTATGGCGCAATTGGTAGCGCACCCCACTTGTAATGGGAAGGTTTCGGGTTCGAGTCCCGATAGCGGCTCAAATCACCCATTTGGGTACGTCAAGCGAGGCGCCGGTCCCGGGCCCACCGAACCGCGGCCCACACGGCCAGTACGCCGGCCAGCGCCCCGAGGACCGCCGACAGGATCCAGCGCACACCGACCACGGCCAGCGAGGGCCAGCCGGGCAGCAGTACGGAGCCGACCGCGAGCAGCCCGGTCACCGCGCAGGCGACGCCCCAGAACACGCCGGGCCGGGCGGCGTCGGGCCCGGGCCACAGGTCGGCTGGCCGGAGTGGGCCGTGCCAGCGCGGCAGCAGGCTCCGCCGGCCGATCAGCACCGCGCACCACGCCACCGCGAGCCCGCCCACCGCCGTGGACCCCAGGTGCGCGTAGGTGTGCACCGGCACCCCGAACGGCCCCGCCAGGCTCAACCACTCGAACCGCACCCGGCCCTGGTCGAGCGACCGGTGCGTGACCATGTCCCAGAGCCGGTGGCTGAGCGCGCCGACATACGCCGAAGACGCCGTCACCCACCAGCGGTGCCGCACCCGGCCCAGTACCCCGTAGTGCCGTCCCCAGCCGGGCAGGTGCGCGGCGACGACCGGCGCGGCCCGGCGCAGCACGAGGCTGCCCAGCACGGTCGCCGGCACGCAGAACCAGACCAGCGACCACCAGAGGTGCGCCCGCACCGTGACCCAGGGCTCGAACGCGAACGGCAGGTCCGGTACCGCCGAGCCGACGACGAGCGCGACGCCGTCGAACCAGCGGGGCCGCCACAACTTCAGGGGTACGACGGCCGCGGCGTGCGACGGAAAGGTCAGGGGCATGAGCCGGACCGTAGCCGGCCGGTGTGGGCGGGGTGTGGAGGTGCTGGTCGGGAACGGTGCCGGGCGGCCGTGGATGGCCGCCCGGCACCCGGGCTACTTGAGCGTGTCCTCCCACACCGGCAGCCACACGTCATTGGGCGCGCCCCCCGCGACGCACGTGTACTGGATCAGCGGATTGCCCCGACCCACCCCGCCGCGCACGTTGAGGCACTTGCCGCTCTCCTTGCCGACGACCTGGTACCCGATCCCCTTCGGGACGAGCTTCCACAACTCGTTGGCCGCGTTCCCGCAGGTGTACTGGATGACCGCCGTCCCGTCCTGGGTCCCGCCACCCTGCACGTTGAGACACTTTCCGCTGTGGACGGCCTTGAACCGGTAGTACCCGTCCAGGGTCGACTCGGCCTCCCACCGCTCGTTGCCGGCGTTGGACAGCGGCCACTGGATCACCGCCGCCCCGTTGTCGACGGAGGCGCCGGAGACGTTGGCGACCTGCCCCGGGTCACTGGCGAGCCGGAGCGTGACCTGCTGGACCTGCACCGCCTCCGTGACCGGCCCGCCCGGGGACGTCGCCCCGGCCGGCGTCGCCCAACCCGCCATCAATCCCGCACCCACCACGAGCGCGGTCGCGGACAGCAGCTTTCGGTAGTCCATGTTTCCCCCCGAGTCGGAACTGTGCGTGCCTGTCGAGGAACCCTAAAATTCCGATCTCCCAAAATTCTGTGCAAATGCCAAATTTGATGTCCAACACTTTGAATTCATCGGATTATTGGTACCGCGCCGCGGTGCCGAAGTCGACTGACTAGGATCCGCCCGCCCAATTCGGTCTCCGGTCGCACGCACCTCCGGGTGGTCAGCCCCGCCATGCCCGCCACGCGTCCTCGATCAGCTCCCCGAGGTCCGACCTGGCCGGGATCCAGCCGAGCCCGGTGGCCGCGCGTCGGACGTCAGCGATGAGAAGTGGGGGCTCGGGCCTCGGCGGGAGTTGCTCGACGGTGAAGTCGACCCCGGTGACCTCCCGTGCAACGCGGACGACTTCCGCCATGCTGGAACCGGTACCGCTGCCGATGTTGTACAGCTCGTGCGGGGCGGGTGCCTCGTGCTGGCCCGTTTGCCGCCCGGGTGCAGACCTGCCGAGAGCCAGGCGGACAGCGGTGGCGACGTCCAGGACGTGCACGAAGTCGCGGACCGCCGAGCCGTCGCCGTTGAGCGTGACCCGGTCGAGCTCTCCGGCCGCCGCCCGCAGCGTGTTGGGGATGATGCGGGTGTGATCGGTGTCCGGCACGCCGTTGACCGCACCTGCCAGGTTGAAGATCCGCAGGCTTGTGGCGGTGATGGCGCCCGTCGCGGCGTGCGCGGCGACGAGGCGCTCGGCGGCCAGTTTCGATTCGGCGTACGGGCTCTCCGGGTGCGGCTCCAGGTTCTCGCTCAGAGCGCCCGCGTGGACCGAGCCGTAGACGATGTTCGTGGAGGTGAACACGAAGCTGGGCGGCGTCGCGGGTTTCGCCGCCTCCATAGCGAGAAGCAGGTTGAGGGTGCCGGCGGCGTTGACGTCGAAGTAGGTCAGGGGGTGGGCGAAGGAGTCCCGGCCATGGGTGAGGGCGGCGAGGTGGCAGACACCGTCGAATCCGCCTTCGGCCAAGATCTCGATCATCCGGGTACGGTCCCGCACGTCGCCGTGAACGAGGGTCGCGCCTTCGGGGAGCGTCGCGTCCGTGCCGCCCCGGCTCAGCACGGTGACCTGATGGCCTGCGGCGATGAGGTCGAGGGTGACGGCGCGGCCGAGATACCCGAGCCCTCCGGTGACCAGTACCTTCACGTCAGGTTTCTCCCTACTGGGGACGGCCGAACTCCAGATACCGGGTACCCGTGTCCAACGCTCTTTGGGCCTCAGCCATCCGGCGGGCCATCGAGGGGCGGAGATGGTCGGTCGCCTCGTCCAGCGTCAGGAAGACCAGGGAGGCGAGTTCGTCATCCGGTAGCCGGATGGCCGCGATCTGCTCATCGGTCAGGACACCGCCGTCGTAGACGAACTGGATGCTGTCTCCCCACACGCCGTGCGCGGGGGTCCAGTCCACGACCAGCGGTGCTCCGATCTCCAGGTCGAGGCGGAGTTCCTCCTCGATCTCGCGACGGCATGCCTGAAGCGGAGACTCGCCTTCCTCCGCGATGCCCCCCGGAATGTCGAGGAACGGCTTGTAACGCGGTTCCACGAAGAGGATGTGCGCCGAGGAATCCCGGATCAGGGCACCCCCAGCGATGATTTTCCGGGGCAGGCGGGCGGCGATGCCTGGATTGAACTCCGGCTCCGGTTCGCCCTCGGCCAGCAGGTCATTCTCGATGCTCATGACGGGTGAACACGACTCCTGGTCGGCGCGATCAGTCCGTCAGTACGATACGCGCCCGTTCGCGTAGATCCCGGATCGCCGGGTGCGCCTTCTGTGGATCGAGCCGATGCAGGAGTTGTCTCAGCTCGTGCTGGGACCGAGCGGAGGCTGCGAGGCTGATGGCTTCCACGGCCTGGATGCCGAGCGTGCCGGCTCGCTCGATGTCGCCCTCGTGGTGGGCCGCTGTCGCGAGTTGGACGGCCGCGTAGGCGCGGCGTCGCGGCTGGTCGACACTGAGTTGCCAGACCGTGTGTAGCAGCGGCAGTGCTTCGGTCGTTCTCCCCAGCGTGGTCCAGCACGTGCCGGCGTGGCTCGCGAAAACCGCGTCGTCGATCTTGGCCGCCCAGTCGGGTTCCTCGCCGCGTCGGATGCGCTGATAGGTGTTATCTGCCCGTGCGAGCGAGCGTGTGCAGCCTGGCGCGTCTCCGAGTTCTGAGTAGGCGCGGGCGGCCAGGAACGCGGCGTCGGTGGCCATGGCGGCGGACGTGGTCCGGCTACTGCGGTCGTAGGCTGCCTGCGCGAGTCTGAGGGCTTGGGCGGGCTGGCCCAGGTAGAGGGCCTGGTGTCCCATGCTGGCGAGGATGAACGCGCCGTAGGCCACGTCACCTGCCTGGCTGGCCATGCGCAGCCCCTGGGTGAAGTACCGCTGCGCGAGGGAGTGTTGGCCGGAGTCGTAGGCCATCCAGCCGATCAGCTCACACAGGGCGGCTGCCGCACCGAAGACGTCGCGTCCGACGGAATCGGCGCACTGGCCGCGCAGCATCGGAACGACCGCGTCGTGGAGGTACCTGGCGGCGAGCTCCCGGCTGTGCGCGCCGCCGAACTGCCGGTCGAGCCGGTCGAACGCCTGAGTGGTCGCCCTGACCTCCAACACGTGTCGCTCAGTCACCCGATGGCTCGAACGCGGCAGGTCGAGGTCGGGACTGCTGAACATCCAGTCGAGTACCGCCGCGTTCTGGGCATCGGGCGAGAACCGGCCCCGCACGACTGCCGTGTGCCCCAGCAGGTCGTATCGGGACAGCTCCTCCATGACGGTGAGTGTTGCCGCCAACGACGCGTGATAACCGAGGCCCAGTCGGGAACCCGGTCGACCCGATCCCGCCTCCAGGTCGAGTGCCGACGGCGGGACTCCATAGACGACGGGAAACAAGATTCGATACGGCTCGGAGGGTTCCCGGTGGCCGTTCTCCCAGTGGGAGATCATGCGCAACAGGCTTCTCCTGGCGGCCACCGTGGTCCCGAGATCTGAGGCCGCCCGCTCCAGTGCGAACGCGAGTCGGGCCTTTGTCCAGCCGAGACGTTCACGGTGCTCGCGTAACCGGGTCATTTCTCCACTTTGTTCCCGCGGCCGTGTCCGCGCAACCCGTTGAGTCATCTCCCGTCATCCTCGTGCGACTCCAGACATCGTGCGACTCCCATCGGCGTCTGACGATTCCGGCAGCGGTCGGATGAGCTGGTCCGAGGAGTGGGCATCGAGACCAGGGAGACCGGCATGTTCAAGGCTTCACCAGCGCAGCTCTCGGAACTGGGCCAGCGGATCGTGAGTTTCGTCGACAGCTACCGGCCAGACGAGGTCGACGCGCTGATCTTCGTGGACGAGGAGGGCAGGTTCGGGTTCTCGAAAGGCCCGGACGCGCCGGCCGGCTGTCGGTCGATCATGAACCGGGCCGGGATCGACCGCCTCATGGTCCTACACACCTACGTAACCAGCGACTTCGCCGACCCCGGAGAGCGTGACGCATTTGCCGCCCTTGTCTGTGATGACGCGTGGCTGTCATGAGGCACGATGTGCCAAGCGGGGTCCGGGCGCTGATGGAGCCGACGCGGGAGTTGCCGACGGTGACGCCCCGATGCACGGCGCTCCCCAACGAAAGCTCTGCGGACCGCGCGGAGGCACTCGCTGAAGGTATCTGTCTGATCGTCGTAGGCGCGTTCGTCGTGGGCGTGCTCGGCTACGCGGTCGCCACTGCGTTCGGTTGGCACCAGTAGCGCTGCCCGGGCTCTGACATCATGGGGTGATGGAGAGCGTCTATGCGGCGGCGGGTGGCGGTGAGGGCCTGCTGCGGCTGGCCACGGCGTGGCACGCGCGCGTGATGGCCGACGAGATCGTCAGCCACGCGTTCAGCCACGGGTTCCATCCGCAGCACGACGAGCGGCTCGCCGCCTACTGGGCCGAGGCACTCGGCGGCCCCACCACCTACTCCGACACCTACGGCGACGAGACCTCGGTCGTGCGGATGCACAGCGGCAACGGGCTGCACGAGGAGATGGACCGTCGGGCGATCGCCTGCTTCGACCAGGCCCTGCGCGACGTCGGCCTCGACGCGGAGCCACTCCGGCAGGTGCTGCACGACTACTTCGCGTGGGCTACCACCGGGGCAATGGCGCAGTATCACGCGTCAGCCGACGAGGTCCCCGACGGTATGCGCATCCCCCGTTGGTCCTGGGGCGGGCTCCTGCGCTAGGCCGCGCCGCAACAGCGTCTCACCATTCCGTTCGCGGGTGGCGGGGCGCTTTTCTGTTGTCCCGGTCGGCTTCCGGGGTGTTGAGCTGTGGATATACGGGTGATGGTTCGGGGGGTGAATGGTTCTCGGTGCGAAGCCGGGAGTCGTGGTGGTGGATGGACGCGGGGATTCGTACACGTGAATGGGATTCGGGTGTTTGATTACTGAGTGTTGTGGCGTGGGCACTCAGTCGGATGATTATGCAGATTCGCCCATTGATGTTGAATAATCGCCCCGCGAAGGCGAGACCTGAGTGCGGTTCGCTCGTTGCGTAGATCAGAAGCGCGAAGGGTACCCAGATCTCAAAGATGTTAGTTACCCTAATTGCGGCAATTGTCCTGCCTCGACCACCCGCCGTGGTCGAGGCACAGCCCCTGAAAGGGGGAGTCATGGCTGCTCTGGAGACTTACGGGCGGACCAGCGACGAGCCGGCCCGCCATGGCGGTTCCGGTCATCCGGCGACGATCTACGGGATCGCCGGCGTTCTGGTCGAGCACGACGGGATGACCTACCGCCAGTGGTTGGTGCCCGGCCTCCGCTACGAGATCCGCCCCAACGACGGTTGGAAGCTCGTCGACGCTGACGGGATTCTCATCGGCCACCTGGTGGAGGAGGACGGCAGCGCGATCCGCGAGCTGCCGACCGCCGACGGGCCGCTCGTCCTGATCCGCCCGAACAGTTACAGCGTGCAAGAGGTGCGCGAGGGGGCCTGGGAAGTCCTGGTCCTCGAACCGGCACTGTAGATCTGGTACGGAAACGGCGGGTGGCGAGGGTGCCGCCCGCCTTTTCGCGTGGTGCTCCTCACTGGACGCCGGCCGTGCTCGGGACGGTCGCCGGTTGCCCCGGCTGGCTACCATCGGGCACATGTCCCCAGTCCTGCCCCGCCGTGTGCAACGCCGGCACTTCGTCGTCTGTGGGGACAATCCGCTCGCGTTCCGGCTGGCCGAGGAGCTGACGAAGAAGTACGGGGAGAACGTCACCGTCATTCTGCGGTCCAAGAGGGACAACCACGGGCCGGACATCTCCCGGCTGCCGGGGGTGCGGATCGTCGAGTCCACCCGGCTGGACGAGGACACGTTCCGGGCGGCGGGGCTGCCCGAGGCGCGCGCCCTGGCCCTGGTCCAGCACGGCGACGTCGAGAACATCCACGCGGCGCTGCGCGCCCAGGACCTGCATCCGGGGCTGCGCCTGGTGGTCCGGATGTCGAGTACGAGCCTCGGGCGGCGGATGCACGAGCTGTTCGACGACTGCACGGCGCTGTCGGACGCGGCGATCGCGGCCCCGGCGTTCGTGGTGGCGGCGCTGAACGACCCCACGTTGAACGTGGTGCGGTTGCCGGGGCAGACGTTGCGGGTCGCGCACCGGGACTCGGTGCCGGAGGACCAGGTGCTGTGCGCGCTCACCGATCCGACGGAGTCGCCGTCCTCGCTGCTGCCGGAGGGCTCGCGGAGTACGGACCTGGTGCTGGCGCTGGCCACCGGGACCCCGGAGGAGACCGCGCCGGCCCCGCCGAAGCGGCGCGCGCCGGCCAAGATGCTGTGGGATGTGCTGCGGTTCCGGAAGTTGTGGATCGCGCTGCTGGTCGGGCTGGGCGTGATGGCCGTGGCGGCGACCGTGTGGTCGGAGCTGACGGGCAAGTCCTGGCTCGCGTCGCTGTACGAGATGATGATGACCTCCGCCGGTTCGGGGCAGGTGGACCACAACCTGCACGGGCCCGAACGGGTGGTGCAGGTCGCGGTGACGCTGGCCGGGCTGGTGATCCTGGTGCCGATCGCGACCGCGCTGGCCGTCGAGTTCGTGGTGAACACCCGGCTGGCGATCGCGTTGAACAAGCCCCGGACGACGCACTCGGGGCACGTGGTGGTCATCGGGCTGGGCAACGTGGGCACGAGGGTGGTCCGCCAGCTGCACGACCTGGGCATCGACGTGGTGGCGATCGACGCGAACGAGAAGGCCATCGGGGTGCCGGTGGTCCGGTCGCTGGGCCGCGAGGTGATCATCGGGGACGCGAGCCGGCGGGACACGCTGCTGGCGGCCGGGGTGGACACGTGCCGGGCGTTGTTGACGATCACGAGTGACGACGCGACGAACCTGGACGCGGGGCTGCTGGGCAAGGAACTCCAGCCGGACCTGTGGGTCACGCTGCGGCTGTTCGACGGGGACCTGGCGCACCGGGTGGAGAAGCACCTGGGGATCACCCGGTCGCGGAGCGTGTCGTACATGGCGGCTCCGGCGTTCGCGGCGGCGATGATCGACCGGAAGGCGATCCAGACGATCCCGGTCGGCCGGCGGGTGCTCCTGGTCGCGGAGTTGCCGCTGGCGCGCGGGTCGGAGCTGGTCGGGGCCCGGTTGAGTGCCGCGCACGACTCGGGCGAGGTGCGGGTGATCGCGATGCGCAACGGCGGGCGTACGGGGTACCGGCCGTCGGCCGACCACGTGCTCGCGGTGGGGGACCGGATCACGGTGGTGGCGACCCGGGCGGGGCTCGGCCGGCTGCTGCCGAGAACGGTGTCCCGGTCCACGTCCGAATAGTGAACACTCTTGTCCGTTAGGCGGTCGGGGTCTAACAATGTACGCATGACGCGCAGCTACCCCACCGTTCCGGCCCCGCACTACGACGTACCCGCCGAAGAGGCCCTTGCCAGGGTCGAGGCCTTCGCCGACCTGATGCTCCAGCGCAGGACGATCCGCGACTTCTCCGACGCCCCCGTGTCCCTCGAGGTGATCGACGCGGCGATCCGGGTGGCCGCGACCGCCCCGAGCGGCGCGAACGTGCAGCCGTGGCGGTTCGTGGTCGTCACCGACCCGGAGATCAAGTCCCGGCTGCGGGTCGCGGCCGAGGAGGAGGAGGTCGAGTTCTACACCCGGCGGGCCAGCCAGGAGTGGCTGGACGCGCTGGCCCCGCTCGGTACGGACACCGACAAGCCGTTCCTCGAGGTCGCGCCGGCCCTGATCGTGGTGTTCGAGGTGCACAAGGGCCCCGAGACCCCCCGGCCGTACTACGTGAAGGAGTCCGTCGGGATCGCCGTCGGTTTCCTGCTCGCGGCCCTGCACCACGCGGGCCTGGCGACCCTGACCCACACCCCGAGCCCGATGCGGTTCCTGAACGAGGTGCTGGAGCGGCCGGCCGAGGAGCGGGCGTACGTGGTGATCCCCGTGGGGTACCCGGCGTCGGACGCCGAGGTGCCCGCGATCACCAAGAAGCCACTGGATGAGGTACGAATCATCCGATAACCGCGTCGCCCCCACCGCGCGGGTCGTTAACCACGGCAAACCCGAAATGCGCGGAAGGGGCACCATGCGGCGAGTCGTGGCGGTACTCATGGGGGTGGCGATCCTGGTCGTCGCCGGAGGGGTCGCGGAGGCGGCGATCACGCACCGACAGGACGGCCCGTTCGGGATGCTGGTCGCCGCGAGCACCGACCAGCAGCCCGAACAGGGGATGGCGGGCGCGCCGGAAGCGAAGTCGAAGGCCCCCGGCAAGCCCAAGGCCAAGGAGGCCAAGGTCCGGCCGGCGCCGGCCCTGATCGGCGGTATCGAGCCCGTCAACCAGGTGCTCGACCTCCTCGGCAACGGGCGGACCGAACTGCACTACAAGGACGCGGAGTACGTGAAGCCGCACCTCAGCAAGCTGGTACTGCTGCCCGGGCAGTACCTGAAGGTCAGCGACAAGGCGGGCAAGGAGAGCCGGTACTACGGCCCCGAGGGCCTGCCCCTCAACCCGGCCAGCCTGCTCGACGTCGGCAAGACCCTGTCCAACGGTCCGCTGACCGGCGTGGACAAGTGGGTCATGTCGGTGCCCGGTGACACGGCGGTGCTGGAGGTCGTCAGCAAGCGGCTGCCGCTGCCCACCGAGAAGCTCGGCGGCCTCGGCGTCACGGTCGACAAGGTGGCGCGCGGCTTCGGCAAGAAGGAGCTCGCCGCGAAGGAGAAGCCGCGCACCGAGAGCGTGTGCAAGCGCGACGACAAGTCCGACGCGGTGTGCTTCCAGTCGGAGTACCCGCGGGAGTTCGCGCACGCCACGCCCGTCGCCCGGCTCCTGATCAACGGCGTCGAGCTGTGCACCGCCTGGCGGATCGGCGCCAACAACCGGATGCTGACCAACCAGCACTGCATCGCCAGCCAGCGCGACGTGAACAACACCGAGGTCTGGTTCAACTACCAGTGCGCGGTGTGCGGGGCGACCAAGTCGGAGCCGGTCACCAAGGTGTGGGGCGACCAGTTCCTCGCCACGGACGACAAGCTCGACTTCACCCTGTTCTCGGTGGGCGAGTTCGAGGAGATCCAGTCGTTCGGGTACCTGGAGTTCGACGACCGCCGGCCCGACGCCGGCGAGGAGATCTACATCCCGCAGCACCCGGGCGGCCAGACCAAGCAGATCGCGATGACCAGCGACGCCGACGGCGCCAACTGCAAGGTCGACGACCCCAACTTCGAGGGGTACGGGCCCGGCACGGACGTCTCGTACTTCTGTGACACCGAGGGCGGCTCGTCCGGCTCGCCGGTGCTGTCCCGGCGGACCCACAAGGTCGTCGCGCTGCACCACTTCGGCGGCTGCCCCAACTCGGGGGTCCGGGTCGACCTGATCCAGAAGAAGATCGCCGGCAAGCTGTAGCGGGCGCGCCGACCGGGCCGGGGACGCACTCGGCCAACCGGCCCGGGGCGGCGCGCTTTAATAGGGGATGCGAATTCCCCTGGTCAAGGAACGGCCAGGCTGGTGGCTCGACGCCTCCTGCCTGGCCGTTCTGGTTGTCCTGACCACCGCGTTGGCCCAGGGCGCCGGGTGGCTGCTGGATCTCGATCTCGCCGTCCGCGACGTGGTGGACGCGCACCGGCCCGACTGGGCGGACTGGGTGTTCGGGCAGGTGTTCAACCGGCTCGGCGGCGGTACCCCTCTGATGGTGTTGTGCCTGCTCGCCGGCGTCTGGCGGCTCTGGCGGGCCCGGGGCGCAACCGGAGCCGACCCGGGGAACGGCACCCCTACGGCTGGCGCGGCGCTGCTCGGCCGCCTCTGGCCACTCCTCATCACCGTGGCCGGCTACCTGCTGACCGGCCTCTCGATCAAACCCCTCAAGGTCTGGTCGCACCGCCTGCCACCGCACGACCCGGCCAACGACCCGGCCTTCTTCGCCGCCCCGCACCCCGGATTCGCCGGCGGCCCGGCCAACGAGTCGTTCCCGTCGGGGCACGCGGTCAACGTGTTCGTCTGGTACACGATCCTGGTCATCCTGCTCGCCCCGTGGCTGACCGCCCGATGGCGGCTGGTGCTGCGGGTCGTACCCGTCGTCGTGGTCACCTTCACCACGATCTACCTGGGCTTCCACTGGGTCACCGACACCGCCGCCGGCCTGCTGATCGGCGTGCTGCTGTCCCGCCTGCTCGGCTGGGTCGACTGGGAGGCGCTGGGGTCGCGCCGCCGGGAACCGTCCACGGCGGCATAGCCCGGGGGCGGCCCGACGGTTCGCGAGCCACCCGGCGTCTCCGCTACGGGTTCAGCACCCGCAGGAAGTGCTCGACCGTCGCGGCCATCGCGTCCCGCCCCGGCGCCACGTACTTCCGCGGATCCACGGCCTTCGGGTTCCCCCCGAGGTAGTCCCGCACCGCCCCGGTGAACGCGATGTTCAACGCCGTACCAATATTGATCTTCGTCATGCCCGCCCGGACGGCCGCCGTCAGCTCCCCGTCCGGCACCCCCGAGGACCCGTGCAGCACCAGCGGCACCGGCACCGCCGCGCGCAGCCGGCCGATCAGCTCCAGGTCCAGCGCGGCGTCCCGGGACACCATCGCGTGCGAGGACCCCACGGCCACGGCCAGCGCGTCCACCCCGGTGTCCCGGACGAACGCGACCGCCTCGTCGGGATCGGTGCGCACCCCGGGGGCGTGCGCGCCGTCCTTGCCGCCGACCTCACCCAGCTCGCTCTCCAGCCACAGGCCGTGCGCGTGGCAGAACTCGACGGCCTTGCGGGTCTCGGCCACGTTGGCGGCGAAGTCGAGCTTGGAGCCGTCGTACATGACCGAGCCGAAGCCGTGGTCGGGGGCCTGCTCGACGAGGGACATGTCCTCGACGTGGTCCAGGTGCAACGCGACGGGTACCGAGGACGCGCGGGCCACCTCCCGGGCCGCCGCCGCGATCGGGGCGAGCCGGTTGTGGTGGAAGATCACCGCGTTCTGGCTGATCTGCAGGATCACCGGCTGGCCGGCGGCCTCGGCCCCCGCGACGATGGCCTCGGCGTGCTCCACGGTGATCACGTTGAACGCGCCGACGCCCCGGCCGGGGACGACGAGCTCTGCGGTGGGGGTCAGCATCTACAGCTCCTGAGAGGTCACCGCATGGCAGAACCTGCGGTAGGCGATCTGGTCGAAGGCCCCGGCCTCGGGGGCCAGCACCGCCGCGGCGGACAGCGCCACCGCGTCGGCGAGGATCGAGGGCCAGTCCTTCCGGTACGCCAGCCCGCGCGCCACGGCCGCGACCGCCGAGTCCCCGGCCCCCGTGGGGTTGCCGGCGACCGGTGCGGGCGGGGCGGCGTGCCAGCAGCCGTCGGCGGTGACGGCGAGCATCCCGTCGGGGCCCCGGGAGGCCAGGACGGTGCGCGCCCCGGCCGTGCGGAGCGCCTCGGCGCATTCGATGATGTGCGCGAGGCCGGCGGTGGCGATCCGGTACCCGGCGTCGGCGGCGGGAGCCGGCGCGGCGCCGGAGGTCTGGGTGAAGCCGGGATCGGTGGTGCCCTGCCGGACGTTGCTGTTCCGGGACTCGCTGGCCCGCCCCGCGTGCATCGCCTCCGCCAACTCCTCGGCGTTCGGCTTGATCACGTCGGGCCCGGCCGCCAGAGCGCGCAGCAGCGGCTCCCCGCTGGTGTCCAGGACGGTCGGCACGTCGCGTTCCCTGGCGGTGGCCACCAGCTGCGCGTACGCGTCCACCGGCACCCCCCGCGGCAGCGACCCGGACAGCACGACGACCCGGGCGACCGCGACGAGCCCCGTGTAGCGCCGCACGAACTCGGCCCACTCGTCGGCGCTGACCTCGGGGCCGGGCTCCCAGAACCCGGTGGCGTCGGAGCCGTCGGTGACGACGACCGTCCGGCGCGACTCGCCGGCGATCTCCACGAACGCGTGCTTCGTCTCCAGCAGGTCGCGGGCCCGCGCGCCGGCCGCGCCGCCGATCAGGCCGGTGGCGATGACGGGTTCACCGAGGGCGTGCAGTACCCGGGCGACGTTGAGGCCCTTGCCGCCGGGGCGTTCGGCGACGGAGCGGACCCGGTGCGCGGCGCCCGGGACGAGCGCGTCGACCTGGTAGGTGACGTCGAGCGCCACGTTCAGGGTGACGGTGAGGATCACGCGACTCGCGCTCCGCCCTTGTGCACCTCGAGGACCTGGAGGTTGTCGTCGAGTACCAGGAAATCTGCTCTTCTGCCGACCTCGATCGCGCCCCGGTCGTGCAGGCCGACCGCGCCGGCCGGGGTGGTCGCGGCCATCCGCACGGCGTCGACGATGGAGAAGCCGGCCCCGATGGCCCGGCGGAACGCGGCGTCCATGGTCAGGGTGCTGCCGGCGATGGAGCCGTTGCGGGTCAGCCGGGCCACGCCGTCGGCGACGGCCACGGTCTGGCCGCCGAGTTCGTACTCGCCGTCGGGCATGCCGGCCGCCGCCATCGCGTCGGTGATCAGCGCCGCGCGTTCCGGGCCGGTCACGCCGGCCGCGAAGGACAGGGTGCCGTCGTGCAGGTGCACCCCGTCGGCGACGAACTCGCAGACGATGCCGGGCGCGCGGAGCAGGGCGAACACGGGGCCGGGCTCGCGGTGGTGCGGCGGGCGCATGCCGTTGAACACGTGGGTGCCGACGGTGGCGCCGGCCGTGATCATGGCCAGTGTCTGCTCGTACGTCGCGTCGGTGTGCCCGATCGCCACCGCGATCCCCGCGTCGACCAGCATCTTCGTGGCCGCGAGCGCGCCGGGCAGTTCGGGGGCGACGGTCACCATCCGCACGGCCCCGCCGCCGAGGTTGAGCAGCGCGGCCAGCTCGTCGAGGTCGGGGTCGCGGAGGAAGTCGGGGTTCTGGGCGCCGCACCGGATCGCCGACAGGTACGGGCCCTCGTAGTGGATGCCCGCGAGGGTGCCGTCGCCGACGAGGGGCCGGAAGTTCGCGGTCGCCGTACTCATCAGCTCGGGGGGTGAGGTGACCAGCGAGGCGATGATCGAGGTGGTGCCGTGCGCGAGGTGGAAGGCCGCCGCCTCGCGGGCCGCGACCGGGTCGCCGGTGGTGAACGTGTGCCCGCCGCCGCCGTGGGTGTGGATGTCCACGAAGCCGGGGATCAGCCATCCGGTGTCGTCCCCCGGTACCACCTCGGTGATCATGCCGTCTTCGCTGTTGAGCTGGCCGGTGATGACCCCGTCGGGGGTAACGATCTTCACGAGCTCTCCAACCTGTCGAGCGCGAGGAGTGCCGCACCGATGCAGCCGGCCTCGTCGCCGAGCGCGGCCCGGACCAGGTGTGGCCGGGCATGGAACGTCCGTTTGGCGTCCAGCGCGACCGCGAGCGGGGCGAGGAGCAGGCCACCGGCCTCGGCCAGCCCACCCCCGATGATGATGATCTCCGGGTCGAGCAGGGCGATCCCGGCGAGCAGGCCGTCCGCCAGGGCGTCCACGGACTCCTGCCAGATCTGCTGCGCCTTGGCCTCTCCGGCCTCGGCCCGCGCCGCCACCTCGGCCGCGGTCACGTTTTCACCGTACCTGCGGCCGATGGCGCTGGCGGACGCGATCGCCTCCATGCACCCGAACTGGCCGCAACCACACTGGGGCCCACCCGGGCGGATGACGATGTGGCCGATCTCGCCGGCCGCCCCGTGCGCCCCGCTCCGGACCTGACCGTTGACGGCCAGCCCCGAGGCGATTCCAGTACCAATCGGAATGAAAAGCACATTATTGTACTCTTTGCCCGCACCGATCCGCGCCTCGGCCAGCGCCCCGGCCCGCACGTCGTGCCCGAGGGCGGCGGTCAGACCGGTCCGCTGCTCGATCAGGTCGCGCAGGGGGGCGTCGCGCCAGCCGATGTTCGACGAGTACACGGCGATGCCGCCGTCCTCGTTGACCACGCCCGGTACGACGACGCCGACCGCCTTCGGGTCCAGCCCCTTGTCCCGGGCCGTGCGCACCAGGCCGGCCGCGACGTCGCCGATCGTGTCGAGGACGGCCTCGGGCCCGCGTTCCCGGTGGGTCGCGTGCCGCTCGACGTGCAGCACGTGGCCCTCGGTGTCCACGAGCGCGCACTTCATCCCCGTACCGCCGACGTCGATCGCGACGACGGTACGGGGCGCGTGACTGGGCGGCCCGCTAACCATCCAGGATCACCGAGCGGGTCAGGTGCCGCGGCTGGTCGGGGTCGAGTCCCCGGTGCGCGGCGAGCGCCACGGCGACCCGCTGGGCGACGACCAGGTCCGCGAGCGGGTCCAGGTCGCTGGAGATGAACGCCGCGCCGGTGCGCTCCACGTCCTCCGCCAGCCCCTTCGGCACCTCGCCGAACGCCCACACGGCGCGGTTCGGGGCGGCGATCGAGATCGGGCCGTGCCGGTACTCCATCGCCGGGTACGACTCGGTCCAGAACGTCGCGGCCTCCCGGCACTTCAGCCCGGCCTCGTTGGCCAGCCCGACGGTCCAGCCCCGACCGAGGAACGTGATCTGCTCGATCGTCGCGACGTCCACCGGCAGCGCGAGCTCGACGGCCTTGGCCGCGTCCGAGACCGCCCCGCTCAGGTCCTCGCCCAGGCTGGCGCGCAGCAGGGCCAGGGTGGTCGTCGCGAACCGGGTCTGGACGACCGACTTCTCGTCCGCGAAGTCCAGCACGATCGCGTCCCCGGCGAGCGCGACGCCCGGCGAGGTCGGGTCGCCGATGATGGCGACGCTGGGGATGCTGGCGGGCAGCTGGCCCAGCAGCTCCAGCACCTCGGTCGTGGTACCCGACCGGGTGATGGCGAGGACGCGGTCGTACCCGCGCCCGACCGGGAACTCGGACGCGGCGAACGCGTCCGTCTCGCCGTGCCCGGCACTCTCGCGTAACACGGCATACGACTGCGCCATGAACCACGACGTGCCGCAGCCGACGACCGCGATGCGCTCGCCGTTGCGGGGCAGAGCGTCAACCCGGGCGCCCGCCACCTCGACGGCGCGGGTCCAGCACGCGGGCTGGCTGGCGATCTCCTGCTCGACGTACGTCACCTGCGTGGCCTCCTTGATGGCTTATGATCCGATTTCGCGCACGGAACTCGACGTAAGGGCCTAGTTTCGAGCATCATTGTGCAGGAGAATCATTGTGCACGGAACTCCGTAGGATGCATAGCACTGTGATCGAGCCCGACTGGGGCTGACTGGGAGAGGGGCCGCACGTGGACCGGTACGCGCGCTGGAATGCGCTGCTGGAGCTCCTCGCGGAGACCGGGCGTGTCAGTGTCGAGGACGCAGCCGATCGGCTGACTGTGTCGCAGGCCACAATTCGGCGGGATTTCGACCAGCTCGCCCAGCAACAGATGATCACCCGCACCCGAGGTGGCGCGGTCGCCAACGGGGTGTCGTACGACCTCCCGCTGCGGTACAAATCGGCCAAGAACATCGGGGAGAAGCAGCGGATCGGCCAGGTCGCCGCCTCGCTCGTCTCCCCGGGCATGGTCGTCGGCATCAACGGCGGCACCACCACCACCGAGGTCGCCCGGGCGCTCGCCACCCGCGCCGACCTGGCCGGCGGCGTCGACGGCCAGGGCCTGACGATCGTCACCAACGCCCTGAACATCGCCAACGAGATGATCGTCCGGTCCCACATCAAGATCGTGGTGACCGGCGGGGTCGTCCGCCCGCAGTCCTACGAGCTGGTCGGCCCCCTGGCCACCGGCATCCTCCGCGAACTGACCCTGGACATGGTCCTGCTCGGCGTCAACGCGGTCGACGTCCAGCTCGGCGCGGCGGCGCACCACGAGGGCGAGGCGGCGATCAACAACCTGATGGCGGCCCGCGCCCGCCGCGTCGTGATCATCGCGGACAGCTCCAAGCTGGGCAAGCACGCCTTCGCCCGGATCTGCCCCATCGAGCGCGTCGACACCCTGGTCACCGACCAGCACGCCGACCCGCGCCTGGTGGCCGAGTTCGAGGCGGCGGGGCTGAAGGTCGTCAAGGTGTGACCGGTTCGTCACCGGGACACGCTCCGACGCGTTGACGCATGTCCGGATCTGGGCAATCATCTGGTAGACGTAGCCCGTGCGGCGAGGCGGCCCCCTCATCGCACGGGCTCACTGCCGTCCGGGGCCGGTCGGGTCGCGATCCCGGGCTGGGGGTCGGCCACCTCCGCGCTTCGGTGGGCCGCGCGAGGCCGCCTCGGCGGTTGCCGCCGGTGCTCGGGTCGCACCTCACCTCCGTTCCCCGCCCGCGTGCTCGGAGGCGTGCGGTGGCAACGGATCGCGGCAGGTCCCAGAGACCGTTTCCTGCGCGTGTGCCCGAAGGCGTGGCAGGGAGTCAGATCAGTGCGAGCGCCCGGCCCACGACGCCCGACTCGGCGATGATCGCGGCTCCGATGACGACGAACACGACCGGCACGATCCACTGCCCGTGCCGCTCGATGACCGCGACGACCCGCCGGTGCGACCCGAGCCACGACCCGGCCACGCACCACACGGCCACCAGCACGGCGAACACCCCCACCGTGACCAGGCCTTCCGCCACCCCGATCGACCGCAGCATCGGCGTGTAGACCGACACGTTGTCGGCACCGTTGGCGACAGTTACGCCCGCCACCGCCAGCCAGCCGCCCGCGATCCGGGTGCCCTCTTCGTTGTCGCCGCCGGCCCGGAACGCCCCGACCAACCCCCGCACCCCCAGCCCGATCGGCACCAGCCCGAGGAGCCCGACCCACCGGTCCGGCACGACCTGGAGCCCTAGCGCGGCCAGCGCGGACACCGCCACCAGCGCCCCGACGCCCAGATACTGCCCGCCCCAGATCTGCCACCGCCCCGGCCGCCCGGTCGCCCGGAACGACAGGAACAACACGGTCAACACCAGAAGATCATCGACATTGGTACCGGCGAACACGCCCACCGCCGCCGCCATCGTCCGCACGAGGTCACCCACGACCGGCAACGGTACGGCCCCTGGGTACCCGCCTCAGCCCCGCCTGTGGATAACCGTTGGCCTGTGGATAACCCTGTGGATGCCGAAAACTGGCCTTTCGTTCGGGGTGGGGGCTTCGCTAGTGTCGAGGGATGGCTGTCCAACCGCATACCTCTGACGCGAAGCTGCCCGAGCTCAGCGTCCGGGAACGCGAGCTGCTCGACTTCGAGAAGCGGTGGTGGCGGTTCCCGGGTGCCAAGGAGCAGGCGATCCGCGACGAGTTCGACCTGTCCGGCACGAGGTACTACCAGTTGATCAACGAGCTGCTCGACAACCCGGCGGCCCTGGTGCACGATCCGGTGCTGGTCGGCCGCCTCCGCCGGATCCGCGACACCCGCCGCCGTTCCCGCGGCTAGCGACGGGGCGCCGGGAAGCGTTTCCGGCCGCTAGGGTGCCGTCATGACCGACGCGAATCCGAACGAAATTCTGGTTGTCTTTCCCGGCGGCACCGTGCCGATGCGCGCTGGCACTCTGGCGGAGAAGATGACGAGTTCGGCGGCGGCGCAGGATTGGAAGGAACACAACCAGGGCTACAGCGACGAGCCGTGGACCCTGGGCCGTTGGGGCGACCTGTTGTGGCGGCATTCGCCGTCCTCACGGCAGGGCATCCACAAGGCCGTGGTCTTCGCGTTCAACCCGGAAGTGGGTCTGCACTCCATGCCGGAGACGGTCTCGACGTTCGAGCTCGGCCACCTGGTGTACTACTGCGAGGTGCTGAAGCCGCTGCTCGCGGCCTGGCCTGACAGCCGCGAGGACCTCGCGAGGGAACTCGTCTTCATCCGGGTCGCCGCGACGTATGCGGGTCCTGGGCGAGAACGCGTCCGCGAGGCCCTCAAGGAGTATGTCCTCGACTATCTGGACGACCCCGAGGACCTGGCGAACATTGGCGAGGTCAGCCCGGAGACGCTACGGCTGATCGCCCCGGACGGGTAGCTCACCGCGTCGCCGCGTAGGCAGCCAACGCCGCCACCTGCGCAGGATCCAGCGAGGGCCGCACCCGCTCCCGGGCCGTGGCCACATGCGCGGCGGTCACGGTGGCCGCGTCCAGCGACTCCCGCATCGCCGCGAGCGCCGCCTCCCGCAGCAGCGCCGCACAGTCCGCCGACGAGAACCCCTCCAACTCCTCGGCGAGCGCGGACAGGTCCACGTCGGCGGCCAGGGGCACGCTGCGGGCGGAGGCGCGCAGGATCGCGGCCCGGGCGGTGGCGTCCGGCGGCGGGACGTAGACGAGGCGTTCGAGGCGGCCGGGGCGGAGCAGGGCGGGGTCGATCAGGTCGGGGCGGTTGGTGGCGCCGATGACGACGACGTTGCGGAGGGACTCGACGCCGTCGAGCTCGGTGAGGAGGGCGGCGACGACCCGGTCGGTGGTGCCGCCGTCGGTGGACTGGCCGCGTTGCGGGGCGAGCGCGTCGACCTCGTCGAGGAAGATCAGGGTGGGGGCGGCGTCGCGGGCGCGGCGGAATAGTTCGCGGACGCCGCGTTCGCTCTCGCCGACCCATTTGTTGAGCAGCTCGGCACCCTTGACGGACAGGACGTTCGCCTTCCCGGTACCGGCGATGGCCTTCACCAGGAACGTCTTTCCGCAGCCGGGCGGCCCGTACAGCAGGACGCCGCGGGGCGCGTCGACGCCGAGCCGGGCGAACGTGTCCGGGTACGTCAGCGGCCACAGCACGCTCTCGGTGAGCACCTGTTTGACGTCGGCCATGTCGCCGACCTCGTCGAGGGTGATCCGGCCGAGATCGAGGGTCGACTGCCCCATGGAGCTGGGCCGGACGACCTCGAGGGCGGCGTCGAAGTCGGCCTGGGTGACCTGGGGCGCGGCCCCGCCCCGGACCCGGAGGGCGGCCCGGACCCCGGCCTCACGGGTGAGGGCGGACAGGTCGGCGGCGACGAAGCCGGGGGTGCGGCCGGCGACGTCGTCGAGCAGCACGTCCGGGGCGAGCGCGACGCCCCGGGTGAGGACGTCGAGGAGTTCGCGGCGGCCGATCGCGTCGGGGAGCGGCACGGAGATCTCGTGTTCGAGCAGGCCGGGGCCGCGCAGGCCCGGTTCGAGGTCCTCGGGGCGGCTGGTGGTGCAGATGACGGCCCGGCCGCGGGTGACCCGGTCGACGATCAGGGAGCGGAACGCGGTGGCCAGCCCGCCGGAAAGTGCGTCCACATCGGACACGAGCAGGATGCCTTCGGACCGGCGGAGCGCGGCGAGGGCGTCGTTCGGCGGCTGGGCGGCGAGTTCGGGGCCCCAGAGGGTGGTGACCCGGGCCTTCAGGGAGTGCGCGACGGCTCTGACCAGTGTGGACTTTCCGGAGCCTGCCGGCCCGGTGATGAGGACGCCGAGCGACACGTCAGTGCCCAGGGAGTCGAGCACTTCGCGGTGGTGCAGGCCGAGGTCGAGGAGTTCGGTGAGCTGCTGGGCCTGGCCGCGCAGCCCGGCGAGCTCGATCTCCTCGGCGGCCGGGCCGGCGGGCTCGGGCGCGGACGGCGAGTGGGTGGCGTGCCCGTCCCGCCAGCCGACGACGGTGTCCATGGTGACCAGCCCGGTCGGCCCGGGCTCGACGGCGGTGACGGTGAGCAGCACCGTGGTCCACGCGAGCCCGACCCGGTTGGCGAGGCTCTGCCGCGCGCCGGACGCCACGTCGTGCGGCAGCAGGGACACGTTGTCGTCGAGGGTGGCGACCTTGCCGAGCAGGGCGAGGCGGAGCATCTCGGGGGAGACCGAGGCCATGATCTCGGGCTCGCCGGCGACGGTGATCCGTCGGGCGGCCTCGACGGGCAGCGCGGACACGGTGACCGAGGAGCCGTCGCGCGCGCCGAGGTTGCCGAGCATCAGGTCGTCGGCGTGCAGCAGGCCCCGGGCGGTGCCCGGCTCGGCGAGGGCCGCGATGCCGGCGGTCTCCCGGCGCCCGACGAGGCGGATCGGGTCACCGGGGCGCAGCCCGAGGGCGGTGAGCACCTCGGCGTGCAGCCGGACGATGCCCCGGCGGGCGTCGAGGGCGGCGGGGCGCAGGCTGGCGGTCAACGTCAGGGCTTCGGTCACGCCCCGACACTAGCCGCCCCCCGCCGCCCCGGGAGGGGCCAGAAACGAAACCCCTCAACCCACCAGATGGGTACGAGCCCCCGCGCGCCCGTCCGCGCTCCCCGCGCCCCGCGTGCCTTCGGGGCTGGCCGGTGCCGCGTCGCGCCCACCGGGGGCAGTCCGGCTCGCCACGGGCAGGAATGCGGCCCCGCCAATGGCGCCAGGCCCCGCGCGCATGTCCGCGCTCCCCGCGCCCCGCGTGCCTCCGGGGCGGCAGACTCCGCGACAGGGTCCCTCCCCGGCACGAGAGTGAGGGCCCGGCGCCGCCATGCCCAGCACCAGCCCGGCGCCGCCCTCCCCGTCACCCGGTTGCGGGCCTCACGCCCGTCACGCGCCGGTGCGGTCCACCACCCGGTTGCCGTCCAGCCACACGCCCCGGATCGACTCCTTGAGCGCACCCTTGGCCCCGGCGTGCGCGAGCGCGTCGCCCTCCACGAGCACCAGGTCGGCCTTCCTGCCGGGCGCGATCGTGCCCAGCGTGTCGGCCACGCCCAGGAGTTCGGCGGCCGAACCGGTGCCGGTGTGCAGGGCCGCCGCCGGGGTCATGCCCGCCTCGATCAGCAGGCGGAACTCGTCCAGGTTGTCGCCGTGCGGGCCGACCCCGGAGTCCGTACCCATCGCGATCTTCACGCCCGCCGCGACGGCGCGCTCGACGGCGGCCGTGTGCTGGTCGACCACCATCAGGGCCTTCTCGATCACCTCGGGCAGCAGGCCGCCGCCGTCCGCCGCGATCCGGAGCACCATCTGGGGGGCGAGCATCGTCGGCACCAGCCAGGCGTCGCGCTCCAGCAGCAGGTCCACGCCCTCGTCGTCGAGGTAGATGCCGTGCTCGACGGAGCGGACCCCGTTGCGCAGCGCCACCTTGATCCCGTCGGCGGCCTGGGCGTGGGACATGACGTACTTGCCCGCCGCCGCGGCCTCCTCGACCATCACGGCGACCTCGGCGTCGCGGAAGTGGCCGTGCCGGGGGTCGTCGCGCGGGGACAGTACCCCTCCGGACGTCATGATCTTGAGAACGTCGGCCCCGGCGCGCAGCATCTCCCGGGTCTTCTTCCGGGCCTCGTCGGGCCCGTCGCAGATCCCGTGCGGCCGCCCCGGGTGCGCGGGGAACAGCTTCACGGAGGTACCGCACGGCATCCAGCCGTCCCCGTGCCCGCCGGTCTGGCTGAGCGCGTTGACGGAGATCTGCATCCGGGGCCCCGCCACGAGCCCCCGGCGCACCGCCTCCTTGACGCCCAGGTCGGCGCCCCCTGCGTCGCGCACCGAGGTGATACCGCAGTCCAGGGTGGCCCGCAGGTTGTGCACGGACTCGTAGAACGGCAGCGAGAACGGCCTGGCCAGCCCCTTGAGGTAGTCCACACCGGAGAACATCACGTGCACGTGGCAGTCGAAGAAGCCGGGCAGCAGGGTGTGGCCGGTCGCGTCGATCGCGACATCGCCGTCGAGGCCGGTGCCGACCTCGACGATCGTGTCCCCCTCGACGACCACGTCGGCGGGGGAGGGGGCAGCGCCGGTGCCGTCGAACACGACACCGCCGTGGATCAGGGTCCGGGTCATCCGTTGTTCATAGCGGCTCGCGCCGCCTCGACGCCACCCCACTGGTCCCAGATCGTCCAGGTGCTGCCGCCCGGGTACACCTCCACGCCGTTGTCCGGCCCGAGTTGGACCCGGCGGCCCGGGTACGCGCGGGTGGCTGTCTGCACGTCGCGTTCGTCGAAGGCGCCGGAGAAGATGAGTGCGCCATCGATGAGTTCGCATTTCGAGGCGCCGGTCGGCCAGCGCTGTTCGAAGGCGTCCGTTTTGAACGGCTCATGGGGCGGGGGGATGTCAGGGCCAAGCATGTGGGAGATTTAACCGTATTTTTTTAGCCGACGCCATCGCGCCGCGTACAGTCGCCAGCATGCGCTTGATCGGTCGCCATCGCCTGTGGGCGCTCGCACTCGTGATCGTCCTCCTGGGCGGCCTCTCCTGGTGGTACTTCTCGGATGACGAAGCCGACTACCGCACCACCGACGCCCAACTGCCCGTCAACGGCGTCACCCTCGACACCACCTTCTACGCCCAGGCCTCCGGCAAGGCCCCGCTGATCCTGCTCGCGCACGGCTTCGGCGGCTCGAAGAACTCCGTCGCCGACTCCGCGAAGGAACTCGCCGGCCGGGGCTACAACGTGCTGACCTGGACCGCCCGGGGCTTCGGCCGGTCCACGGGCGAGATCCACCTCAACGCGCGCGACTTCGAGATCAAGGACGCGCAGGGCCTGATCGACTGGGCCGCGCAACGCCCGTCCGTCGCGCTGGACGCGGCCGGCGACCCGAAGCTGGGCGTCGTCGGCGGGTCGTACGGCGGGGCGCTGGCCCTCAACCTGGCCGGCGTCGACAAGCGGGTGGACGCCATCGTCCCGCAGATCACGTACAACGACCTGGCCCGGTCGCTGCTGCCCGACGGTTCCGGCGGCCCGCCCGAGAACGGGGTGCTGAAGAAGGGCTGGGTCGGCGTCCTGTTCGGCTCCGGTTCGGGTTTCTCCCTCGGCGGTGCCGGTAGTGGTGCCCCGACCCGGGGCGTCCCCGGTGACCCGCAGTGCGGCCGGTTCGCCAAGGACGTCTGCGCGGCGTTCCTGGACACCGTGACCACCGGCCGGGCCACCCCCGAGACCGTGAAGCTGCTCCGCGAGGTCAGCCCCAACGCGATCGCCGGCCAGATCACCGCCCCGACCCTGCTCATCCAGGGCATGGCCGACTCGCTGTTCCCGCTGCCCGAGGCCGAGGCCAACGCGAAGGCCATCACCAGCGCGCCCGTCCGGCTCGCCTGGTTCTCCGGCGGGCACGACGGCGGGGTCGGCTCCAACGCAGACCGGGACCGGGTCAAGTTCCTGACCGTCCAGTGGCTCGACCACCACCTGCTCAAGCAGGGCGACGCGCCGGGTACGTCGTTCACGTACAGCCGGGTGACCGGGGTCAGCGCGCAGGAGCGGGGGCTGACGACGACGGGCTTCAAGCTCGACGCGTACCCCGGGCTGGACGGCTCCCAGCGCTCCGTCGACATCACCGGACGCGAACAGCGGATCGCCAGCCCGCCCAACGGCGTACCCTCCGCGATCTCGGTCCTGCCCGGCCTGTCCCTCGGCGGCACCGGCCTGACCAGCGTCGAGATGACCGGCCAGAACGCGGCCTTCGAGTCCGAACCGCTGACCACGGCGGCGGACGTCGTCGGCACCCCGAGCGTGCAGCTGCGCGTCGCGTCCCCGACGGGCGAGGCGGTGCTGTTCGCCAAGCTGTACGACGTCAGCCCCAACGGCCAGGCCTCCCTGCCCAACGGCCTCGTCGCCCCGATCCGGCTCTCCGGCCTGTCCGCCGACCTCGCCGCCGCCCAGCCGGTCAACGTGACCCTGCCGGCGATCTCCACCCGGATCGACGTCGGGCACCGGGTGCGTGTGGTGATCGCGACCTCCGACCAGTCCTACCAGGGCCCGGTCCAGCCGGTCGTCTACACCGTGGCCGCCGGCACCGCGGTCGCCCTGCCCACCGCCGCCGGCACCCCGCTGATCACGGCGGAGACCCCGCTGCTGATCGCGCTCGCCGTCCTGGTGGGCCTGATCCTGCTCGGCATCCTGGCGGCGGTCCTGATCGCCCGGGCCCGGCACCGGGGCCGCGACCGCGCGGTCGTCGCCGAGTACGCGGACACCCCGCTGGTCATCAAGGGCCTCCGCAAGGAGTACGCGGGCGGTTACGTCGCCGTCCGGGACATCAGCCTGACCGTGCAACGCGGCCAGGTCGTCGGCCTGCTCGGCCCCAACGGCGCGGGAAAGACCACCTCCCTCCGGGTACTGATGGGCCTCACCCGCCCCAGCGCCGGCCAGGTCCTGGTCTTCGGCCACCAGCTCATCCCGGGCGCCCCGGTGCTGTCCCGGCTCGGCGCGCTCGTCGAGGGCCCCGGCTTCCTCCCGCACCTGTCGGGCATGGAGAACCTCCGCCTGTACTGGCAGTCCACCGGCCGCCCCGCCGAGGACTCCCGCCTCGAAGAGGTCCTGGAGATCGCCAACCTGGGCAAGGCCATCCACCGCAAGGCCCGCACCTACTCGCACGGCATGAAGCAGCGCCTCGCCATCGCGCAGGCCATGCTCGGCATGCCGGAGCTGCTGGTCCTCGACGAGCCGACCGACGGGCTCGACCCGCCGCAGATCGCCGAGATGCGCCGGGTACTGAAGAAGTACGCCGTCGACGGCCGCGCCGTGCTCGTCTCCAGTCACCTGCTGGCGGAGGTCGAACAGACCTGCACGCACGTGGTCGTGGTGAACCAGGGCCGGCTCGTCGCGGCCGGGCCCGTCGCCGATGTGGCCAGCTCGGGCCGCCGCCTGGAGGACGCGTTCCTCGCCCTGGTCGAGGGAGGCCCGGAAGATGACCGCGACTGACCCCCGGGTGGCCCCGCGCGGCTGCCTGCCGGCCACACCGCACCGTGGGGCGCGCTCCGCGCTCCTTCTGAGCACCCCGACCCCCGCCGCGTCCATCCCCCGCCTCCAGGAGGTGCCCCGGTGACCACCGTGACCGAGACCGACGGCCGCGCCACCGGCTGGCACGCCCACCGCACCCTGCGCTACGGGGTGGAGTTCCGCCGCCAGCTGACCCGTCGGCGTACCAAGATGGCGTTGGGTTTCCTGACCCTCCTGCCGTTGTTGCTGGCCGGCGCGTTCAAGCTCAACCCGGGCGGCAACCAGTCGACCCGGCAGAGCGCGTACGGCAGCCTGGTGGATCTGGCGACCGGCAGCGCCCTGAACTTCACGATCTTCTCGCTGTTCGTGTCGTCCACGTTCCTGCTGATCGTGGTGGTGGCGCTGTTCTGCGGGGACACGATCGCCAGCGAGGCGAGCTGGGGGAGCCTGCGCTACCTACTGGCCGTCCCGGTGCCCCGGTCGCGGCTGCTCGCCGTGAAGCTGTCGGTGGCCCTGACCTACTGCGCCATCGCGGTACTCCTGCTGGCTGGCAGCGCGACCCTGTTCGGCTGGATCTTCTTCGGCTGGCACGACCTCGGCACCCCGCTGGGCGGCGTCCTCCCGGCCAGCACGGGCACCGGCCGGGTCCTCGGCGTCGTCGCCTACCTGGCGATCCAGCTGCTACCGATCGCCGGCCTGGCCTTCCTGCTGTCCGTGAGCACCGACGCGCCCCTCGGTGCCGTCGGCGGCGCGGTCCTGTTGCAGATCATCGCGAACATCCTCGACGCGGTGACCGCCCTCGGGGACCTGCGCAACTGGCTCCCCGGGCACTACGACACCGGCTGGCTCGGCCTGCTGGCCAGCCCGATCCAGACCGAGGACATGATCCGGGGCACCATCTCCGCCCTGCTGTACGTCACGATCTTCGTGGCGCTGGGCTGGTGGCGCTTCCTCCGCAAGGACGTGGTGAGCTAACCGGCCCTCTGCCCCGGCCCACGGCTCAGCCACCGGCCGGGGCAGTGGCCCGTATCCGGGGCCGGACACCGGCACGATCCCCGGCCCGGACACCGGCGCTACCGCCGGCCCGAAGCCTGGCCCGGACACCGGCCCGATCGGAGCCCCGGGCCCGGCCCCGACGCCCCCAGCGGCAGCGGTCCGCCGCAGCATGAACAGGAACACCGCCACCACCCCGGTCCCCACCGCGACCAGCGCGCACAACGCGATCACCAGACTCGGCACGGCCGAACTCCCCGGCGTCTGCCCGGCCAACCTCCGGTACTCCCACGCCTGCTGGTGACTGGGGGAGGCTTTGAGGACCGCGTCGAAGTACTCGATGGCGGCCTTGTGGTGGCCGGCGTAGTACTGCTTGAGCCCGGACCGGTAATTGCGGTCCACTGGCCCCAGCCCGTTGGGGATCTCCTTGCCGCGCAGCACCCCCGCGACCAGCGAGGACGCGGCCATGAAGTTGAACGCCTGCGGTTCGCCGGCCGGCGCGGAACTCACGATGCCGATCACCCGACCGGACTGGTCCACCACGGGCCCGCCGCTCATGCCCCCGGTGGAGGCGGCGCTGACCTCGTAGAAGGGGACGCCGGCGATGGTGCGGCGGTTGCTGATCCGGCCGTCCTTGGCGCTCGGTTCGAGGGTGGGGTCGCTGATCCGGTCGGCGGAGCCGGGAAAGCCGATGGCGAGGATCGGGGTACCGACGGGCAGGTCGCTGCCGTCGATGATCTCCAGGGCGGGGAGGCGGCCCCGTTCGACCTTGAGGATGGCGACGTCGCCGCGGCTGTGCGGCAGGATGTGCACGACCTCGGCGGGCAGCGGGTCGTCCACGGTCCGGTCGGCGACCCGGACGCCCCGGTGCACGACGACCTCGCGGCTGACGGGGCTGTCCTTCTCGGGGCCCTCGGCGACGGCGCGGTCGGCCAGCGCGGCCACGGCCCTGGCGGTGTCGCCGATCCGGCCGACGGTGGCCAGCTCCTGGGCGACGATCCCGAACAGGGCCCGGCCGATGCCCTCCGGCCCCGGGTCCACGCAGTGCCCGGCGGTGACGAGCAGGCCGTCGGCGTGCACCCCGAACCCGGTGCAGGAGCTGACGATCCGGTAGCCTTCCTTGCCGCCGAACACCTCCCCGGTCTTCGTGTCCCGCACCCACGCCTGCCACCGGATCTCCACGATCACAATGGCCGGCCGGGCAATGGCGGCGGCCCGCTCCTCGGCACTGGGCGGCGCAGCCCCGGCCGGTGCGCCGATCCCGAGCACGACCAGCCCCAACAGGGCGGCAAGCCCGAGCCGGGAGACCGCGCGCCCCATCTGGCCGCCCACCTCTGTGAGGTGACCCGTGCCGCGCCTCATCCGTAGAACCCGTAGCCGGCGGTGCGCGCCCACACCGAGCGGTAGCCCGTGTCGTTGCTCTCCTCGAACCCGGTGGCCCCGCACTTGTACCGGTCGGTCTCGTTCAGTGAGAGGTTCGGTGAGCTGGTCGCGTCGGACTCCCCCTCGGGCACCGACCAGTGGTGCTTGAGATTCACGCTGGTCCGCGCCAGATACGTCACCGTGTCCCCCGTCGCCGTCCAGGTGAACTCCGCCGTCCCGTTGGACTGGAGGCGGAGGGTGGAGCCGCCACTGTTGGCGGTGTAGGTCACGTTGTCCCACTTCTCGGTGCCGGTGCCGTCGGCGCGGAACTCATACGACTTGCCGGGGCTGGAGCTGGCCGCGAAGGGGTCGGCATTCGAGTAGTACTTCACCATGGAGGTCTCGGACACCACCCGCCACGAGCCGATGATGCAGGCCGGCAGCCCGACGACCCGGGTCGGCCCGGGAGAGGCGCTCGGCCGGGGCGCGGGGCTCGGCTGGGTCGGTGGCCCGCCGGCCGGGCAGCACCGCTCGGGCCCGAAGCCGACACTGGCGACCGAGACGGCGGCCAGCCCGATCGCGGCCACCCCGGACAGCACACTGACGAGGGCCAACGCCAGGATCGCGCCCCCGAACCGTCTCCCGCTCACGTCCCGCATGCCAGAATTGTGCCAGCGGGGTACGACACTTTCCACTGTGGATCTTGCTCACTCATCCGTCAACTGTGGACCCAGCCAATTCGGGCTCAAAGCACGGATTTCCCCACGACACGACACGTCTTAACTGACAGCTAACCCTTTTTAGACACCGAAGTTCGTCATTTCAGCGGACAATTCTGTTCCATGAGGCAGCCGCGCGACCTGAACGCCACCTCCGCCGCGACTCTCGGTCTGCTGCACCGTCTGAGATCGGCCACGGCCGGCGAGCTGGCCCGGGCGGCCGAGTCCGATATCAGCCCCTTCTGGGGTATCACCCGCAGCCAGATCTTCCGGGAACTGCCACTGCTCGCCGGCCGCGGCCTGGTCGGGGCGGGCGACACGGGCCCCCGGGGCAGCGTGCCGTACCACCTGACCGACGCGGGGCGCGAGGCGTTCGCCACCTGGCTGGTCGGGGTGCCGCAGGTCCAGCAGCCCCGCGAGGAGCTGCTGCTCCGGATCGGCTTCGGCGAGCACTTCGGCACCGACGAGCTGGAGGTCCTGCTCGGCGGCCACCGCGGGGCGCACGAGGCCCGGCTCGCCCAACTGGAGGCCGAGCGGATCGCGATGCTGGAGGCGGGGGAGACCTACCGCCTGGTGACCTGCGAATACGGCATCCGCTACGAGCGGATGGTCCTCGCCTGGATCGAGGACCTGCCCAAACTCCTCACCAGTTGAGCCGCCACAGTTCCCACTGCCCGTCGGGGCCGAGCTGCGCCGTGTAGGCGTGCTGGACGCTGAGCGGCTCGTCCCCGTGCTGGGTCGGCAGCCGGAACACGGGCTGCCCGGCCCGGGTCAGCACCGCCCCGTGGAACCGCCCGCCGGTCACCCGCCAGTCGAGGCCGTCGTGGTGCAGCCGGTACCCCTCACCCGGGGTCATCCAGTGCACGATCCCGTCGAGCGCGAGTCCGAGGATCGCGTCGCGGGGGCCGTTGGAGACGGTGTCCAGAGTGCCGAGCGCGGTCGCCGTGGTGGCCATGGCTTCTCCCTTCGGGGTCGGCCGGGGCGATCAGGGGGAAGGGACCGCCCCGGCTGCCCAAAACGCTAGGACCGTGCCCCGACGGAGGACCGAATTCATGCGGGTCAAGGCATAAAATCATTAGATGGTTACGGTGGGCCCCGACCCGGCGCGCATCGGTTAGTCCGGCAGCCCCCGATGCTCGTCAGCCACTTCCCGCAGAAACTCCCTCGCGGCGTCCCCGTGTTGCGCCACCCCATGCAGCGACTCGAATAGCTCCGCATACATGACGATGTCCTTGTGATCGCGAACCTTCAGGTCGCCGTGCATGTTCTCGACAACAACCAGCCGCTCGTCATAGATCGTGAAGTGGTGGAGGGTTGCCTGAGGGATTCGAGTGGTCCACGGGAGCACGCTGATGTCCACACTATCGAGTCGAGACATGGACGCGATGTGGTCCATCTGCATGGCCATCACGGGACCGGAACAGAGTCGGCTGCGCAAAGCCGCCTCCGAAAACAGGAAGCGGAAGTGTCGCCCTGGTTCGTAGAGAATTCGCTGCCTATCGACGCGTGCTGTGATCATTCGTTGCGCGTTGACGCTTCCAACAAAGAGCGGCTTGACGAACAGTGAGCGGATGAACTCAGGAGTCTGCAACAAGCCGGAGATGAAGGTCGGAGAGTAGTTCCTGTATTCCAGAGCCGCCCGCTCCCGTGCTCCCACGTTTTGCTGATTGCGATCCAAGCCGACCTGACGCATGGCGCTCATGTGCGTGAAGCTCAAGGGACTGACCTGCGCGAGTTTGAGGATCTTTCGCCGAACCTCTGTGCTCGCCTCCAGAGCGTTCAGCATATTTTCGACCTCCTCGACGGAAGGTCTACTGAGGCCGGTCTCGATCTTCGACACCTTCGACTGGCTTACGCCCAGCCTGGCCGCGAGCCTGGAACCACTCAGACCTGCGGATTCACGAAGCTCGCGGAGGGCGACCCCTAGCTCCTGGCGCCGCCGGAACAGATCAGCCGATTTCGACATCCCTCGACGGTAGCTCCAGATTGCACCATGCCCATAGCTCGAAGCCCCGATATTCGAGTCACGGAATAAATATGTGTGGCCCCGGGAGGTTCCCCAGGGCCACACAGTCGTTGTGCATGTAGAGCCTGTCAGCGCACGAAGGAGCCAGCCTTGACCCCGGCAACGAATGCTTGCCAGTCCAAGCCGCTGAAGACGAGCGTGCCAGCGGAGCGGGCTTTCGTGTCACGAACGCCGAGCAGGTGATGCTCGACATTCGACGCAACTTCGACGCACGCTTGTGCATCTCCTGATCGACGGGACTTGCGCCAGTCGACGAACAGCGGCTCAGCCATGCTGGTCCATCACGGTGAATCGCTCAGTCGCCTCTTCGAGGAGAGTCCTTGAGTCCTCAGCGCTCAGCGCGTGCGAGGAGATCTCCTGGTGCATCGCCTCGTAGCGGGCCAGATCCTCGGAGTCGCTGAGGATCAGGTCCACGGAGCTGGTCTCGACAAAGGTGACCTGCGGGTCATCCGGACTCGCATACCGGAATAGTGTGAAGCCCGAAGCCATCGAGGTTCGCTCGTAGATCTCGGAGTTGAACGGTAGAACTCGGATCACGATGTTCGACCGTTGCCCTATCTTGACCAAGTGTCGAAACTGCTCGACCATGATCGCCGGTGGGCAGGTTCGGCGATGAAGGACTCCCTCATCCATGATCACCGAATACCGCGTCTCCTCGTTGTCGAGGAGCTTCTGACGCGTTAGCCGACCGTGGATAGCTGTGTTCAGCGCTCCAGGCTCGGAAAAGCTTGGGTAGTGCGACAGGCGCGACCGGGCGTAGTCCTCCGTCTGGAGGAGCCCGGGCACGTACAGCAGAGTGATCTGCCTGATGTCCGTGGCGCCCGCTTCGATCTCGGCGATCTGGCGGTACCGCTCGAACATCGGCCCCACCATCGCCTTCCACCAACCGCGCTGGTTGGCGTCGCGGGCCATGGAGATCAGGATCTCGCGCTGCCCGCCGATCACCTCCAACGCGTCCAGAATGTCCATAACAACCGACAGGTCCGGTCGGAGCTTGCCGTTTTCCAGCCTGCTGAGCTCCGAGGCCTGCCAGCCGACGAGTGCGGCCACGTTCGCGATGGTCAGCTGCTTGTCCCGGCGGAGCTTGCGTAACTCAGCGCCCAGCCTGCTCCGACGCACCATTGGGCTGTGCCCTACTGCCATTTCGGACCTCCTTGTCCCCGATCGGAAGGTTCAACGAGCGTGGTGCGGCTCACGTGTCGGGTGGTGGAAAAAGCCCATAGAATGCTGGGCACAACTGAATACCTCATCCAGAGGAGCCGAGGGAACGGCCCGTTGACGCTCCGGCAACCGCCACACATGTGGGTTAGGTGCCAAATCCGGCCCGGATCGAAGATCGAATCCGGGAAAGATGGGAAGGAATCCGCGCATGGCGCTGTCCGCAACCAACTCACCCGCTCGATGTCTCGTGTGCCGAGCCTGCGGCCAGGAGTACCCGCTGATCGCTCAGCACGCCTGTTTCGAGTGCTTCGGCCCTCTTGAGGTCGGCTACGACCAGGCGGCGTTGAACAAGGTCACCCGCGAGCAGATCGAGGCGGGCCCGCAGAACATCTGGCGGTACGCGCCGCTCCTCCCCGCCGGCCAGGACCCCGCCTCCCGGGTGACCCTCGACCCCGGTCTGACCCCCCTGATCAGGGCGGACGCGCTGGCGGCCGAGCTGGGCATGACCGGCACGCTGTGGGTGAAGGACGACTCGGCGAACCCGACGCACTCGTTCAAGGACCGGGTGGTGTCGGTGGCGCTGACGGCGGCGAAGGAGCTGGGCTTCACCCGGTTCGCGTGCGCGTCGACGGGCAACCTGGCGAACTCGGTGGCGGCGCACTCGGCCCGCGCCGGGGTGCCGAGCATCGTGTTCATCCCGTCCGACCTCGAACAGGGCAAGATCATCACCACGGCGGTCTACGGGGGCGAGCTCGTCGCCATCGAGGGCTCCTACGACGACGTGAACCGGCTCTGCGGCGAGCTCACCGAGACGGACGAGTTCGAGGACACGGCGTTCGTGAACGTCAACGTCCGGCCGTACTACGCGGAGGGCTCCAAGACCCTCGGCTACGAGGTCGCCGAGCAGCTCGGCTGGCGGCTCCCGGCCCAGGTGGTCGTGCCGATGGCGTCCGGCGAGCTGCTGACGAAGATCGACAAGGCGTTCGAGGAACTGGTCGAGATCGGCCTCGTACCCGAGAGTGGTTGGAAGGTCTTCGGCGCCCAGTCGAAGGGCTGCGACCCGATCGCCACCGCGCTGCGCGACGAGAAGGACCAGATCACCCCGGTGAAGCCGACCGGCATCGCGAAGTCCCTGAACATCGGTGACCCGGCGGCGGGGCCGTTCGCCCTGGAGTCGGTGCGCCGGACCGGGGGCTGGATGGACTCGGTGACCGACGACGAGATCCGCGACGGGATCCAGCTGCTGGCCCGCACGACCGGCGTGTTCGCGGAAACCGCCGGGGGCGTCACGGTCGCGGTCCTCAAAAAGCTTCTTGAGAGTGGCAAGCTCGACCCGTCGGCTGAGACAGTTGTGTACAACACGGGCGAGGGACTGAAGACTTTGGACGCCGTGGCCGATCGCGTAGGCCCGACGCACCAGGTGAAGCCTTCTTTGCGCGCCGCCCGTGAGGCTGGGTTGTTGTGACTTAGGTCACACAAACTACATAGCGTAGTCAAGGCACTGCGTAATGTGTGCTGGTGGGTTGGCGAGTCGTCCGGTGTCCCCGGGCGAGTCGCCACTCACGGTGAGCTTAACGATCGATAACTATAACTTGGCTGCTTGACGACGGGGTAGTAGAGGAAGAGTATTTTCTCTGCGGGAGGACGCCGTAACCACCGTCGAAACCTGTTTCGATGATGTGCTCCGATCTCGATCGGTGCAGCGGTGCCGCAATTTGGCGGTGCTGCTCAAGCGAGCGTTCTCCCGACCAACGTGTGAGCCGCCCCCGAGGACTCGGGGGCGGCTCCTTTTTGTCCAGGGTTAATCGGTCGCGGGGGGACCGTGCGGCGGTCAAGGTGGACCCATGGACATCATCGAGCTGGACACCTCGGACCTGGCCCGGGTCGAGGAACGCTACGCCGCCATGAACACCGCCTGGCACGCCGAGAATCCGGACATGCCGCCCCGGTGCCGCGAACAGTGGGTCGACGCCGTGGACGACCCGTGGCCGGGCGCCGGCTACGAACACTGGATCGCGGTCGAGGACGGCCGGATCGTCGGCGGCCTCGTCCTCGACTGGCCGACCCGGGACAACCTCACCCTGCTGGGCGTCGACCTCTGGGTGCTCCCCGAGCACCGCCGCCGGGGCGTCGGCCGCGCCCTGCACGCCAAGGTCCTGGAGCGCGCCGGGGCACTCGGCCGCACCGTCCTCATCGGCCAGGCGCACGGCGAGGCCGGCCGGGCGTTCGCCGGGACTGTGGGCGCGACCTGGGCCCTGAACGAGGTGTGCCGCAAGTGGGAGGCCGGCACCGTGCCCGAGGCGGACCTCGACGCCCTGCTCGCCGAGGCCTGGACGCACGCCGAGGGCTACGAGCTGATCACCTGGCGGGACGGCACGCCGGACTCGGTGATCGCCGACGTCGCCTACCTCAACGGCCGGATGCTGCTCGACATCCCGATGGGTGACATCCCGGTCGAGCGGGAGGACATCGACGTCGACCTGGTCCGGGCCAAGGACGCGGCGCTCGACGTGCGCAAACGGCGGCGGTACAACGCGGGGGTGCTGCACGGGGGCCGGCTGGTCGCGTACACGACGATTGCCCTCGATCATGGTTTCGACGACTTCGGCTGGCAGTGGATCACCATCGCGCACCCGGAGCACCGGGGCCGGCGGCTCGGCACGATCGTGAAGCTCGCCAACCTGGCGTTCGTCCGCTCGGAGCTGCCGGAACTGCGCACCCTCTACACCTGGAACGCCGACGAGAACCGGCACATGATCGCCGTCAACGAGGCGATGGGTTTCCGGGTCCGCAAGATCGACCAGGAGTACAAGCAGGTGTTGGCATAATTCGGTCGCGGCGTCGGTCCGCGTTCGTCAGTCTGACGGGTATGCATATCACTCAGCTCGATGTGACCGACGACGCGGCCGCGGCCGCCTGGCACGCGGTGCACCTCGCCGCCCATGCCCACGAGCGTGCGGAGTTTCCGTTCCCCACGCTCGAACGCGACATCGGAAGACTCAGGAACCCGTGGCCCGGCGAGAAGTGTGAGTACTGGATCGCCACCGAGGACGGCGAACCGGTCGGCCTGCTCGGCCTGTCCATGCCGACCCTCGACAACCTCGACAACATCGGGGCCGACTTCACCGTGCACCCGGAGCACCGCCGCAAGGGCATCGGCCGCGCGCTGTACGCGAAGGCCGTCGAACGCGCGAAGGCCGAGAACCGCAAGAACCTCCAGACCGACTCCACCGAGGCGCTCCCCGGTCAGGAGGAGGGCAGTCCGCACGGCCCCGGCCAGGCGTTCGCCCAGGCGATGGGCTTCCGACGGGTTCTCGACGAGGCGCACCGCCGGTGGGTACCCGGCGTGGTGTCCGAGGAGGAGTTGGCCCGCCAGCTCGCCGAGGCCTGGACGCACGCCGAGGGCTACGACCTGATCACCTGGCAGGACCGGGTCCCGGAGAAGTACGCCGACGACCTCGCCTACCTCGACCGGCGGATCATGATGGAGTCCCCGATCGGCGACTTCACCTTCGAGGAGGAGAAGATCGACGCCGACCGGGTCAAGGCCGGCGAGGAGGTCGCCCGGATCCGGGGTCAGCTCCACTTCGCCGTGGGCCTGGTGCACCGCGAGACCGACACCCTCGCGGCCTACTCGGCGCTGGCCACCGACGCCGGCGACGAGTGGCACGCCTGGCAGCACAACACCATCGCCAGCTCCGCGCACCGGGGCCACCGGCTCGGCACGATCGTCAAACTGGAGAACCTGGCCTACTACCGGGCCACGTATCCGCAGCTCCGGGCCATCGACACCTCGAACGCCGCGGACAACGGCTACATGATCGTGATTAACGAGCGGATGGGGTTCCGCTGGGCGAATACCTGGGTGAACTGGCAGCAGGAGTTGTAAAACCCGCCTAATGTTCTTTTATGTGGGTGAAGATAGCTAGTGTGCTGGTCGGGGTCATCACGGTGGCTCCGACCCCTGCTTACGCGGCCGACGACCCGCCCTTCCAGTCCCGGGTGTACGCGACCCGCGAGGGGCTCGTCGGCAAGAACACCGCCAACGGACACGTCATCACCTCCCACGACCACTTCGTCGCCCTCCCGTCCCGTCGGGGCCTGTCGGCCAAGGGCGGCGGCGACCGCAGCGTGCAGGTGTGCTCCGACAACGGCCGGTGCGAGTACGCGCCGGTGTGGGACGTCGGCCCCTGGAACACCCACGACGACTACTGGAACCCCGACCGGCAGGAATGGGGCGACCTGCCGCACGGCACACCCCAGGCGCAGGCCGCCTACTACGACGACTACAACGCCAAGAAGGACGAGTTCGGCCGCACGGTCGACAACCCGGCGGGCATCGACCTCGCCGACGGCACCTTCTGGGACGGTCTCCGGCTCACCAACAACGCCTGGGTCACCGTGACCTTCCTGTGGACCGGGGTGTCCCCGGGCGCCGGCAAGGCCGAGACGCTGCTCAACCTGCGGTCCGGGCCCGGGACGAACCACCCGGTCGTGGGGTTCGCCGCGCCGTACGCGGTGCTGCCCCTGGAGTGCCAGACCCGGGGCGAGCAGATCGGCTCCACGGACCGCTGGGACCGGCTCTACGGCGGCCAGTACGTCACCCACGCCTACGTCACCGACCAGGTCGAACCACCACCCTGCTGACACGTCCATGACACGTTGGTGATCAGATTGCCGAAAGTTGTCACAGTCGGGGCATGATGGTGGGCATGACTGCGGACCTCTTCGCCACACACAGCGACAAACTCGACGCCGCGCTCACCGCGATCCGGGAGCGGGGCTACTGGTCGGCCTACCCCGAATCGCCCAGCCCCCGCGTGTGGGGCGAGACGGCCGCCGCGGACGGCAAGGCTGCCTTCGAGGCGTACCACAACGCGGACTTCCCGCTCGACGGCGCGGAGCGGGTCGCCACCGAGACCAGCCCGTTCGGGGTCGACCTCGGTATCCGGTACCCGCACACCGACGCCGACACCCTGATCTCCCGGGGCCAGGAGGCGCTGCCCGCGTGGCGCGCCGCCACCCCGCAGACCCGGGCCGGCGTCACGCTGGAGATCCTCGACCGGCTCGCCAGGAACACGTTCGAGCTGGCCAACGCCGTGCAGTTCACCACGGGCCAGGCGTTCGTGATGGCGTTCCAGGCCGGCACCGCGCACGCGTTCGACCGCGCCCTGGAGGCCGTCGCCTACGCCTACGCCGAGATGACCCGGCACCCGGCCACCGCCGAGTGGGAGAAGCCGGCCGGCAAGGGCGACCCGCTGAAGATGACCAAGACCTTCCACGTGGTACCGCGTGGCCTGGCCCTCGTCGTCGGCTGCAACACCTTCCCGACCTGGAACTCCTACCCGGGCCTGTTCGCCTCCCTGGTCACCGGCAACCCGGTCATCGTCAAGCCGCACCCGCGCGCCATCGCCCCGCTGGCCATCACGGTCCGGGTCGCCCGCGAGGTGCTCGCCGAGGCCGGGTTCGACCCGAACCTCGTCCAGCTCGCCCCCGAGGCCCCGGGCGAGAAGCTGGCCTCCGTGCTGGCCACCCGGCCCGAGGTGAAGATCGTGGACTTCACCGGCTCCACCGAATACGGCGACTGGCTGGAGGAGAACGCCAAGCAGGCCGTCGTGTACACCGAGAAGGCCGGCGTCAACACGATCATCATCGACTCGACCGACGACTTCTCCGGGATGTGCCGCAACATCGCGTTCACCCTGTCGCTGTACTCGGGCCAGATGTGCACCACCTCGCAGAACATCTACATCCCGCGCGACGGCATCTCCACCCCCGACGGCGTGAAGACCTTCGACGAGGTCGCCGCCGGGATCGCCGGCTCCGTGGCCAAGCTGACCGGTGACCCCGCCCGCGCCGTCGAACTGATCGGCGCGATCGTCAACGAGGGCGTCATCGGCCGGCTCGACCTGGCCCGCAAGGTTGGCGAGGTCGTCCTCGACTCCGTCGCCCACACCCACCCGGACTTCCCGGACGCCGTGGTCCGCACCCCGCTGATCGTCAAGCTCGACGCGTCCGACGAGGACACCTACGGCACCGAGTGGTTCGGCCCGATCTCGTTCCTGATCGCCACGGCCGGCACCACGGAGAGCGTGGACCTGTTCGCCCGCACCGTCGAGGCGAAGGGCGCGCTCACCGCCGGGGTCTACTCCACCGACGAGGACGTGCTCCGGGTCGTCGAGGAGGCCGCGATCGAGGTCGGCACCCACCTGTCGATCAACCTGACCGGCGGCGTGTTCGTCAACCAGTCCGCGGCGTACTCGGACTTCCACGCCAGCGGCGCCAACCGGGCGGCCAACTCGGCCCTGACCGACGGGGCCTACGTCTCCAACCGGTTCCGGATCGTGCAGTCCCGCCGGCACAGCTAGGCGGCGCACTTCCAGCGGGCGGACACCTCCGGGTGCCCGCCCGCTTCTTTGTACCCACAGGTGTATGGCGCAGCGAGGGGTAGTTCCGTCTTGACGGTACTTCGCGGTCCGCAGTACTGTCTGATGCGTGGATACCACCCAGCTTCTCAAAGGAGTGCTCGACCTGGCCGTCCTCGCCGTGCTCCGCGAAGACGACGGCTACGGGTACGACATCCTCCGCAGACTGCGGGCGGCCGGACTGGACGAGGTCGGCGACGCCTCCGTCTACGGCACCCTGCGCCGGCTGTTCACCGCCGGCTACCTGACCACGTACGTGGTCCCCTCCGAAGAGGGCCCGCACCGCAAGTACTACGCCCTCAACCCCGCCGGCCGCACCCAGCTCACCCGGTCCAGCACGGTGTGGCGCGGGTTCGCCGGGACCATGAACAGCCTGCTCGACGGGAAGGCGGCAGCGTGATGAGCACGACGACTTCGGGCGAGGCGTACCTGGCGGGGGTCCGCGCGGCGCTGTCCGACCTGCCGCCGGAGGTGCGCGACGACCTCATGGAGGACCTGCCCGCCCACCTCGCCGACATCGAGGCCGAGCACAGCGGGACGCTGACCGAGCGGCTGGGCACCCCGGCGGAGTACGCGGCCGAACTGCGCGCCGCCGCCGGACTGGACCCGGCGGGCAACGGCCACGCCACCTCGCTGGACTGGCGGCGGTTCGCGGCCTTCCTCAGCCGGGTGGACGTCCGGTTGGGCACCCTCGTCGGGTACCCCCGGATCATGGATCTGTTCCTCGCTCTCCGACCGGCCTGGTGGATCTTCCGGGGCTGGGTGATCGCGAGCTTCCTGATGCTGGTGTTCACCGGCGGCGGTCCCGGCCTGCTGCCCTTCGGCGGCGGCAACGGACAGCCGCTGCTCGGGCTGCTCGTCCTCCTGGGTTCCGTCGCGTTCTCGGTCTGGCTGGGCCGGCGGACCCGGACGACCCGGGGCTGGCCCCGGTGGCTGCTGCTCGCCGCGGCGTTCCCGATCGCGCTCGTCGGCCTGGTCATCGTCGCCGAGTCGGCGGACCGGAACGCCCCCTACAACAGCTACGACCGGTGGGGGCACGTGCAGGACATCGTCGCCTACGACGCCGAGGGCAGGCCGCTGAAGGACGTCCGGATCTACGACCAGAACGGCGACCCGATCCAGATGGGCAACCCGTACCGGTGCCGCCAGTCGGTTGTCTACAGCGACGGCGACAGCTTCGGCCGGCCGGACCGGTGGATCTACCCGCTGTGCCCGCAGGACCAGCAGGGGCCGGGGCCGATCCAGCGCTCCGGGGCCCCGCAGAACCCGCGCCCGTCGGCGACCCCGTCCGTGGCCCCGAGTGCCTCCCCGGGCGCCACGCCGACCCCGGCCACCAGCGCGAGCCCCTCGGCGGTGCCCTGACTGGCTCGGTGCGGGAGGGCGGTCCGGAAGAACCCGCTCCCGTCGCTGGCCCTGCTCAGGTCCTGCCGACCCTGAACCCGGTACGGCGCGCGGCGCCCCAGAGCGCCGCGCGCTCCGTGCATCCACACACGACGGAGCTGGTCCTCGGCGGACACCGTGATCCGCAGGGCCCGCAGGCGCGCGGTGTCCGCGACGGTCGCGCGGCGGACGGTCACAGCAGGCTCTCCAGATAGCTCTCGACCGTCGGCAGGTCGTCCTCGTCGTCCTCGTCCACGATGTCGAGCACCGCCCGGACGTCCCAGTAAGGATTGTGTTCGGAAGCGAACCGCAGCACCGAGTCGGCAGTCGCCCGGTCGTACGCCAGGACGAGGTTGATCCTCAGGTGCGCGAGGTCCACGCCCGCCGGGCCCCGGGCCGCCGTGGTCCAGTCGATCACGCCCGTCAGCCGCCCGTCCCGCCACAGCGTGTTACCGGGATGGAAGTCGCGGTGCAGGAACACGTCCGGGCTCGGGGGCGGGCCGGCGACGGCCACCGCGAGAGCGCGTTCCCACACCGGGTGCGCCGACGGCGGCTCCCACCCGCTCAGATCCTCGTACGGCGCGTACGGGCCGACGTCGGGCACCGGCAGCGCGTGCAGCACGTCGGCCGCGTCGACCAGTTGCCGGAGCATGTCGGCGGTCAGCGGCTCGGCGGTCGGGGAGTGGTGGGTGGCGCTGTGCAGGATCGCGCCTGGCAGCCGGGTCATCAGCAGCGCCGGGTACTCCCCGTGCCGGCCCTCGGCGTCCACCGCCACGACCTCCGGCACCGGCAGGCCACTGCCGACGAGCGCCGTGAGCGCCGCGGTCTCGTTCTCCGGACTGTGGTCGGGGTCCGTCTCCCGCCAGTCGGGCCGGCTCCACAACCGCAGCACGTACTCCCGGCCGTCGGTCGTCGTCACCCCCGTCACGGACTGTGCGACGCCCCCCGTGAGCGGCACGGCCGACGCGATGTCGGCGCCGATCACCTTGTGTAGCCAATCGAGAGTCGCCCGGGACGGTGGTGGTTGTGCGCGCATAAGAAACAGAATCTAGCCGCGATTGTCCACAGTCGCAGCGTTATTTCTACTGTCCGGTTTGTATTAGTGCGTAGGTTGATCGGCTCGTGTAGCGTGCGTTCATCGAGCACCGGGAATGGCTTGATGCCGGCGTGCGCGGCGTGCGGCGTCGGGGTGTTTGGCAGAAGGAAGTGCGGCTGTGGCTGAAGGTAGCGTCAAGTGGTTCAACAGCGAAAAGGGCTACGGCTTCATCGCTGTGGATGGCGGGCAGGATGTTTTCGTCCACTTCTCGTCGATCCAAATGGATGGGTACAAGTCACTCGAGGACGGCCAGCGGGTCGAATTTGAGATCGGTCAGGGCCAGAAGGGTCCGCAGGCGGAGAACGTCCGCCTGGCTGGTTGAGCCATTCGCGGGAGACCGCGTCGAGACGGGGTGGACTACCCATAGACTGAACCTATGGGTAGTCGTCTCGGGCTCGCCGACCTCGTGCCACTGGGCCTGTTCGTCGACGCCGTCGCCACCGGCAGCATCTCCGCCGCCGCCCGCGCGCACCAGATCACCCAGCCCTCCGCCAGCGAGGCGCTCCGCCGGCTCGAACGCAGGGTCGGCGTCGAACTCCTGATCCGTACGCCGCGCGGCTGCCGGCCCACCGCCGAGGGCGCCCGGCTCGCCGACCTCGCCCGGGACCTGCTCGCCGCCGCCGACCGGTTCGCCGGGGAGGCCGAGACGCTCCGGGCCGGGGCCCAGGGCCGGATCAGGGTGGCCGCGAGCTACACCAACGCCGAGTACGTGCTGCCGGGGCGGATCGCCGCCGCCGGGGACGTCACCGTGTCCCTCACCGTCGCCAACTCCGACGAGGTCACCGCGCTGGTGCGCTCCGGGGCCGTCGACGTCGGGTTCGTCGAGGGGCCGATCCCCACCGCCGGGCTGACCACCCGGCTGTTCGACCGCGACGAGCTCGTCGTCCTCGTCGCACCCGAACACGCCTGGGCCCGGCTCGACGGCCCGCTGCCGCTGGAGACGCTCGTGGCCACCCGGCTCCTGCTCCGCGAGGCCGAGTCGGGCACCCGGCGCACCTACGAGGCGGCGGCCGCCGCGGCAGGGCACCTGATCGCCGAGCCGTTCGGCGTGATGACCTCCACCGAGGCGCTCAAGGCTGCCGTCCGGGCCGGGCTGGGCGCGACCATTCTCAGCCGGCTGGCCGTCCGGGAGGAACTGGCGGCGGGGAGCCTCGTGCTCGTACCCGTCGACGGGTTTTCCCTGGCCCGTGAACTGCGCGCCATCCGGCTCGCCGGCTCCCGGGACAAGGCGGTCACCGCATTCGTTCAGGCTGTTTCTCGGAAAAATTATATCTAGCCATGCTAAGCAATGTTCAACTACCCAATAGGGGGCGAACATGGCGACTTATGGCTATCAGGCCATCGGCCAACCGACCGACGACCCGCTCGTGCCCGACCCCGCCGCCGGATTCGGCGGTTGGTACGACCGGGTGGTCGGCGTCCTGCGCCGCAGTTGGCAGTCGCTCCTGACCATCGCGGCGGTCACCATCGCCGGCCCCACCGTCCTGCTCACCATCCTGACCAACGTCTCCTACGACCAGAACGCCGCCGACAACTGGAACTTCCGCCCGGTCGCCGGCCTCCTCGCCTTCGTCGTCTGGATCGGCGCCGCCTACCTCGGCTCGCTCGGCTCCGCCGCCGGGGTGTGGGCCATCACCCAGGAGGCCGCCGGCCGGACCGTCACCCTCGGCCAGGCCCTCCGGTTCGGCCGGACCCGCGCGCTCGCCGTCTGGGGCTGGCAGATCCTCAGCTCGATCCTCATCGCCCTCGGCATCTGCCTGTGCCTGATCGGCTCGGTCTACTTCGCCATCGCCTGCTCGCTGGTCACCCCCGTCATCGTGTACGAGCGGACCGGCGGCATCCCGCGCTCCTTCAAGCTCACCCACGCGCGGTTCGGCCACACCCTGTCCCGGCTCGTACCCCTCGCGCTGGTCGTGATCGTCCTGTCCTGCTGCCTCGGCGCGCCCTCCGGCCTGTCCGCCTCGATCAGCGGGGACGTGGGCCGGTTCGTGGCCGACGTCGGCGGCGGCCTCTGGTCGGCCGTCGTCGCGCTGCCGATCTTCGTCCTGGTGCTGGCCGGCACCGTTGTGACCTACGCCGACCTCCGCGCCCGGGAGACCCCGCTGAGCACGGAACAGCTCCTCCGGGAGGCCTCATAGGTTGCACTCGCGGCTGGAGAGTGCTAAACGTTGACCTGGCACTCGTGCACTGCGAGTGCCAGGTCGAGAAGGTGAGACCCTCCGTAGGGTCGTCCGTCGCGGGCACTGACTCGACTCGGACCTTGCGTACATTCAGCCCTTACCCGGGCAGAACGCAGCAGCGGAGGACACGCCACCATGGCTAAGTTGATCGCGTTCGACGAGGAGGCGCGCCGCGGCCTTGAGCGGGGCATGAACATCCTCGCCGACGCCGTGAAGGTGACGCTCGGCCCGAAGGGCCGCAACGTCGTGCTCGAGAAGAAGTGGGGCGCCCCCACCATCACCAACGATGGTGTGAGCATCGCCAAGGAGATCGAGCTCGAGGACCCGTACGAGAAGATCGGGGCCGAGCTCGTCAAGGAGGTCGCCAAGAAGACGGACGACGTCGCTGGCGACGGCACCACCACCGCCACCGTGCTGGCCCAGGCTCTCGTCCGCGAGGGTCTGCGCAACGTGGCCGCCGGTGCCAACCCGATCGCCCTCAAGCGGGGCATCGAGGCCGCCGTGGCCGCCGTCTCCGAGGAGCTGTCGAAGCTCGCGAAGGACGTCGAGACCAAGGAGCAGATCGCCTCCACCGCCTCCATCTCGGCCGGTGACAACACCGTCGGTCAGATCATCGCCGAGGCGATGGACAAGGTCGGCAAGGAAGGCGTCATCACCGTCGAGGAGAGCAACACCTTCGGCCTCGAGCTCGAGCTCACCGAGGGCATGCGCTTCGACAAGGGCTACATCTCGCCCTACTTCGTCACCGACGCGGAGCGGATGGAGTCGGTTCTCGACGACCCGTACATCCTCATCGCGAACCAGAAGATCTCGGCTGTCAAGGACATGCTGCCGATCCTCGAGAAGGTCATGCAGTCCGGCAAGCCGCTGCTGATCATCGCCGAGGACCTCGAGGGCGAGGCCCTGGCCACCCTGGTCGTCAACAAGATCCGTGGCACCTTCAAGTCCGTCGCCGTCAAGGCCCCGGGCTTCGGTGACCGCCGCAAGGCCATGCTGGGCGACATCGCCATCCTCACCGGTGGCCAGGTCATCAGCGAGGAGGTCGGCCTCAAGCTCGACGGTGTCGGTCTCGAGCTCCTCGGTCGCGCCCGCAAGGTCGTCGTCACCAAGGACGAGACCACGATCGTCGACGGCGTCGGCGAGGCGGACGAGATCCAGGGCCGGGTCAACCAGATCCGCGCCGAGATCGAGAAGTCGGACTCCGACTACGACCGCGAGAAGCTGCAGGAGCGCCTGGCGAAGCTCGCCGGCGGTGTCGCGGTCATCAAGGTCGGCGCGGCCACCGAGGTCGAGCTCAAGGAGCGCAAGCACCGCATCGAGGACGCCGTTCGCAACGCGAAGGCGGCCGTCGAGGAGGGCATCGTCCCCGGTGGTGGCGTGGCGCTCGTCCAGGCCGGCGCGACCGCGTTCGACAAGATCGACCTGACCGGTGACGAGGCCACGGGCGTGAACATCGTCCGCGTGTCGCTCGAGGCCCCGCTGCGGCAGATCGCCGTCAACGCCGGTCTCGAGGGTGGCGTCATCGTCGAGAAGGTGCGCAACCTGACCCCGGGCTGGGGCCTCAACGCGGCCAACGGCGAGTACGTCGACATGCTGGCCGAGGGCATCATCGACCCGGCCAAGGTGACGCGTTCCGCGCTGCAGAACGCCGCGTCGATCGCCGCGCTGTTCCTCACGACCGAGGCTGTCGTCGCGGACAAGCCGGAGAAGTCGGCCGCTCCGGCCGGTAACCCCGGTGGGGACATGGACTTCTAAGTCCTTGATCTGATCTACCTCAGCAGAGGGTGGGCCTTCGGGTCCGCCCTCTGCTTTTTGGTGGGGTGGGGTGGGGGTTGGGGCTGGCGGCCTGGGGTTTGGGCCTGGGGTCAGAGGTGACGCTGGGTCCGCGTCTGGGGCCACTTCTCGGCCCGGGGCCGCGTCCGCGTCCGGGTCCGGGGCTGGGGTCGGGGTCGGGGTCCGGGCCGGGGCTGCGGCATCGGCTTGGGTGTCTCTTCGGTTGGGCCTGGCGGGGTCGGTGACGGGGGCGGGCTGGCCAGACCCTATGTAGACAACAGGCATAGACCCTATGTAGAGTTCTTGGGGTGGCGGATGATGTGCGGTTGACGGTGCCGGTGGCGCGGGTGCTCGCGGCGTTCCTGGCGGACGTGGAGGTCGAGCGCTACGGGCTCGACCTGATGCACCAGACGGGCCTGGCCAGTGGCAGCCTCTATCCGATCCTGACGCGGCTGGTGCGTGCCGGGTGGCTGGAGACGCAGTGGGAGGACATCGATCCGGTTCAGGCCGGGCGGCCCGCCCGGAGGTATTACCGGGTCACCGCTGAGGGGGCGTCGCGGTCGCGGGTGGCGCTTCAGGCTTTGCGGCAGGAGACCAGTCCGGCTCCCGTGGTGCGTCCGGCATGGTGACGGCGGGGGGTGTGGAGGGGGTGGATCCGGGCTCAGGGCGAGGTTCGGGCTCGGGCACGGGGCCGGAGGTTGGGCGAGGGCTTGGTTCAGGCTCTGGTCGAGGTTCCGGCTCCGGCTCCGGTTCGGGTTCCGGTTCGGAGCCGGGTGATGCGGCCGGTTCTGGGGCGTGGTTGGTGCGTTTCCTGTTGCGGGTCGCGGTTCGGCGGTGGCCGGAGCACCTGCGGGCCGAGGTCGGGCCCGAGTGGGCTGCCGAGGTGCATGTCATCGAGGGCGCGTGGGCCCGGCTGACGTTCGCCGCGAGCCTGGCCGTGGCCCGGCCGCCCCGGGACGGCGCGCGGGGGGAGGGTCTGCGGCTGGCGCTCCGGGGGGTGTGGCGGCCCGGGTTGCTCATGCTGTTCGCCCCGCTGCTCGGTGTGTTCGGCGAGGTTGGGATGTATGTCGCCATGTTCGCCCGGGGTGCGTTCGACGGGTCCCTGCTGGCGGGCTACATCCTGCACGCGGTCGTGTTCCTCTTGTTCGCGCTGACGTCGGCGGGGCTCGGGGTGCTGGTGGCGCGGGAGGCCCCTGGCGGGGCGGCCAGCACTGATGTGGGCTCCAGCTTGAGGGCGGACAACTCCGCCGCGGAGGAGCCCGGCACCGTGGCGGCTGGCGGGAGCTCTCTGCCAGGTGCCGGAACTCCGGCTGCGGCAGGCAGGAACCAGTGGTCTGAGGGGCTTCCGTCGTCGGCTGGTCGGGCCAGTTCTGTGGCAGAGCGGCCGCCGGGGGCGATGGTTCGTCCGCTCGTGTGTCTGGCCGTGCTGGTGGCGGCGACGGCGGTGCTGTTGGGCGCGATCGAGGCGCTGGACAACCGCGACCCGGGTCGGCAGGTCCGGGTGCTGCACAGTGTCTTCGCGTGGGGGCTGGGGCTGGGAGTGGCTGCTGTCGTGCTGTTCTGGTTGGGGGGCCGTCGTCGACCCAGGCCCGGACGCGGCGCCGGAGTTGGGGCTAGGGCCAGCGCTAGAGCCATAGCCAGGGCCGGAGTCGAGGGCGGGGTTGTGGCGGTGTTCGGGGGGCTGGGCTCGCTGTATCTGGCGGCCGGCGTCCAGGTCGTGGAGCGGTTCGGGGCACAGGCCCCGTGGAACCTCTTCGTGTGGTGGCTGCCGGGCACGCTGGGCGGCGTGGACCTCGGCCCAGGGCTGTCCGGGTGGATCATCAGCGAGAGCGTCCCGACGTACTTCGACAGGATGTCCTACATACTCCCGTTCGTAACGGCGTTCGCCCTCAGCTATGTCGTCCAGAGCAGCCGCCGGGTGGCCTGGGTGCCCGTCCGGACGCCCGAGCCAGGGGGCGGCGACAGTCCGGTGTGGCCCCGGTAACGGAGACACCTCGGGTAATTTGAAACAATCCTGTCCATGACGCGCGCGCTGCTGGAGATCATCGCCCTGGACGCCTTCGACGCGGCCGCCGCCGAGGCCGGTGGGGCCGACCGTCTGGAGGTCGTCGCCGACATGCGCGCCGACGGGCTCACCCCGTCCGTGGCGACGGTCGCCGCCATCCGGGCCGCCACCAGGCTCCCGCTCCGGGTCATGCTCCGGTCCCGGGCCGGCTTCCAGACCGACGAGCGCGACCTGGACGAGCTGTCCGCCGTGGCCGCCCAGCTGGTCGACGCCGGTGCGGACGCGTTCGTGCTGGGCTTCCTGACGGGTACCGGCGAGATCGACGTCCCCTCCACCACCCGCCTCGCCGGAGCGCTCGACGGTCGACCGTGGACCTTTCACCGCGCCATCGACCACGCGGTCGGCCCGGACGCCTGGGACCTGGTGTGCGCCCTCCCGGGGCTCGACGCCGTACTCACCGCCGGTTCGCCGCAGGGGCTCGGCGCCGGGCTCGACGGGCTGCTCGCCCGGGACCCGGCGCTGATCCTGGCCGGGGGCGGACTCACGCCGGCCCACGTGCCGGTGCTGCGCGCCAACGGGGTACGGGCGTTCCACGTGGGCAGCGCGGCGCGGGCCGAGGGCGGCTGGGCCGCCGGGGTGAGCGCCGAGCGGGTGGCGGAGTGGCGCGCGGTGGTCTCGGGCTGACCGTTGGGCGCGGCGGGCGGGTCTGAGGGTGCGCACGCTGACTGCCGGGCGCGTGACGTCCGGGTCTGCCGGTGCGCAGTCTGAGCGCGGGCGTGCGGCGGGACCGCTGGTGCTCAGCCTGACGTGATGGCCGCTGGCGCCCCGGAAGGCAGGGCTGCACCCCGCCGGGCTCGGTGGGCCACCGAGGGCTCACGGCCGTGACGGTCGATGGTGGGGTGCCGGCCGGGGCCTGGTGGGTCACCGGGGGTGACGAGCGGTGTGTTCGTGGCCGTGACGGTCGATGGTGGGGTGCCGGCCGGGGCCTGGTGGGTCACCGGGGGTGGCGAGCGGTGGGGCAGGCTCCCGCCGATGTGCGGGTGCCGACCGCGGCGAGGTGGGATGATCTTCAGCGCCGTATGTCGGAGTGGGGAAGAGGGGCGAGTTCCGTGCGCATCGTGATTGTGGAGTTCATGAGCCTGGACGGGGTCGTACAGGCGCCGGGCGGGCCCGAGGAGGACACCGACGGCGGGTTCGCGCACGGTGGGTGGTCGCATCCGTTCTTCGACCCGGAGATCGTGGGTGGCGCGTTCGACGGGGCGATGAGCGGGGCCGAGGGGCTGCTGTTCGGGCGTCGTACGTGGCAGACGATGGCCGGGGCGTGGCCCGAGCGGGCCGGTGACCCGTTCGCGGACCGGATGAACGCGCTCCCGAAGTACGTGGTGTCCGGGACGCTGGGCGAGGACGACCTGAGCTGGAACAACAGCACGCTGATTCCCGGTGGTACGGCCGTCGCCGACATCGGGCAGCTGCGCGCGGCCGAGGGCGGGAACCTGGTCGTCATGGGCAGCCCGACGCTCGCGCGCACCCTGATCGGCGAGGGCCTGGTGGACGAGCTCCGGCTGATCGTCATGCCGGTACTCCTCGGTGGAGGTAAGTCGATCTTCCCCGCCGACGGGGGGCTGCACACGCTCGAACTGGTCTCCGCGACCACGAGTGACGCTGGCGTCAACGTGTGCGTCTACCGCCCGGCCGCGACGAAGTAGTCCCGCCCGACCGGCGGCGGTGCCCTGCGGGGAGGCGCCGCCGCCGAAGCCAACCGGCCGTTCCTGAGGCCACCCGCGACAGCGCCCCGGCAGACCCTGGGCTGCCGGGGCCTGCCGTGCCCGCCGCCGCCCAGCCGCCACGGGCACGGAGACCCGCCGCCCAGCGGCCACGCGCACGAAGACCCGCCGCCGCCCAGCGGCCAAGCGCACGGAGGCCCGTCACCGCTGAGCCGCCCTGCGTATGGAGGCCCGCCACCGCCCAGCGGCCACGAGCACAGTGCCCGCCGCTCAGCCGCCCCGCGCACGAAGACCCGCCACCGCCCAGCCGCCACGGGCACGAAGGCCCACCACCGCCCACCCCCGCTTCACCCCCACCCCGGACGAAATCGCTGGTCGTAGGATCGGCCCGTGGACATCATCGACGGGCACAACGACCTGGCGTGGGAGCTGCGCGCCCGGTACCGGTACAACCCGGATCTCTTCGATCTCGGTGTTGATCAGACCGCGACCGGGCTGCAGACCGACCTGCCCCGGCTGAGGGCCGGCGGGGTGGCCGCCCAGTTCTGGTCGGTGTGGGTGGACCAGGACGAGCCCGACCCGGTGACGGCCACGTTGGAGCAGGTCGACGCGGTGCACGCGCTGATCCGGCGGTACGGGGACCTGGAGCTCGCGACGACCGCCGCCGAGGTCGAGCGCGCCTGGGAGCGGGGCCGGATCGCGTCGCTGATGGGCGCGGAGGGCGGGCATCAGATCGACTCCTCGCTGGGGGTGTTGCGGATGCTGCACCGGCTCGGCGTGCGCTACCTGACCCTGACGCACATCAGGAACATCCCGTGGGCGGACAGTGCGACGGACGACCCGGTGGTGGGCGGGTTGACGGAGTTCGGGCACGACGTGGTGCGGGAGCTGAACCGGCTGCGGATGATGGTGGACCTGTCGCACGTCGCGCCGAGCACCATGCACGCGGCGCTGGACACGTCGACGGCCCCGGCGTTCTTCTCGCATTCCTCGGCGCGCGGGCTGTGTGACCACCCGCGCAATGTGCCCGACGACGTGCTGGGGCGGGTGCGGGACACCGAGGGGCTGGTGATGGTGACGTTCGTGCCGTGGTTCCTGACGGAGGAGTGTCGGGCCTGGGCGGAGGAGAAGGACAAACAGGAGGATGTACCGGGCTGGCTGCGCGCCAACCCGCTGCCGCCGGTCGGGGTGGCCGATGTCGCGGACCACGTGGAGTACGTCCGGGCGGTGGCCGGGGTGGACCATGTCGGGTTGGGCGGCGACTACGACGGGGTCGAGCTGTTGCCGGCAGGGTTGGAGGATGTCGCCGGGTATCCGAGGCTGTTGGAGGAACTGCGGCGGCGGCGCTGGTCGGAGGCGGAGCTGGGCGCGTTGGCGCACGGGAATGCGCTGCGGGTGATGCGGGCAAGCCTATAGATTTGCGACATGACCGAAATCTCGGAGGGTCAGCGGCACGGCGCGGTGCTGTTCGTGTCCGGATCGGCCGCGATCGGCGGCTTCCTGTTCGGGTACGACACGGCGGTCATCAACGGGGCCGTGGACGCGGTGAAGGCCGAGTTCGGACTGTCCTCGGCGGTCCTCGGCTTCGTCGTCTCCTCCGCGCTCCTGGGCTGCGCCGTGGGGGCCTGGTTCGCCGGGCCGCTCGCCGACAAGTGGGGGCGGCTGCGGGTGATGCTGCTCGCCGCGATCCTGTTCGGGATCAGCGCGCTGGGTTCGGCGCTGTCGGTCGGGCCGATCAGTCTCACCGGGTGGCGGCTCGTGGGCGGGTTCGCGGTGGGGGCGGCGTCCGTGATCGCGCCCGCGTACATCGCGGAGATCTCGCCGGCCGACATCCGGGGGCGCCTCGGTTCGCTGCAACAGTTGGCCATCGTGTCCGGGATCTTCGCGTCGCTGCTCATCGACTATCTGCTGGCCCGGTCGGCGGGCGGGGCGGGCGAGTCGGTGCCGTGGGGCGGCGCGGCGTGGCGGTGGATGTTCGCGTCGGCGATGCTGCCGGCCCTCGTGTACGGGGTGCTGGCGCTCCAGATTCCCGAGTCGCCCCGGTACCTGGTCAAGGTCAAGAAGATGGACCGGGCCCGCGAGGTGCTCAAGCGCTTCGTCGGCGGCGACGTGGACCTGAAGATGAAGGAGATCGTCCGGTCCCTGGCGGGCGGCGACCAGGCCGTGAACCTGCGGGACCTGCGCGGGCCGGTGCTGGGCCTGCGCGGCATCGTCTGGGTCGGGATCCTGCTGTCGGTGTTCCAGCAGTTCGTCGGCATCAACGTGATCTTCTACTACTCCACGACCCTGTGGCAGGCGGTCGGGTTCGCCGAGTCCGACGCGATGCTCACCTCTGTGATCACGTCCGTCACCAACATCGTCACCACGCTGGTCGCGATCTCGCTGATCGACAAGGTGGGCCGCCGGCCGCTCCTGATCATCGGCGCGGCCGGGATGGTGCTGTCGCTGGGGCTGATGGCGTGGGCGTTCTCCACGGCGAGCGGTTCGGGGACGGATCTGGTGCTCGGGGACACCGAGGGGAAGATCGCGCTGGTGGCCGCCAACGTGTACGTCTTCGCGTTCGGGATGAGCTGGGGGCCCGTCGTGTGGGTGCTGCTCGGCGAGATGTTCAACAACCGGATCCGGGCCACCGCGCTGGCCGTGGCCGCCGCCGCGCAGTGGATCGCCAACTGGATCATCACGGTGACGTTCCCGCCGCTGGCCAGCGTGGGGCTGACGCTGGCGTACGGGCTGTACACCATGTTCGCGTTCCTGGCCCTGATCTTCGTGCTGCGGTTCATCAAGGAGACGAAGGGTCGGGAGCTGGAGGACATGTAACTCATAGGGTCCTCACAGGTCGGAGTGGTGGGGTACCCACCATGCGCAATCCCAGGCGGCGTCGCCTCGTCATCACCAACAGCGTCCTGGCCCTGCTGATTCTCGCGGGCGGGGTGGCCGGCTACTTCGCGCTCCGCTCACCCGCCAGGACCGAGGCGAAGGCCGGCGTCCGCACGGTCGCGGTGACCCAGGGCGCCGTCAGTGCCTCCATCGCGGCGAGCGGCACGGTCACGGCCGCGAAGATCCTCAACGTGGACTTCACGGCCGCCGGCCGGATCAGCGACGTGAAGGTGAAGGCCGGCCAGGTGGTGCAGGCCGGGGACGTCCTGGCCACGCTGGACACGAGGGTGCTCGAACAGAACTCCGCGGCCGCCTGGGCGGCCGTGACGTCCGCGCAGGCCGACCTGACCGCCGCGAAGGGCGCTGCGAAGGTGGACGCCTCCCAGGTCGCCCGGGCACAGTCGTCCCTGGTCTCGGCGCAGGCGAAGGCCGAGCAGGCTGAGGACGCGTTGGAGAGTTCGACCCTGAAGGCCCCCTCGGGCGGCACGCTGCTGGCCGTGAACGCCGAGGTCGGCGGGGCGAGCGCGGGGGGAGGGACGAAGACCGCCTCGACGGGTACGAGCGCGGGCACGCCCCTCTTCCAGCTCACGGACCTGGCGAACCTGACCGTCCGGGCGTCGTTCACGGAGGCCGACAGCCTGAAGGTGAAGGTCGGCCAGGCGGTGACCGTGACGCTGAACGCGGCCCCGGGCAAGCCGGCCCCGGGCAAGGTGTCGGTGGTGGATCCGGTGCCGACCACCCAGAACAGCGTGGTCACCTACGGGGTGACGGTCACGTTCGACCAACTGCCGGCGGAGGTGCGGCTCGGGCAGTCCGCGTCGGTCACGGTGGTGACCGGGGCGAAGGAGGGCGTGTTGGTGGTGCCGACGAGCGCGGTGCGGGTCGCGGGCAACCGGGCCACGGTGACCGTGGTCGACGCGGCCGGCGCGCAGTCCGCCAAGACGGTGCAGGTGGGGTTGCAGGGCGACCTGTACACCGAGGTCACGGGCGGGCTGGTCGCGGGCGAGAAGGTCGTGCTGGCCACGACGGGCGGGGCGACGACGACCCAGAACCCGACCAACCAGCGGGGTACCGGCGGCACGGGCCGGACCGCCCGATGAGGCCGGTGATCGCGGTCCGCGACCTCACCAAGGTGTACGGATCCGGCGAGGCCGCCGTGCACGCCCTCCGTGGCGTCTCGCTCACGGTCGAGCGCGGCGAGTACGTGGCCGTCATGGGCTCCTCCGGCTCGGGCAAGTCGACCCTGATGCACGTGCTGGGCTGCCTGGACACGCCGACGTCGGGGAGCTACCACCTCGACGGGATCGACGTGGCGGAGCTCGACGACGACAGCCAGGCGCTGGTCCGCAACCGCCGGATCGGGTTCGTGTTCCAGGCGTTCAACCTGATCCCGAGGCGGACGGCGCTGGCCCAGGTCGAACTGCCGCTGACGTACGCGGGGGTGCCCCGGCGGGCCCGACGCGAACGGGCGCTGGCGGCCCTGGACACCGTCGGGCTGAGCGACCGGCTCGACCACCTGCCCAACGAGTTGTCGGGCGGCCAGCAGCAGCGGGTCGCCATCGCCCGCGCGCTGGTCACGGAGCCGGCCCTGCTGCTGGCCGACGAGCCGACCGGCAACCTGGACAGCCACTCCACCGCGGACGTTCTCGACGTGCTCGACGGGTTGAACAGGACGGGCGTCACCATCGCCCTGATCACGCACGAGGATCACGTCGCCGACCGGGCGCACCGGGTGATCCGGCTCCGGGACGGTGAGCTCGCGTGAGGGAGGCGGTACGCGGGCTGACCGCGAACAAGCTGCGGTCCGGGTTGACCGTGCTGGGCATCCTGATCGGGGTCGGCGCGGTGATCATGCTGGTCGCGTACGGGAACGGGTCGGCGAAGGCCGTGCAGGCCGGCATCGAGAGCCTGGGCAGCAACACGCTGACGGTGCAGGGCAACCGGAGCGCGGGCGGCCGGTCGGCGACGGCGGCGCAGACCTCCTCGGGGGAGCTGACCCTGGCGGACGCGGAATCGTTGCTGGACAGGGCACTCGTACCCGACGCTGTGAGTGTCTCTCCGGTTGTCACCACCGCGCTGACGGCCGTGCGGGAGTCGACGTCGCACGCGGTGCCCCAGGTGATCGGCACCGAACCCGGCTACCTGGCCGCGACGAACACGAGGCTGGAGTCCGGCGAGCTGTTCGGGGCGGGCGACACCCGGCGGGTTGCGGTGCTCGGCCGGACCGTGGCCAGCGAACTGTTCGGCCGGACCGACCCGGTGGGGCAGACCGTCACGCTCGGCGGGGTCCGGTTCACGGTGACCGGGGTGCTCGCGGCCAAGGACACCGCCGGCTTCTCCGACCCGAACGACACGGTGATCGTGCCCGTGGCGGCCCTCCGGGAGAGCGTCACCGGCTACGGCGGCCTGTCCTCGATCCTCGTGCGGGCCACCAGCGCCGAGACCACGGACCTCGCGCAGGCCGAGGTGCTCAACGTGCTCAACGCCCGGCACCACGCGACGGCCGCGAACAGTCCGTTCCGGGTGCAGAACCAGGCCCAGTTGCTGGCCACCCGCACCGCCACGGCGGACACGTTCACGTTCCTGCTCGGCGCGGTGGCGGCGATCAGCCTGCTCGTCGGCGGGATCGGCGTCACCAACATCATGCTGGTCACGGTCACCGAGCGGACCCGGGAGATCGGGATCCGCAAGGCGCTGGGCGCGCCCCGGGGCACGATCCTCGGCCAGTTCCTCATGGAGGCCACGGTGCTGAGCCTGGTCGGCGGCGGCCTGGGCGTGCTGGTGGCCCTGGTCGGGGCGACGTTCACGATCGGCGGGGTACAGCCGGTGATCGTGCCCAGCTCGGTCGCGCTGGCGCTCGGCGTCTCGGTCGCGATCGGCCTGTTCTTCGGCAGCTTCCCCGCGCACCGGGCCGCCTCGATGCGCCCGATAGATGCACTTCGATATGAATAGGATGGCTATGGCGAACGAGGTGCAGGCCCAGCTCGCGGACGCGGTCGCGCGACGACGCCGGAGCTGGCGGCTGCCGAGGAGTACGGCGATCCTGCTCGGGTTGGTGCTGCTCGTCGCGGGGTTCGTCGCCGGGGCGTACACGACCCGGCAGGTGGGGACCCCGGCCACGCCCACGGTGACGAACCCGCAGCAGCAGTTCCCCGGCGGCGGGAACTTCCCGGGGTTCACCCGGCCGAGCGGCGGCAACCCGGGCGGGGCCGGCAACCCGGGCGGGGCTGGTAACCCCGGTGGGGCCGGCAACCCGGGTGGGGGCGGCGGTAACCCGGGCACCGGCGGCGCCCGGTGACCGCCCGGCTGCTCGTCGTCGAGGACGAGCCCGACATCCGCGAACTGCTCACCGGCGGACTGCGGTACGCGGGCTTCGACGTCACCGCCGTCGGCACCGGGGGCGACGCGCTGCGGCACGCCGCCGGGAACCCGCCCGACCTGGTCGTCCTCGACGTGATGCTGCCCGACCTCGACGGGTTCGCGGTGCTCCGGCAGCTCCGGACCCTCGTGGACGCCCCGGTCGTGTTCCTCACCGCGCGCAGCGACGTCGACGACCGGGTCGCGGGCCTCACGCTCGGCGGCGACGACTACGTCACCAAACCGTTCGCGCTGGAGGAGCTGATCGCCCGGATCGGGGCGGTACTGCGCCGGACCGCCGAGGCCGCCACCGGCCGGATCCGGGTCGGCGACCTGGAGCTCGACGAGGGCAGCCACGAGGTGCGCCGCGCCGGGTGCCTCGTCGCGTTGTCGCCCACCGAGTTCCGGCTGCTGCGGTACCTGATGCTCAACGCGGGGCGGGTGGTGTCCAAGTCGCAGATCCTCGACCGGGTGTGGAGCCACGACTACGACGGGGAGGCGAACATCGTGGAACTGTACGTGTCGTACCTGCGGAAGAAGGTCGACAACCACGGGCCGCGCCTGATCAACACCCTGCGGGGCGTCGGGTACGTGCTCCGGGTGCCCCGGCCGTGACGGGCGCCCCGAGCCTGCCGGGCGCTACCACGGTGCACCGTTGAGGCTGGCCTGGCCGGGCGTGCGCCGGGCCCCGCTCTGGCTCCGGCTGGTGGCCGGCGTGCTGGCGCTGGTGTCGGCGACCCTGCTGGTCACCGGCTTCGCGGGTACCCGTCTGCTCCGGCACTATCTGATGGCGCAGACCGAGAAGCGCCTGGTCGCGACGGCCGAGCGGGTCCGGCACTTTCCCCGGTTGACCGTGCCCCGCCCCGGCGGCGGCCGGCAGGAACTGCCCAGCGACTACGTGGTGCAGAGCTACGCCCAGGACGGCACGCTCGTGCAGACCCTCGACTCCGGCGACCAGGCCCCGCCGAGGGTCCGGCCCGGCCCGGTCGACCGGCCGTTCGTGGCCGGGGACTGGTTGATCGTCCGGGTCGCCGACCAGCGCGAACCCGGGTACCTGACGGTCGCCACCCGGCTGACCGACGTCGACGACACCGTGGACCGACTGGCCACCATCAACCTCGGCGTCGCGGGCTTCGCGCTGCTCGCGCTCGGGGTGGCCTGCTGGGGACTGGCCCGCACGCTGGGCCGGATCGAGGCCGCGCTGCTCAGCCGGGAGGCCTCCGAACGGGCGGCGCTGTCCGCCGCCGAGCAGATGCGCCGGTTCGTCGGGGAGGCCTCCCACGAGCTGCGCACCCCGGTCACGACCATCCGGGGGTACGCCGACGTCCACCGCCAGCAGCGCGGCACCCTGGAACCCGCCGACGCCGACCGGATCATCGACCGGATCTCCGCGCAGGCGGTCCGGATGACGGGACTCGTGGACGATCTGCTGCTCCTGGCCCAGCTCGACCAGCACCGCCCGCTCGCCGCCGAACAGGTGGACCTGCTGGACATCGCGGCGGACGTGGTCCTCGACGACCTGACGGACCGGGTGACCCTGACCGGGGAGTCCGCGCCGGTCGTGGGGGACCCGGTCCGGTTGCGCCAGGCCGTGGCGAACCTGGTGGACAACGCGTTGCGGCACACCGCCGGGCCGGTGTCCGTGCACGTCGGGCCCGGATCCGTGGACGTGACCGACGAGGGGCCGGGCATCCCCGCCGGGCACGCGGAACGGATCTTCGAACGGTTCCACCGGGCGGGGACCACCCGGGCGGCGGCGTCGTCGGGCGCCGGACTGGGGCTGGCGATCGTCGCGGCCGTCGCCGCGGCGCACGGGGGAGCGGCGACCCTGGTGGGGTCCGAGCACGGCGCGCACTTCCGCCTGACCCTGCCGACGGCCTGACCGGTCCGGACGCCGGGACGCATGGCCTGGCGCGCGCCGGTCACCATGCTCCGATGCCCGGCCCGCGCCGGTCACCAGGTTCCGATACCCGGCCCGCGCCGGACCGCCCCGGCGCGTCTCCCGCGCCCGCCTCAGCCCGCCGCCCGCGCCGCCGCCACCGCTGCCGCCGCGTCCACCAGCCCCGCGCCCCGCACGTTCTCCGGGTTCCCGTCGCACCCGTCGATCGGCAGGCTGTCCTTGTCGACCTTCGTCACCGGGGTCGCCGTGGACCGCAGGATCGCCGTCGTCCGGTCGATGTCCCCGACCAGCGCCGGGTTCGCCGACCACATCAGCGCCACCACCCCGGCGACGTGCGGGGTGGCCATGGACGTGCCGTCGAGGGCCGCGTACCCGCCGCCCGGCATCGCCGACACCACCCCCGCCCCGGGCGCGACGACGTCGGGCTTGACCCGTCCGCCGGCCGGCCCCCGGCTGGAGAACGACGCGACCTCCGAGTTCCGGTTGACGGCCCCGACGGTGAGGCTCTCGGGGTACAGGGCCGGGACGTCGCCAGCGGTGCCGCAGCCGGGGCCGCTGTTGCCGGCGGCGGCGACGAAGAAGATCCCGGCGGCCTTGATGCCCCGGAGCGCCTGGGTCAGCGCGTCGGCGTCGCAGCCCTCCGAGGCGGGGCAGCCCCACGAGTTGGTGAGGACGTTCGGGGCCCGGGTCGGGTCGCCGCCGGGGGCGAGCATGAACTGGAGGCAGTCGAGGTAGTACGCCGGGTTGGCCATGTTCCGGTCGAGGTTCACGCAGCCGATCCACCGGGCCTCGGGGGCCACGCCGATCCCGCCCCGGCCGAGCGCGCTGCCCAGGGTGTGGGTGCCGTGCCCGCCGTGGTCCTGGGGCGTCCTGGAGCCGTTCCAGGGGTCGTACCAGGAGTCGGCGCCGCCCCGGTAGCCGTCCGCCACCGCCGGCACCATGCCCACCCCGGAGTCGGACGTGCCGATGACGACGCCCTGGCCCTTGGCGCCCGCGGCCCACGCGGTCGGCGCCCCGATCAGTTCCAGGTTCCACCCCGGCCCGGTCGGCGCGGGCAGAGCACCCTTGGCGACGGCGAGCGGCTCGGGGAGCGGGCGCAGGCGGGGGCTGTGCAGGATCCGGTCGACCTCCTTCCGGTCAGACAGCCAGGACCGGGTCACCGGGTCGCTGGCGTCGACCTCGACGGCGTTGACCAGGTAGTACGACCGGTAGCCGAGGCCGCGGCCCTTCAGCGCGGCGAGCAGGTCGTGCTGGGTCTCCTCGGCGTGCCCCTTCAGCAGGGGGTGCACGGCCGCGCCCCGGACGCCGTCGAGGTTCGCCTGGGACTTGAGGATCACGAACAGCCGGTCGCCGTGGAAGCCGGGCCGGCCCGCTCCGAAGTAGACGCCGACGCCGGCGACGAGCAGCAGGGTGGCGAGAACACCGGCGACGAGCGGGCGGCCGGCGTCGCGCGGGACCGCCAGGCCGTAGAGGAGGAAGAGGAGCAGTGCGACGGCCAGGGAGGCGGCGGTGGCGATCAGGGCCCAGTACCCGATGTCGCGGGTTTCGAGGTTGAGCAGCAGGGACAGTTCCTCCGGGTCGACGAAGGCCAGCGGGCCGAGGGCGGCGGCGCCGATCAGGGCCGCGATCCCCGTCGGCCGGTGCAGCGCGGCGGCGGCGAACCCGAGCGGCGGCAGCAGGGCCATCAGGAGCAGGTTCTGCCCGGCGGCACCCGCCGACGCGCCGACCAGCAGGAACGCGACCCCCGCGACGAGGCCCCCGCACCACAGCCGCCGGGCGGTGCCGAGCGCCCGGAACGGGGCCCAGTCCAGCAGCGAGCCGGCGCACACGCCCACCGCGACGGCGACCAGAACCGCGAGGAACGTCTCGAACCAGCCGCCGAGCGATCCGGCCCACGCCCACGGCAGCGCCACCGCGAGCCCGGCCGCGAGCCCCCAGAGCCGCCCGCCGGGCTCCCGCCTGCGCCGCCGGAGGACGAGGTCGCACACCCCGAGGAGCACGAGCTGACAGAACAGCAGCCATTCGTGGTACGCGACCGGGACCGCCCGGCTGCCGGCCAGCACCCCGATCAGCCCGGCCCCCAGCAGCCAGGCCGTCCCGGCGGCCCGCACGGCCGGCCGCCCCGACAGCAGCAGCAACGCGGCCGGCACGGCGACGAACAGCGCGTTGACCAGCCCGACCGCCACGCCGACGGCCGGCGGCGCGTCCAGCCCGAAGCTGGGCAGCAGGTCCGCGACGAGCCACCAGCCGCTCTGGGTGAGCCAGGTGACCCCGACCGCCCACAGGCCGACGAACACGGCCGCGACGACGGACCAGGGCGAGGGTGATTCAGGCTGCATAACCGGACGATATCCGTGGTCAACCGATACCGTGGGCATGTGCGCCGTGATCCGAGTGACTCCCGCTACGCCCGCAGCCGCCTGTCCCCGGAACGGCGGGCCGCCGACCTCGACCGGATGCGGACCGAGACGTTCGACGTGCTGGTCATCGGCGGTGGCGTGACCGGGGTCGGCGCGGCGCTGGACGCGGCCAGCCGGGGTCTGTCGGTGGCCCTGGTGGAGGCGCGGGACTTCGCGTCGGGCACCTCCTCGCGCTCCTCGAAGCTGATCCACGGCGGCCTGCGCTACCTGGAGCAGTTGGAGTTCCCGCTGGTCTACGAGGCGTTGCGGGAACGCGGCCTGCTGCTCACCCGGCTCGCCCCGCACCTGGTCCGCCCGGTGCCGTTCCTGGTGCCGCTCACCTCCCGGGTCTGGCAGCGCGCCTACTACGGCGCCGGCGTGGCCCTGTACGACTCGATGGCCTCCGTGCTCGGCTTCGGCCGGGGCATCCCCTGGCACCGGCACCTGTCCCGCACGGCCGCCAAGCGCCGGTTCCCGTCCCTGCGCGACGACCAGCTGATCGGCGCGATCAAGTTCTACGACGGCCAGGTCGACGACGCCCGGTTCGTGGCCACCATCGCCCGGACCGCCGCCTCCCTGGGTGCGGCCGTGGCCACGTCCACCCGGGTCGTGGACGTGCTCCGCGACGCGCGCGAGGTCGTCGGCGTCCGGGTCCGCGACATGGAGTCCGGCGACGAGTTCGACGTGCGCGCCCGGACCGTGATCGCCGCGACCGGGGTGTGGTCCGACGACATCGCCGAGATGCTGGGCACCAAGAAGCGCGGCCTGCGGGTCCGGGCCTCCAAGGGCATCCACCTCGTCGTGCCCCGTTCGGCGATCTCCGGCGACGACGGCCTGATCCTGCGGACCGAGAAGTCGGTCCTGTTCGTCATCCCGTGGGGCGGGCACTGGATCATCGGCACCACCGACACCGACTGGCAGCTCGACCGCTCGCACCCGGCCGCGTCGGGCCGCGACATCGCCTACCTGCTCGAACACGTCAACGCCGTCCTCGACCGCCCGATCGCGGCGTCCGACATCGAGGGCGTGTACGCGGGCCTGCGCCCCCTGCTGTCCGGCGAGTCCGACGAGACCTCGAAGCTGTCCCGCGAACACGCCGTCGTCGAGCCGATGCTGGGCCTGATGGTGGTGGCCGGCGGCAAGTACACGACGTACCGGGTGATGGCCGCCGACGTGGTCGACAAGGCCGCCTCCCGGCTGCCCGGCACCCCGGAGTCGCGCACCCAGGACATCCCGCTGATCGGCGCCGACGGGTACGAGCACGCGTGGCAGAACCGCGCCGACATCGCCCGGCGGCACGCGGTGTCCGTGGGCGTCCTCGAACACCTCCTCGAACGGTACGGCGCGCTGTACACCGAGATCCTCGACGTCGCCGACGAGTACCCGGGCCCGCTGGACGGCGCGCCGGAGTACCTGGCCGCCGAGGTCGTGTACGCGGCCCGGGCCGAGGGCGCGCTGCACCTCGACGACGTGCTCACCCGGCGGACCCGGATCTCGATCGAGACCTCGCACCGGGGCGTGGAGTCCGCCCCGCACGCGGCCCGGCTGATGGCCGACGTGCTCGGCTGGTCCCCGGAGACGCTGACGAACGAGATCACCCACTACCTGGCCCGGGTGCAGGCGGAGCGGGAGTCCCAGCGGATGCCCGACGACCAGACGGCGGACGCGGCCCGGTTGGGCGCGCCGGACGTGCGCGGCTACGCCCCGGACCCGGCCTCGGCCTGACGCCCCGGTAGCCACGTCGGGGGCGTTACCGCCGGTTGAGTCGGGAATCCGACGGAACCTGTCCGCGCCGGAAAGTTGGCGGTGTCCGACGTGGATTTCCGGCAGGATTACGGCCCGGGAGCCCCGTGGGCGGAGGACCTCGCGCAGGCCCCCACTCCCCACGCCCGCCGGCCACATCGACCGCGGCGAGTGATACGCACTTGTGACGAAAATTCGACGTGCCCGGAGCCCCGGACTCCGTAATGTGGCGATATGACATCCACCGTTCGGCCCACTGGCACCCTGATCGTTGGGTTGATTTCCGGTGCCATCCTGGGTGCCGTGCTGCCGGTGTTCGGTGCGGTGGCCGGCGTCCTGCCGTGGCCCGGCGGGCACGGTGCCGAGGCGCATCTCGGCTGGCGGTTCGGTCTGGCCGCCGCCGCCGTGATCCTCGCGGCGGCGTTCACCCGGTTCCGGACGGGCGGCCCCGACCTGCGCGCGGTGCTCAGCGCCGGCGCGGGCGCCCTGGTCGCCGTGCCGCTCGCGGCGGCCGCCGCCTCGTGGAGCCGGCTCTACGGCGGGGCCACCGGCCTGGCCGAGGCCGCGACGTGGGCGCTCGGCGGGGTGTTCGTGGGCGGGGTGGTCGCGATGGCGCTGTTCACCGACCGGCTGCCGAAGCTCTCCGCCCGGGACGAGTGGCGATTTCAGGGTGACCGGTCGGCTGTGGAGTGGGCGGAACTCGACCTCCAGTGGGTCAGGAGCCCGGAATCACTTTCCCCGGGTTCAGCAGTCCTCGCGGATCGAGGGCGGCTTTTATCGCGTGATGGACGCGCACGCCGACGGGGCCGAGCTCCCGGGCCAGCCAGTCGCGTTTGAGCAGTCCGACCCCGTGCTCGCCGGAGCAGGTGCCGCCGAGCGCCAGCCCCAGGGCCATGATCTCGTCGAACGCAGCCTGACACGCCGCGACGTTGTCCTCGGTGACGACGATGTTCGGATGCATGTTCCCGTCACCGGCGTGCCCGACGACCCCGATCGTCACGCCGTGCTTCTCGGCGACCCGGTCGACGCCGTCGAGTAGCTCGGCCAGCCGAGAGACCGGCACCGCCACGTCGTCGATGATCAGTTTGCCGAGCCGCTCCATCGCCGGGTGCGCGTTGCGGCGCGCGGCCAGCAGGCCCGCCGTCTCCGCCTCGTCCGTGGCGACGTGCACCTCGGTGGCCCCCGCGGCCCGGCACAGGTCGGCCAGGGCCTCCAGTTCGGGCCCGGCGGTGTCCACGGCGGCGAGCAGCAGGGCGGCGGCGTCGGTGGGCAGACCCATCGGCCGGTACGCCTCCAGGGCGCGCAGGTGGGTCCGGTCGATCAGTTCCAGCAGGCTCGGGTTGTGCCCGCCGGCCACGATCGCGGTCACGGCGGCCCCCGCCGCGGCGGTGCCCGGGAAGATCGCCGCGAGGCCGAGGGCCGGGCCCGGGGTCGGGCGCAGGCTCAGGGTGATCTCGGTGATCACGCCCAGGGTGCCCTCGGAGCCGACGAACAGCTTCGTCAGGTCGTAGCCGGCGACGCCCTTCGCGGTCCGCCGGCCGGTGCGCAGCACCTCCCCGTCGGCGAGCACCACCTCCAGGCCGAGCACGTACCGGCTGGTCACGCCGTACTTCACGCAGCACATGCCGCCCGCGTCCGTGGACACGTTGCCGCCGATGGTCGAGGACTCCCACGAGCCGGGATCAGGCGGGTACGTCAGCCCGTGCGCCAGGACCGCCGCGCTGATCGCCGAGTTGACGACCCCGGGCTGCACGACGGCCAGCCGGTTCACCGGGTCGATCTCCAGGATGTCGGCCATCGCGGTCATGCTGAGCACCACGCAGCCGTCGATCGCGTTCGCGCCGCCCGCCAGCCCCGTACGGGCGCCCTGGGGGACGATCGGGACCCCGTACCCCCCGACGATCCTGACAACCTCGACCACCTCCGCCGTCGAACGGGGCCGCACCACCGCGAGCGGCACCCCGGCCGGGCAGAGGTCCGCCTTGTCCCGCCGGTAGGTCTCCAGCACGTCGGGGTCGGTCAGCACCCGGTCGCCGAGGGCGGCCCGGAGGTCGGCAGTCAGTCCCATACGGGAACCGTAGCGCCATGGCGGACGTCACATGGGTATGCGTGCGTCCCGTGCCCTCGTCGTCCTGGCCCTGCTGGCCCTGCCGGCCTGCACGTCCACGCCCGCCGCCAGGCCCACCCCGGCGGTCACCGCCTCGCCGTCCGTGGGCGGCACGGCTCCGTCGCCGACCGGATTCGGCACCCAGATGACCCTGGTCCGCACCGGCGGCCTCAAGGGCGGATCGGACATGTGGACCATCACGGCCGACGGCGGCTGGCGGCGCACCGACCCGGCCGGCAAGCAGGTCAAGGCCACCGGCACCCTCACCAGGGAGCAGCTCGGCGACCTGACCCGGAAACTGAACGACCCGGCCCTCGCGGCCGAACTCAGAGCCGACGCCCGCCCGGAGACCTGTCCGGACGGCATCGACTACATCCTGAACTCGGGTCCGGCCTCGGGAATCGTCCCGAGCTGTGGCCTGGAGTCCCCGACCCCCCATATCGTCGAGCTGGCGGAATTCGTCGGCCGTGTGACGGCGACCAACTAGGAGAACCCAAGATGCGCACCCTTCGTGTACTGACGATCGCCGGCCTCGCGGCCCTGGCCCTGGCCGCGTGCGGCGCGGAGCCCTCCGCGTCCCCGACCGCCGACACCCAGGTCACCACGTCTCCGTCGGCGTCCGCACAGCCAAGCCCCTCGGCCACCGGCCAGGCCACGGCCAACCCGCCCAAGGTCCCCAACACCACCGACGCCGTGACCCTGGTCCGGACCGGTGGGTTCGCCGGGGTCCGGGACACGTGGACGATCCAGCCCGACGGCTCGTGGGCCAGCGACAACCGCTCCGCGCAGAAGAAGTCCGGCAAGCTGACGGACGCGCAGCGCACCGAGCTGACCGGGCTGCTCAAGGACCCGGTTCTGGTCAAGGAGCTCAAGACGCCGGGTACGGCGAAGTGTGCGGACACGTTCTCGTACACGCTGACCTTCGGCCAGGAGAGCTACACCGTGGAGAACTGCGGGGAGCCGCGGCCCACGTTCGGCAAGCTGGTCGGCCTGGTGCAGGGGCTGACCGGCTCCTGATGGACTCGGGCCGGCCCAGGTTGCTCCGGGCCGGCCCGCCCCCGTCCGCCCCACGGGGCCGGAGCGGCCCGCCGCATTCCGTCCCCGTGGGGCGCCCCACCGCCGCCCGTCCGTCCACGGGCGGGGCCGTCAGCGCAGTTCCCGCCAGGTGCAGGGCCCGGGCTCGCCGCGCACGCTTTCCGCGGCCCGGTGCCGCCCCAGGTTGAACCCCCGCCACGACTCGTCATTTGGCAGGTCCCGCAGTTCCTCCCGGACGAACCGCAGCGCGCACGCCCGCCGGTCCGGGGGCAGCTCGGCCAGGGCCGGGGCGGCGTCGGCCGACAGGTTGGCCAGGTACTCCACGTCGATGTCCCCGGTCGCCGCGTACCGGGTGACGTTGCGCTCCGCGATGAACCCGTCCGGGTTGAGTGCCGCGAGCCCGACCAGCGCCAGCAGCCCGGTGGCGAGCATCGCGCGGGGCAGCCAGCCGCCGCGCAGCCGCACCAGGGACCCCAGCACGAGGACGAACACCAGGCCCAGCCACAGTTCGCAGGCGGAGACCAGGAGCCGGAGCCGGGTGAAGCCGTAGGCCTCCTGGTACAGCGACATCCGGTGCAGCGCCGAGGCCACGATCACGAGGGTGAGCCCGGCGAGCCCGCCGAGGAGCAACCGCAGCAACACCCCGTCGGTGCGCGGCGCGAGCCGGAACACGGCCCCGATGAGCGCGAGCGTCAGCACCGTCACGGCGGACAACTGCCAGAAGCCGCCGCGCGCGTTGTCCGCGAAGCTCACCCCCGCCGGCTGGTCGCCGAACAGCGCGGAGAGCTGCACGGCCACGAACGCGGCGAACAGCACGACGAGCAGCCCGACCGGTACGGCCCATTCGCCGGTGCGGAGCCGTGCGGCCCTGGGCGGGGCGGCCACGGCGTCGGCCGGCTCCGGCCCGATCAGGTCCCCGGCCTCCCGACCGACCAGGTACCCGGCGCAGGCCAGGGCCACCAGCGCGCCCCAGAACACGATCCCCATCCGGAGGACCGGTCCGACCTCCAGGGCGGGCAGCCAGCCGGTGAGCAGCTCGCCGAACTGGGCGTCGGCGCTGGCCAACAGTGCCCCGAACACCACCAGCAGGCCGGCCGAGGCCCCGATGACCGCCAGCGGTCGGCCGTTCGGCCGGAACGCCGCGCGCCCGAAGCCCCGGGCCAGCCACGCGAGGCCGAGCGGGGTGAAGGCGAACGGGCTCAGGGCCGCGAGCCCCAGGCGGTGGAGCCGGCCGTCCGCCACGGCGAGGATGCCGGCGAGCAGCGCGCCCAGGACACACAGGGTGAACAGCCAGCCGGCGGCCCGGAAGCCGCCGACGGCCAGCAGGGCCAGGCAGATCAGCGCCCACCCGGCCCGCAACCGGCCCGGCAGCCAGCGGCCGCTCGCGTACCGGACGAAGCCGGCCGCCAGCATGCCGCCGACCAGCCAACCGGCACCGGGCCGGTCGAGCGGCACGGCGACGGAGACGGCGAAGGCGGTGCCGAGCAACGCCCACACCAGGTTTCTCGATGCTCCTTGCGATCCGGTCATGCGGCCGACGCTACGGAGCGTTCTTGGGGAAACAGCCGGTCAGTTGTGAAGATCCGGTGGAGCCAGCACGTCGTCGGCGTCCACAATGGTGTACGCGTAACCCTGCTCCGCGAGGAACCGCTGCCGGTGCGCCGCGTACTCCGCGTCGACCGTGTCCCGGGACACCACCGTGTAGAAGTGCGCCTGGCGGCCGTCCTGCTTGGGCCGCAGCACCCGGCCGAGCCGCTGCGCCTCCTCCTGCCGGGAACCGAACGTGCCCGACACCTGGATCGCGATCGACGCCTCGGGCAGGTCGATGGAGAAGTTCGCCACCTTCGACACCACCAGCACCTTCAGCTCGCCCCTGCGGAACAGGTCGAACAGCCGCTCGCGTTCCTTGTTGGACGTCTTGCCCTCGATCACCGGGGCCTCCAACTCGGCCGCCAGGTGGTCCAACTGGTCGAGGTACGCGCCGATCACGAGGACCGGCTCACCCGCGTGCTTCTCGATCAGCTTGCGCACCACGGGCAGCTTCGTCTTGGCGGTTGCCGCCATCCGGTACCGCTCCTCGGCCTCCGCCGTCGCGTACGTCATCCGCTCGTGGTCGGTGAGCGTCACCCGGACCTCGCAGCAGTCGGCCGGCGCGATCCAGCCTTGGTTCTCGATGTCCCGCCACGGCGCGTCGTACCGCTTCGGGCCGATCAGACTGAACACGTCCCCCTCGCGGCCGTCCTCGCGGACCAGGGTGGCGGTCAGCCCGAGCCTCCTGCGCGCCTGGAGATCGGCGGTGAACCGGAACATCGGCGCGGGCAGCAGGTGCACCTCGTCGTAGATGACCAGGCCCCAGTCGCGGGCGGAGAACAGGTCGAGGTGCGAGAACGCGCCGTTGCGGCGGGTCGTCAGCACCTGGTACGTCGCGATGGTGACCGGGCGGATCTCCTTCTTCTCGCCCGAGTACTCCCCGATCTCGTCCTCGGTGAGCGACGTGCGCGCGATCAGCTCCCGCTTCCACTGCCGGCCGGCCACCGTGTTCGTGACCAGGATCAGGGTGGTCGCCGACGCGTGCGCCATGGCGGCCGCGCCCACGATCGTCTTGCCCGCGCCACAGGGCAGCACCACGACCCCGGAACCGCCGGCCCAGAACCCGTCGACCGCCTCCTGCTGGTACGGCCGGAGGTGCCAGCCGTCCTCCGCGAGCGTGATCTCGTGCGACTCGCCGTCCACGTACCCCGCGAGGTCCTCGGCCGGCCAGCCCAGCTTCAGGAGCGCCTGCTTGATGTTGCCCCGCTCGGAGCCGTGCACCGCGAGGGTGTCGTCGTCGATCCGCGCCCCGAGCATGCCCGCGAGCCGCTTGGCCTTGGCCACCTCGACCAGCACCGCCCGGTCCGTGGTCCGCAGCACCAGGCCGTGGGCGGGGTCGTTGAGCAGCTGGAGCCGCCCGTACCTCGACATGGTCTCGGCGATGTCCACCAGCAGCGCGTGCGGCACCGGATAGCGGCTGTACTTCAGGAGCGCGTCGACCACCGACTCGGCGTCGTGGCCGGCGGCGCGGGCGTTCCACAGGCCCAGCGGGGTCACCCGGTAGGTGTGCACGTGCTCGGGGGCACGCTCCAGCTCGGCGAACGGCGCGATGGCCAGCCGGCACGCCTGCGCGTCCGGATGGTCGACTTCGAGAAGCAGCGTCTTGTCGCTCTGCACGATCAGGCAGGACATACGGGGACCTCCAACAAGGCAGACCCTCAAGTATGCCTCGCCGGAGGGCTGGCGTCGCCGGGCCGCGTTTTGGCCAGGGGACAGGTAACTTAGGAAACGATGTCTATGAGCCTGGCTGACCACCTGCGAGCGTTGCCCGATGAGGCCCTCGCGGAACTGCTTCGTGCCCGTCCGGACCTGACCGTCCCCCTTCCTGGTGACCTGTCCGCCCTGGCCAACCGGGCACAGACCCGGCTCTCGGTCGCCCGCGCCCTGGAGGCCCTCGACCTGTTCACCCTCGAGGTGCTCGACGCGCTCCGGCTGCTCGGCGCGGGCCCGGCCGGCACCCCGGCGGCCTCGCTCGACGCTGTGCTCACCGTCACCGCGCCGTACGTGGCGGAGACCCGGGCCGCCGTCGACCGGCTCCGCGCGCTGCTCCTCGTCCACGGCCCGGACACCGCCCTGCGACCGGTGTCGGTGCTCGACGAGGTCTGCTCGGCGTACCCGGCCGGGCTCGGCCGCCCGGCCGCCGACCTGGGCGACTCCGCCGCCACCGAACTGGCCGCCGACCCGGCCGCCCTCCGCCGGACGATCATGTCCGCGCCGCCCGAGGCGCGCGCCGTGCTCGACACCCTCGCCGCAGGCCCGCCCGTCGGCTCGCTCACCGAGGCCCGGACGGCGAAGACCGACGACTCCCCGGTCCGCTGGCTGCTCAACCGCCGGCTCCTCGTGCCCATCTCCGACGACGCCGTCGAGCTGCCCCGCGAGGTGGGCCTGCTGCTCCGCCGCGACGACGGCCCGCTCGGCCAGCTGCACCCGGCCCCGCCGACCCTGCCCACGAAGAAGCGCGGCGCGGCCGTCGACCAGGCCGGCGCCGGACAGGCCATCGAGGTCGTCCGGCTGGTGGAGGTGCTGGTCAACGACCTGCCCGCCCCGATCCTCAAGGCCGGCGGCCTCAGCGCGCGCGACCTCAAACGGGTCGCCCGGACGGCCGGCGTCGAGGAGAACACGGCCGGGCTGCTGCTCGAGGTGGCGTACTCGGCCGGCCTGATCGGCGTCCTGGACGGCGGGGGCACCGGCGGGGCGCACTGGCTGCCGACCGCCGTGTTCGACACCTGGCTCGCGGCAGGGCTCGCCGAGCGCTGGCAGATCCTCGCCGACGCCTGGCTGCGGATGCCCCGGCAGGCGGCCCTGATCGGCACCCGGGACGAGCGCGACCGCCCCATGAACGCCCTGTCCGGCGAGCTGGCCCGCTCCGGTGCCCCGGCCCTGCGCGCGGCCGTCCTCGCCATGCTCACCGAGCTGCCCGCCGGCACCGGGGCCGAGGCCGCCGACGTGCTGGCCGTGCTGCGCTGGCGCTCGCCGCGCCGGTTCACCCGCCCGACCCTGCTCGGCGCGGCGCTCGCGGAGGCCGCGACCCTGGGCCTGACCGCGATGGGCGCCCTGACCAGCTACGGCCGGGCACTGCTCGCCCCCGAGTCGGTCGACGACCCGCTCGGCGTGCTCGACCGGGCCCCCGGCTCCGTGACGATCCTCGCCGCCCTGCTGCCGGCCCCCGTCGACCAGGTGCTGCTCCAGGCCGACCTGACGATCGTGGTGCCCGGCCCCGCCTCGGCCGGGCTGGCCGCCGAGCTGGCGTCCGTCGCCGTCCCCGAGTCCCCGAGCGTGTACCGGGTGAGCGTCGACAGCCTCCGCGGCGCCCTCGACTCCGGGTACGCGTCGACGGACCTGCACGCCCTCTTCGCCCGCCGGTCCACCACCCCGGTGCCCCAGGCGCTCACCTACCTGATCGACGACGTGTCCCGCAGACACGGCGGCCTGCGCGCGGGGAGCGCCTCGGCCTACCTGCGCAGCGAGGACGAGGCGCTGCTCGCCGAGATCGCCGCCGACCGCAGGCTGTCCGGGCTGGCCTTCCGCCGGCTGGCCCCGACGGTGCTGGTGTCGCCGTACCCGATCGCGCGGGTGGTCGACGCGCTCCGGGACACCGGCTACAGCCCCGTGCCCGAGGACGCCACCGGGGTGGTGCTGCTCACCCGGGCCACGCCGCGCCGGGCGCCCACCGCCGGGTTCGACCGGTCCTCGGGGCAGCCGCTGGAGCTGCCGGAGGCGTACCTGGCCGGCATCGTCGAGGAGCTCCGGATCAGCGACGCCCGGGCCCGCGCTGCCCGCAAGGCCCCGGTGATGGTGAGCGGCAGCATCGACGACGCGCTCGCCGTGCTCCGGGACGCGATCCGCGACCGGGTACCGGTCTGGGTCGGCTACATCGACCCGCACGGCTCGACCATCTCCCGCCTCGTGCGGCCGATGTCGATCGGGGCCGGTTACCTGCGGGCGGAGGACGAACGCAGCGAGACCCTGCACACATTCGCCCTGGCCCGGATCACCTCGGCCACCCTGGCCTGAGTGGGTGGGGCCCGCTGAGGGCGACGATGCGCGCGTTGTCGGCATTCCCGCATACAACACCGTTTATCGACGTTAGCCCGAGATGCCCGCTTATGGATGGGTATGCTTGGACGTGGTACCTGTGGCGACGTAGCCACACCCTCCCGGGAGGTACCACATGGCGCGCAAGGGGAAGTGTAGGCACTCGCTAGACCCCGACAAGTGCCTTCGTCTGTCGGAGGCGCTAGAAGGTTGGCTGAAGGACGGCAAGGCCAGGTTTGCCAAGGCGGACGGGACCCTAGTTGGGAACCGCAACGTGATCGTCTCCCTCATCAGGGACTTCGGGGACATGTACACGCATGAGTTCACTCTCAAGCCGTACACCGAACGTCTGTACGAACGTCAGCACCTGGCCTTGTCGTCTGCGAACAGCCTGCGGGCGGCAATGAAATCCTTCTGGAAGCACCTCGTGTACGGGGAGCTTCTGAACGCATCCATGATGAAGATCGACATTGATCGGGAAATCCCGAGCCTGAAGAAGAAGCAACACCGGACGGACGCCAAGGACAAGAGATTCTTTCTCGACGCGGCCAGGTTCCGGGAAGCGCTGGAAGTGGCGAACCAGATTCACCCCTCACACGGGGCGTTCACCACCGTAGGCCTCTTCTTCGTGGCGCGCGGGGCTGCCATCGAGGACATGCGCGTGAAAGATCTCGACCGGGAAAAGCGGAAGATTCACATCTTCGAGACCAAGACGGGCTACTCTGCGAGCCTGCCCGCTAAGCGCATCTGGTCAAGGTTGCAGCCGTGGTTGGACTACTACGAGAACGAACACGGCGCACTTGACCCCGACTGGTACCTGTTCCCCCGCATCAGCAACGGCGGGCTGCGTCGAGGCGACAAGTTCCGTCCTCTCATTCCCACCCAGCGCCGTTCGACCGAAGCCCGCTTCGTGGAACAGACCCTACTGGGCATGGGGTACCAGAAGGAGCACCTTCACCGGATCGGCACTCACACCCTGCGGCGGTCTGGGGTCACGTGGTGGTACATGAAGGTAGAGGAGCTGTACGACACGGATCAGGCCGTCAGGTTCATCATGCAACTCTGCGGTTGGGCCACTGAGCGGGAAGCCATGAACTACATCAACCCGAACATCCGCTACCGGTGGCGGGATCGGGTCATGGAAGAGATTGACTTCTTCGGTGACGATGACCTGATTGACGACGGCAGCAGTACCGGGGCGATCGTGCTGCCCTTCCGTACTCCGCATGCCTCGCCTGCGTCGCCATTGCGCAAGGCAGCGTAGCCCGGACACGGGGAAAGCCCCCCAGCCCTATACAGGCTGGGGGGCTTTCTTTGGCCGTCCTCTTCCCCTCTTCACCGGGGTCGGAGGCGGTTCCGAAACAACCACAGGTTCGGGCTCGGGCTCCTCAACAAGGGCCGGCACGATCTCACCCGGGTCGTCAACCATCCAGAGCGCATCCCAAGTTTCCTTGGTCAGGTATCCGGTGGCGGGGATGTTGTGCTTGTCCTGCAATCCCATGATGGCCCTCTGGGTGGGGCCATCATACTGGCCGTTGAGCGGCAGTGGTTCGTGCAGGCGGGAATAGGTCCGCTTCCACTCCATCAACATAAGCCACTCTCGGACATCGTCCCGGCCGTCGTGGCATTGCAGATCAGACTTTGGGTGTGGCCCGTAGTAGTGGCCGGCACCCAGCGGGAAAGGCAACATCAAGGCTCCTAGTCGATGGTCCGTAGCGTCACAGTGACGAGACCGCCGTCACCTCTGAACCTTGCCGGGGGTGCTACCTGCTTGTAGGCAACCGACTCGATGACCACCTGGCGGGAAATGCCCGTGTCGTACTCCTGCCAGATGACGCTATTGCCGGTGAACTCCAGGGCCTCAAGGGCGCGAAGCCGCTTCCAGGCCTGCTGGTTACCGCCGCGCCTCTGCCCGTTGCGGTCAATCTCCCAGTCGTAGCAGAGCATCGGCAGTTGGATGAGTCGCTGCCTGGGGGAAGCCGGCAAGGCCTTCACCTGATACGCGCTGAGGCTGGCCCCATCGGTCTGGGCGTCGTTGCTGTTGAACGTGAATTTGATACTGACGTAGTCCTGAGGCTCCGTCGGGCTCGTAATGGCCGCGTCGTAGAGACCCGGGGTCAAGGTCGTGGGGTACGAGTGGCTAATGGACTCGTGGTCCCCCTGGTCCAGTACCGACACTGTGAGTACGCCGGCCTGCACGGGGCCGCGTACTCGAATGAGCTTAAAGATTTTCGGCTCAAGGGTGCTGAACCTGATTCGTGCCGTGAGGAGAAACCCTGTTCGGCACACCTTGACCGCGTCCTCACGGTAGACGTTGGCCGAGGTGGCGAAACAGATCAAGTCCGAACCACCGAAGTGCGCACAGGCAACCGCATTGGAAGTGTCCTGCACGGCTACAAGGTCCGTCGCGTAGGCGTACCGTCCGGGCTGCACTTGAGTGGACAAGTCGATGCGGTACAGGCCTGAGTCCCCCTGGTTGCCCTGCGAAACGGTGCACCAAAGGAAACGGTCCCGAGCTGTCCAGTCAGAAATGTGCAGGGTCAAGGAACCCGCCGAATTGTTGAACAGCAGAGGCCCATAGGACAGGTCACCGTTAGCCGAAGCTGTTGCGATCCGGACGCCCTTGTTGGTGCCGATCCCCACGTACGTGCCGAGGTAGCCAAATATCGAGTTGGCTATTTCACCGGCTGGGAGCTGTAGGGCCACCCCAGCCCCCGTAAGGGTGGGGATGGCCCCCGTGGCGTCAAGGAGGAACTTCAACACAGCCGAGGAAGTGCCGTAGGTGCCGCAGACGTAAATGGCCGATGTGGTCTCCGTGACCGAGGTCCAGGTGATCGGGTTAATGCTCGTGTACAGCGGGGTCCCCGGGAGGGCCACCGCGTTGGGGGCAACCTCGTAGATTTTCCCGTTGACCGCCATGATGAGCCGCTGTTTGACCCACCCGAGTTCACCCGAGCCGGTGACCGCGTTAGCAAACATCAGGGTCCAGGTGATGGGACCGGCCACTGTGGCGGGGATAGGCCCCTTGTACAGGCCTGTCGAGGACAGGACGTAGAGGTTCACACCATCGGTGACACAGCTCAATGCGGTGCCCGTCGACCAGTTAGCCAAGGTCGTTACGGTCGGGGTGCACAGCAAAGTCTTGGCCCCGGTGATGCCGAACACCGCCGGACTACCGTCGATCTGGATCGAAACCATTTCGACAATGCCCGGGATAGGGACAGGGCCAACCCCCGTGGTGTCCTCGTTGACGTCATGAAGCAGGGACACAATGCCTTGGTTCCAGACGTTCACGGAACGGCTCGACGCGAAACGGATATCGGCCAGCGGGTCAGTCTGGGACGGGTCGTTGAAAACCTGCCCGGCACCACCATGGAACGACAACTGCGACCGCAGCCACCACCCGGAAAGGCTGTGCTCCCCGGGGTTTTGCGCATTGTCGTACTGTTCTTTTCGGAGCGGTGCCGTCTGGCGGATGATGGGCAACTGCCTGTCGGCGGCGGACAGGAACTGTAGCCCACCGATCGCATAGGCGTAGGCGGCATTGCCCTTCAACGCGAGATTGCCGCCGCCCTTGCGTGCGGCAAGGGAGCCGGGCAACTTATTGGGAATCTTCACGCCCAAGCTCCATTCGACGTAGCAGTATCCAAGCGGTCACCCCGAGGGCAGCGATGCCGGACAGGGGGTAGAGGGCGAGCCATTCCGAATCGTGCGGCCTGGTCGAGGCCCCCTGAAAGGGCCTCTCCTGCCACGCCTGTACCGGAGCCGGATTAGGTGTCGGGGCCGGCACCACTGGGGCCTTGACGGCGGCCTGAGGGGGCTCGAAGTAGTGCCGCAACACTGCCGTCTGGTCACGGTCCGCTGCATCCCTGTAGAAGCTGATGTGCGTGTGCCACAGGTGAGTCAGGTCCCCCCGGCCAGGCTCGGACAGCCAATGATTCTCGGCATCCCAGCCAATGACCCGTTCTCCGTCAAGGGTGCCGATGATTTCCCGGATGTCGGGGAAGTTGCCCTTGCGGCATTCCGAGATGAGCCACATGAGCCAGTCGCGGTGATCCGGCCAATCGTTGCCTATGTCGATGGCACAGGCCCGATCGGAAAGGCCGGTCAGGTCGCGCAGGGTTTGAACGCTGTAGTCGCTCCAACCCTGCCCCGAGAAAGAGAAAATGCGATCCTTGCCGAGGTGGTACCCATACAGGTGTTCGCCGTCTCCGATGACACCCCCGTACCGCCTTGACCCCAGGGTTTGCTTCAGGTACACGACTAGTGGCGTGAGACCCGGAGCCTCGCGGGACACATCAGGCCCCCGTCACGTCGTGGAGATGTACAGGGCCTGGAAACGGGTCTCGTTGGTGCCCGTGTTCAGGCCACCGCCGGACGTCTGGTAGCCGACCACTTCCACGTACTGGCCAGCGGCAAGCAGGACCATTCCACTGGTGGTGAGGGTCGTGGCGGAGCCGCCGGTTGTGACTGTCGGGAGCTGCTGGGCGTAGTGAACAACCCCGTCCGCGTTGAGCATGAACCCGACGATCCGCAGGCCGGTCGAGTTGGCAGCGTAGGAAAGGGTGGCCTGCACCAAATACCAGCCGGCCGTGACGGCAGTGAACCGCGACGGGTTAACCGCCGGGTTGTGCATCCCATCCGTGTCTTTGATGTCCGTACCGGTGAACGTGATGCCGGTGAAAGTCGCGTTCGGGACCGACTGGGCAACCGACTGCTGTACCAGTACAAGAGGCGGGGCGTTCTTGAAGTCCAACTCAGTTTTCACGGACCGGTCGGGCGAGCCCGCAATGGTGAAGTCGGTGCCCTTAACGGTGGTGGCGAACACGCCCTTACCGGAGGACAGGACATCCCGGCCGACGATGATGTCCCGGGGAACGGTTACGTCGTTGCTGGCACCGGTTACGGTCAGCGTTCCAGCGATCGAGGTGTTGCCCGTGATAGCGGTTGTGCCAGCGACCTGAAGCCCACCGGCCGACACGGTGATTTTGCCGCCAGAGGTCAGGGTCCCCAGGTTGGTGACAACGCCGTCTTTCGTGGCCTCGAACCCGACAGTGCCGCCGTTCTGAGTGACTAGGCTTGAGTCCTGAGCCCTGACGTTGCCGGCCAGGCCCACCACGACACCATCAACACCGATCAGCAGACCCTTGCCGTCAGCGTTGACGATCTGCGCGAGGTTCTGTGTCCGGCCCGGTTCGGCACCAACAATGTCCAGCACGGTCAAAGCCCCATCGGCACCCACCGCAGCGAGCCGGGCGAACGGCTGAACGATTTTCGAAGCCGGCAGGCTGACGATGCTCGACCCGGTGATACCGGTGATCGTGTTGTCCGCACCATTGATGGTCTTGTTGGTGAGAGTCTGAATGGTGGCTGTACCCACCACAGAAGACGAAACGCCAATCCCGTGAACGTTAGTTGAGCCCTCGATGTGCAGGCGCATGTCGACAAAGTCACGACGGACAGCACCATGCACCACCCGAACTCCAGCCGCGTGCGACTGGGCTGAAGTGCCATCCTCGCCACGGGTCACGGTGACCGTGGAGCCGACAAGGTTAGTCACGGTCACGACTTCAACCGCAGGTCCCTCATAGTCGAGGATCAACGTGTACGGAAAAGACGGGGGAAGGCCCGAGGTGCTACCGATAGTGATGCTGACATCGGAAGGCCCACACGGTGCACTGAGAGTTGTTTCTACGGACGTGTTGCTGTAGTTGTAGGCAACCATGTCTACTCCTCTCTGTGCATCTGGAGCGGGTACCGGGTCTGGAGCTGAAGCCGCTCATCCGCAAGCCGCTCCTTGTACAGCTTCCGGAGATAGTTGGCGGCGTTCGTCGCGCTTCCGGGGGGCGTGACTTCACCCCGGGAATTGCTCACCATGGACTGAGTGGCGATACGAGACGCCTCAGTGGCAAGCAGAAGCCGGTAAGAGGCCCCGTAGATAAGCACGTCCATAAGCTCTGACGTGTAGCCCAGATCCTGAAGGGAACCGGCTGTTCCCCAGTCAGTAGGCGGGTTCTTGACGTACAGGTACCTGACCCTCTGCGGGCCGGGCCATACTCGGGAAAGGATTTCAATCTCTTCCGTCGTCGGCGTCTTGTTCATCCGCCACGACTTGACCGGAGCCCACTGCAAAGTTGGGCCGGGCACGAACCATTCAACCTGGCGGACCTGGTAGCAGTCAGAAGGCAGCGGGTAGTTCGTCCGGGCAGGGTTGATATCGATGTAGGCCTGGCTCACGGCGAACACGTCCGGAAAGGATTCCCGCAGGCATTCATACAGGGCCGTCATGACACGCTGACGGGGGAACAGGGGCGACATTGTGACCCTCGCACCACCCGCATGGGAGGCAGCCACAGAGCCCGAATAGCCCCGACCCCACGGGGGAACAGTCACAACCGTCGAGGTGCCGTCAGAGTCCAGGATGTACAACATCTCATTGTCGATCTCAATGAGGCCCCGGGAAAGCTGGTCCGGCTCCGTCACAGTCAACGTGAGGTCGGAACTGGTAATCGGCTGATCGAGGGTGGTCACCTGTTCCTGGTCTCGAACGAAACCATGCACCAGGTCAAGGACACGCTCTGTCAGCGTGTTGATTAGTAGTGTCCCCTCAGGCACCGGGCTACTCATCGAGCATCACCCCACCAGCCCCGTCAGAGGCGTTGAAAGCACGTCCCTGCTCATCGGAAATGCGCATGGCCATTCGCGTGTCATACAGGCCCGTACTTGAAGGCTGTACGCCTTGACGCCGGGCTGACTCGTACTCGTCCAGGGCGGCGTGCTTCTTGTCCTCCTCGGACTTGTCCCAGCCGTAAGCCGAGCGGCAATACCCGATGGAAATTGACTTGGCGCGGAGACAAGCCCCGAAAGTCTTGTGTCCCGCGCCACAGGTGCAAGTGGTGCCCATGCGTCCCCCCGTCAGGTCAGCCCAGGAATAGGAAGAAGGTGGAGCGCAGAAACGCCCCACCTTCAACAGAGAAAAGGAAACCGCTACGCGTACTCGAAACTTGCCGGCTTGGTCACATTCCCATTCGGATGGAAAACCGTGACGTCGACAGTTCCCGAGCCAGCCGGGGACGTGCACGTGATCGAGGTAGCCGAAGCAACGTTGAAAGCTGTCGCATCGGTGGTCCCGAACTGCACCTTCGTAGCGCCCGTGAAACCCGTACCAGTCAGGGTCATCGAAGTGCCACCCGCCGGGGCACCCGTACCGGGAGCAACAGTGGTCAGGGTCGGAACAAGCAGGTAGGTGAAACCACTCGGCAGGGTGCCCGAGGAACCCGTTACCGCCACGGCCACAGTTACAGCGCCGGCAGCATGAGCCGGGGTAACGCAGGTGATCTGAGTGTCCGAGTCGATGACAACCCCAGTGGCGGGAGTCCCACCAAACGTGACGCCGGTAGCGTCAGTGAAGTTGGTACCGGTGACGACAACGGAGGTGCCCCCCAGGGTTGTACCCGAGGAAGGGGCAACACCCGTGACGGTCGGAGTCAGCGGGGCCAGGCCGGCAGCCGCCGCCGTAAATGCTGCGGCCTCAGCGGTAGCCGCAGTGGCCTGCTGAGTCAGAGCTAGGGCCTGCGACCTGAGTGCGCTTGCCGAGTTGTTCTTCCCGTCGATCTGACCCATGAGGTAGTCAATGGGCTCGACAAACAACGGGTTGTTGGCTGACACCAGGCGGGCGCGACAGGTCGAGGTGACAGCGGCAGCGGCCTCTAGCGTGGAAGCCTGGCTATTGAGGGCAGCGGCATCAGTGGTGGCCTTCGTCGCGGCTGCGGTCAGAGTCGCAGCCCTAGCGGTCAGGTCAGTCTGAGTGACATCACAGGTAGCCATTAGCAACCCCCAGGGGCTACCGGAGTCGGAACCTGCTCAGTCCGGGGCGGGTTCAGCATTGCGTACGGCTCAACCGGACACGGGGCTTCAGCGCCAATGCTCTCGTCCAGGGAACGCCAGGTTGCACCCGAAGAAGGGTCACCGTTTGAAGTGGCGGGCTCGTCCATGAGACACCTCTTAGTCTGGGGTGATGTAGTCGGCGTAACCCGCCGCTATGAGAACGTCGGCTTCGGCCTGAGTAATGGTGTGGATGTGCCCACCCTCATAAATGACGTCGTAACTGCCATCGAAGTAGACCCCGTTGTACGGGTAGACGAGTTGAGTAACCACGGAGCCCTTGACCGCGAGGGTGATACCCCTCAGGTACTTGTAACGGCGAAAGAGCATGTCCATATCGGTGAAGCCCTCTTCATATTTGGGGCCGTCGAGTACAGGCATTCACCCCTCCTGGTCAAAGAAGGAAGATGAACGTAGGTCTGAAACCTACGTTCATCTTCCTAATTAACTTCCTAAAGCCGGGCGACATGAGGAAGAACCTCAGGGGTGACCCGGGCCTTCGCCTAACCCGGGCTATGTGACCTGCCATGAATGGCTATCAGGGATAGTTCCCGGGCCTACGATCACGGGTTGGAAGCAACACCCAGGGAAGAAGCCGTCTCCATGCGGAAGATGGCCTCCTGCCGGTAAATGCTCCACCCGAGAACGGCGTACCAGCCGACCTTACGGAGTCGCATCAGGGCATCGGTGTACGGCCCCATTCGGAGCGAACCTTCCTCTGCCACAGCCTCAGCAAGTGCCTGCTGGCCAACCATGATGTTCTGGTAAACGTCCGGCTTTCCAGTGACCTTACTGACATTGACTCGCGGCGATTCGATAACCGCCGTGCCCTCGTACGAACCGACAAAGCCAGCCCAGATGTTGCCCGCCGCAGAATAGACGTGCGGAGGACGCCAACCGGCCGCGTCCGATTCCTTGCGGAGATCAAACGCAACATCCGGGTGGATGTAGCTTGTGAACAGGTCGCCCATACGCGGAAGGGCGTTGTTAGTGCGGAGCTTAGTCACCGCAGTACGAATGACGTCGGACTCCATGATGTCAGTCGGAACAATGGCACCCTGGGTGCCACCGATGACGACAGCACCAGCGTTGACCCGAATGACGTTGGTGCCTCCAACAAGGACATTGCTGATCACCTTGTCGAGGCTATTCGTCATGTCGTAAGAGACGACGTTCATCAGCGCCGGGTCCAGGTCGGACAGGCTGAAGAGCCGCAGCTTACGGGTCGTGATGGTCGACCGACCATACTCGTTGAGCGTGATCGAAACCGTCGAAGTCGCCGGCAGGGCAACCGATTCCGGGTCCGTGATCTCGTTCAGAGGAGTGATGGACGGAGCCAGGTCCTGGTAGATCTGGAGGACCACCGAAGAGCCAGGCATTGCCTGGTCGGCCGGGTGCTTATCCACGATCTCGCGGAAGCACGGCATGGAACGAAGCTGGAATTCGACGTACTTGTCATAAGCCGTCTGAACCAGGTTCTTCGACACCGAGCTAGCGTTGGAAATCGCATTGTATTCGTTAGCCATGAAAGTGCCCCTCTAGTGAGTAGGGGGTCAGTTGAAACGACCAGCCGGGCCGGAATTGCGAATGAGAGCGTCAAGCTCCCTCTGATCCTTAGCGCCGGAAAGCTTGGCCATGAGGTCCGCCTCAGGGGAAACCGCACCAGCCGTGTTGGCAATGGCGTTGTTCATGCGGTCCATCTGAGTCTGAAACACATCAAAAGCCGGGTCCGCCTGCGGAGGTGCAGGGGGCTGTGCCGCATCAGCGACAGGGGCCGGCTCAGCCGGCTTCCCGAAAAGGCTCCCGTACTCCTCTACCCACTTACCAAGAGCCTCCGGGGTCGGCTCAATGTCCTTAGGGACAAGGCCGCCAACCTTAGGGTCAAGGCCCTTTTCCTTGAGGATGTTGGCAAGGTTGGTGTTACGAACCTCAGTCTTGAGGGCTGCGATCTCGGCTAGGTGAGCCTTGTTGGCCTCTTCCAACTTTGACGCGTGGGCACGAAGCCCCGACGGCTTCTTGCCCTGGCCCTCATTCTCGTCGTCATCGTCCTGGTCGTTGCTGACCCACGTGGTTGACATATCTACTCCCAGAGGAAATGTGGACATGACCCGCGTACACGTGTGGGGGCACGGAGTACGGCTGTCACTACCGGTCTTAGATACGCGCAACCCCGGCCGGTCGAGGGATTGCGGAAAGCACAGGCGGAAGGGATCGAACCCCCGTCTAAGGTTTTGGAGACCTTCGCTCTACCACTGAGCTACGCCCGCGTTGGGTGGACGGCTGGGGTTGAACCAGCACTTCATAGGGCGTGAATGCCCCTGCCTCTGCCTTTGGGCTACGTCCACCAAACTTGCTAATACGAAGTGTCTTGAGAAAGCGAGCTCTTGCCGGCCCCGCCAGCCCCACCAAATTCAGCTTCTTCTCGCTTACCGAGTCGACGCCTCTTCTCCTTTGCCGCCGCATCCCCACCTAGGGTGTCCGCTGCGGCGTCATCCATCGTGTACTGGTCCTGATACACCCCGGACAGGAACTGGCCCGAGCTGGCCGCCTGGGCGAACTGCTGCGTCAACTGGCCCATGTACTGAGGGTTGACACCCGAGGTTCCCAGATAGCCCGCGTACCGGGTCGCCTGGTCCTCCGTGATGGTCCCGCCGGTTCCCTTGACCGCCGCGCCCAGGGTGACACCCCGGGAGAGCCGTTCCAGTTCCGGCAAGTGCCGGTTCTGGTCGAGGAAGTAGGCGGTCATGTCACTGGGGCCGACCCCATGCCACTGCTGCCACAACTCTTTAGTCGCAGGGTTGAGCGTCGCAACCGCGTAGGAGGCTTCGTCAACACGTGACTTGATCTCAGTCGGAGAAACGTCCTTACCGATCCACCCGGAAAAGTCCTCAGGCTGATCGTAGAAATTCGGAGGCAACCCGGCCGCTGACATGATCTGCCGGTACGAGCGTTCAACATCCAGATACTCCCTAGGTGACAAGACAGGGAGCCCAGCCTTGCGGCGATCCTCGTTGCCCGCAAACCGCTTCTTGTACTCGTCCGTCTGCTGAAGTAGAACGCTCACTTGGTCCTGGGTATGACCCTGACGAAGGAAGTCCATAAGCTTAGGCCCGAGGCTTTCTAGCCCATAGTCACGCAGCGTCTGAATCATGACGTCGTAAGCGTTCTGCTCCGACTGGGTAGGGCCGGTTGGTGCGGTCACGTCACCAGCCCCCAATCCCGCAGTACCGCGTTAGTAGCCGTCTGAGCTTCCTCTTTCGCATTGCCCGTCTTCAGCCACTGCGGAGTCTGCCGGATAGAGTTTTCGAAGTCGTACAGGGACTGCTTGGCCCACTGCCCGTCTTTGTTCTTATTGCCCTGCAATGCTTTCTGAATCATCGGGTCATTCAGATCCACCGAGGCAGCATCGACTTCCAGGAGCTTCGAATAGCTTGAGGTGTACGGCGAGGCCACCTGACGCACGGACAGCCCCTGGTCGATCCATTCCGTCATCCCCGGGTATTTCGACCGCGCCTGATCGCGGACGAAATCCAAAAGGTTGTCCTGATTGAACCTGCCAGACATGACGCCCTGCACCATGGACCCCACATCCTGATCGGACAGGGTAACCCCGTAGTCCCCGGCGAGGCGTTTCATGTCCGCTTCAGTGCTCGCTGCACCGCCGGTTGTACCCCCGGGCTGGTAGTGGAACTCGGCGGCAACGGCGTTCTTCAACACCTCTTCGGAGTAGCCACCCGACAAGGTTTCCAACGCCATCTGACGCAGCCGGTCATCGGTGATGATGACACCCGCCTGAGTGGCCATGTTACGAATTTTCAACGTCTGGTCCTGCAACCGCCGTTCAGCCGTTGCCGGGTCAGTGGTCTGCAAAACGTTCCACTGCCGTTTAGCGTCCGAGGTCGTGCGGTACCAGGCGGACTTCATGAACTCGCCCTGGAAACGGGCCGGGGTCCACTTCTGAGCAAGCGCCTGATTCAACAGGTTGTTCAGCTCGGGAATGGACTGGAAGAAGCTGGCCGCGTAGCCGTACTGGGCTGCAAGCTCGGTAGGGGTCGGATCAGCCATCTAGTCACCTCGCAGCCGGCCCCATGAGGCTCATAATGGAATCCATGTAGTTGGTCGTCGCCGTCGAGGACGACTCGGCCCCCAGGTTGCCCCGGGTCCAGTCAATAGCCATCTGGGACGGGTCGGGCTGTGCGCCAGAGTCCCAATCAGCTTGCAGCTTGGCCCTGAACGAAGAGACTTCAGCATTGGTCGGCTCACGGCCAGCGATCTTCATCATGCCAGCCGACAAAGCAGCCTTGGCGTAGCTGTCCGAGATGACAGCCTTAGGAGCCCCGCCATAGCCACCGCCGCCATACCCGCCCGAACCGGAGCGGTAATTCGATTCCGCCTTGGCCCTGATGTTGCTTAGGAACAGCTCCCGTACCGTGACGGGCTGCCCGGTGGCCGCGAAACGCTGCGCCAACTTCACCGCATCATCCCAAGCTTTCAGAATGTCAGCGTCCGGCCTACCGGTGACAGGATTGTTCAACACGATCTGAAGCTGCGCCGTCTCCTGCGGGGACAGCTCAACGACGCGCATGTTCGCGTCCTTGGACAGCATCATCACCCGGCGCTTAACGCCCGGCAACATCGGATCGTCTTCCTCACCCCACACCACATACTGGCCGGGCTGGAGAACATCCGAAGTTGACACCCCGATAGGAACACCCGCGTCAGCCGCAGCGTCAAGGGTCGCCTGAGACAACTCCGGAGAGTCCGGGGTCGAACCGCCAATAGTGGGGGGGTTCTTCAGCGGCCTGCCGAACGAGTCGACCCATTTCGTTTCCCGCTTGCGACGGGCCACGAAATCCTTATCCAGAATCTCGGCTGTCTGCCGCTGAGTCAGGGTAAGCTGGCCGGCTTCAAGCTTCTTCTTGTAGTCCTTGAACGTCAGATACTGGACTGTGCCGCCCGGTTCCGCATAGGCGATGTAGTCGCCCTCGTTCAAAGCCCGCTCCGTGGGGTCACCCATGGACCCCTGGCGGCGGCGTTCCCCGTAGAGGCCCGCTAGGAGCCTCTTCTTTTCGTAGTCGGACAGCGGCCCCTTGGCCAGGTCCACGGGCGTGTTCGGCTTGGGTTCGTCGTCGAGGAGACCACGGGGCCTCTGCCAGCCCGGGGCCTGCGGCGGGGGCTCGTCCTGGACGATGGGCGGAGGGACTGGCGGGGCCTGTCGCTTCCGGTTGAGTACGTCCTGAGCTGTCTCCTCCGCCGCGTCGGGCGGGGGTGGGGGTGGCGGTTTGACCGGGCCTGGCTTTTCTAGGCCCTTGTCTAGCGCTTCGCGCATACGCCACCCCCCTTAGTCCACTGTCAGATCGTCGTGTGAAAGCCACCGGTGATACAGGGCACCGAAAGCCGTGTTGGCTTCCACAATGCCGAAGCGGGTAACTTCCCACTCCTGCCGCAGCCAAGCCGCCTTTTTCGAATCCAAAGCCTTGTAGCCGTAGGCGTTCATCTGGTCCCGCACCGACTGGCGGGCCTGCAAGTAGTCAGAGAGACCACGGATGTCGTCCCGCTGAAGTAGGGTCGTGTCCGAGGCAATGCCCTTCATGGCAAGCATCGTTGAGAGCTGCTTGCTGCGGTCCGAGGTCGAGTAGTCCTTGAACCAGGGCGACACTTCCTCAGCGCCCGTACTCGGGTTAACCCAGGTGTTGAACTTCATCACCCAGTTATCCCTAAGGCCCTTCAAGTCCTCAGCGCCCTTAGCGTTGACCGTCTTCAAACCCCGGACAGCCAACTCATTCGTCAGAGCGTCCTGAAGCTTGCCGTACCGCATCCACGTCTGACGTACCTGCAAATCCTCTACCGACTCCGACAGGGTCATTGCCTGCCGCATCCGGACGTCGGAGCCCTTCGTCATGGGCTGGCCGAGCTGCCAGTTATAGACGCTCCGGTTGAACTCTCCAGCACCATCGGCCCCCACAATCAGGGGGGCGAACTCCGGGTACTTTCCAACCAGATCCGCGTACTTCTGGTAGCCCTTGAAAGAGTTCATCGTTGCTGGGCTTCCGGCAATGTTTCTGCTCGCAGCCATCGTCAATCCGAAGAACTCTTTGCCGTAGTCCTGGTAGAACCGGGCATCGGCCTCACGGCCATACGACGCCTGGTAGTGACGGTAGGAGTCAATGTACGGCTGGTAAGGCGACTTGAACTGAGTCGAGGCCGGAGAAGCGAAAGCGACCATGAACCGCAGCCATTTCATGTGAGCCGAAAGGGCCGTGGCTTCCTGAATGGTCGGAGGCTTGTTCCTGGTACCCCGCGAGTACTCGACCAACTCCGCCTGATAGATGGCAAGAGCCTGCATCTTGTTCGACTGGTCGTCATCTTCACTGAAGGCGTTCCAAGCCGTCCGCACCGTTGAAGGGGCAACCGACGTCCACGGACTAGCGGTAGGCCCCATCGGGAGGATGAACTTGTTAATCATCACGTTGTCGCTGAACTCCGGGTTGGAGTTCAGGAACAACGCCGTGGGCAAAGCCACCATCGGGCCAGCCGTCGGCAAATTCAGGAACACGTTCAGGTTGTCCTTGTTGATGAGCACCGGGGTTTTGACGTCCACCCCGTACAGCCATTTGCCCATCTGCCTACCGAGCGAGTCGGGCAGGTTGATGTGCACATAGCGGGACTCGCCAACCAGGCCCTTGTCGATCTCGACCTGCTGCCCGTTCTCCATGGCGTACCAATGCTCTTCACCATCCTTGACGATGAGCAGGTTTCCATGCTCGTCCTGAATCATGCCGTTGCGTTCCGGTGCCTGCCAGAAGTTGTAAATCTGGATGGCCTTCAGCGGGTTGTTCAACGCCAATTCCCCATAGGTCTTGGCACTGTCCAGAATGGCTGAGGAGAACGGCATGATGAACCGAGTCGAGGAAGCAAGGTCACTGCGGAACGTCGTGTCATAGAACAAGTGCCTGACGTCCGCCATCGCCATATCCCGAGCATGGGCCTGAATCTTCGTAACAGCCTCAGCCGAATACGTCTCGCCCTTGGTCGAAGCCCAGAAGTCGGCGTTGTCGACGCCTTCCTTCAGGTGGTACTGATACCGCTCCGACGCCGCAGGGAAACGACTGATTCGGTCCATGGGCTTGTCCATGAACTCACTAGTGAACTTGTCCGCGAACTTGCGCAGCATCTCAACAAAGGGGCCGTTGCCCATCGAGTAGTCAATAGACGCACCATGCACCTGCGGCATGGGCTCACCCTCTGGGATCACCTTGACGAAGTCACGGTATTCAGCCGTACCGTCAAGAGCCTTAGCCCTCAGGGCCTGGCCCTCCGGGGTGTCGGCCGCCGGGAAGTACCGGTCAACCATGGCCTTCACGGTCGAGGGACGCTGAGTGTAGTTCGACTCCTCATGCCCCATGCGGTCCACGTAGGCCCGCCCGGCTGGGGTGCGTTCCATCCAGTCAATAGCGTCGTCAACGGTCTGCAACTCGCCCCGCAAGAACTTCTTCCCCAAGGTGTCATTGGCGATCTGACGATTCATAGCCCGTTCCAGCGCGGCAGAGTACCCGGTCATTTCCGGGGTGTACGTCTGCCACCCGTCACCAGCCATAGTGACCATGCGCTGAACCTGGGTGTTGGCCAACTCCGAGGCGTAGTTGTCGTCACGACCCCGGGCCTGCATACGAGCCCGGAACTGCTGGCCGTCCTGCCCTTCGAAAGCGCCCTCGAACTTGACCGGCCCCTCAGCGGTGTGAAGGGTCACTCCGGTTGAACCCGTCGTCTGCCAGTCCTTGGTACGAGTCGCATACCTGTGCGACGCGGATGGCTTAATGGCGTGCTTCTCGTCCAGGAGCTTGCGCTTAGCGGTAGCAATGGACAGGGAAACTGACCCGTCCGGAGAGTGCCGCATGTAGAGAAGCGTGTCCGGCCGTAGCAGGTCATCGGCGTTCGCAACCACATAGTCATACAGGTTGTCGGTGGACAGGTGATTGCCCTCCGGATGAAGCCTGAACCGCCGAGACTTCGAAAGGGTGAAGTTATCGGTCGGCTGCCCGTCAAACTTGGGCTCATGGCCGGTGAACGGGTCCACAATGTTTGAGCCCCGCAGATCCGAACCGGTCTTTCCCTGCTGGCCCTTGATGGTCCGGTTAGTCAGGTCATCCAAGATTTCCTGCTGCCACTGCGGCTGACGGTACTTGTCTTTACCCATGCGCCACATGGCAAGGTCCGTCATCGCGTGCACATAGGTGCGGGAAATCTGCTTGGCCTTCGCCACGTCCGTGGTAGCGGACATGGCATCCTGGTAGGCCTGCAAGAAGGTGGCTTCCTCGAAAGGCAGATCCCCGATGTGGACCCCGTGGAACTCGACAGAGTTCAGGTACACGTCTAGAGGCATGGCGCCATCCGCAAACGCCGCCGTGTACGTCTTGTATTGCGTCGTCGGCTGGGAGGTGCCCTTCGTCATCGTCGGAGCCCCAACATGCTGGGCGCCACCAATCGGGGGAGCTTCACGCCTGGGAGCCTTGTTGTACGAAAGGTCACCACCGAGAATCACGTTACCGGGAGCCGCTGCAACCGCATTGGCCGGCACGTTCTCGATCGTGGACCAATCATTGTCCTTGGCCCTGATAGCCTTCCGTTCCTGCCGACGCTCCCCGAGAGTCTTCAAGTCCCGGGTTCGATTCAGGGCAGCGTTCTTAACACCGGTAACCCCGTCGGCCAGCAACCGCCAGCCAGACCACTTGAAAGACGCCCTCAGAAGGTCGTCGGAAAGGTTGCGCGGCAACTGAGCGAACCGGGTCAAGGCAAGGTTCTTCCACACCTGAGTAACACGGTCCGCATTGTTGACGAGTCCCGTCGTGACGGTGCCGACAGCCCGGTTGCCGGTAGCAAGTGCCTTGTCCCCAAGGGTGTCCCACGGCTGCGCGGGCGTACCCCGACGCAGCCAACCGAGCTGGGCGGAGAAGCCCCGCCAGTCCGTCATCGGAACCTGTTCGGTGAGCTGAGATTCCAGCACGGGCCGGTTGGCTTCCCCAACATCAAGCTTGAGCTTGCGGGTCGGCATCAACAGCGGGTTCATGTCCGGGTCATTTGCCACCAGGTAGCTATGCGGCAGGTCTCCGGAGGCAATCTTGTCTTCCACGTCCTGGGCGTACTTCTTCGCCAACTCGGCCTTCGCGTAGTTGCCTTCCCTGACATACTGCTGCGCGATTTTGCGCAGCTCGGCCGGCAGGTACTTCCGCGACGAGTTCAGAGCCGACGACAGGGAAGCCCTGCGGGCCGCAATCTGGGGAATGACCTCTTCAACCTGAGCTTTGGTCCAACCGTGCTTAGCGGCGATGGACTGGAGGGCTGCGCCCTCGCCCATCTCAATGGCCTCTTTACGGGCCAGCGGGCTCCCGGCTTCCGCGTACTTCTTCACCCAGAAGTCAACCTGTTCCGGGGACATGCCACTTCTCTGCCAGTTGGACCGGACGTAGTTGACTGTGTTGGTCTCGTCGTACAGGTCAACCATTTTCGCATAGCCCTGACTGGGCATGCCGAGCTTGACGGCCTTGACAGCGATCTTCCCAGCCACGTTCAGGCCCGCTGTAATGGCCTTAGCGCCGAGTTCAACGCCCGGGGCTACAGCCTTACCCACTGGGCCGAGTTTGCCCGTCACAACCTGACTCAGGGCCTTCGCGTCATCAGCCCCCAGGTAAGACACGTCCATAACGGAGTACTGGAAGCCTGCACGGAGCTGGCCCCACTTACCCGGGTCCGGCATGTACTGGCCAACAAGGGCACCCTGAACCTTCGCCGGCACATACCCGTCCTGCACCATCGAGTCGAGGAGAGCCCGAGTAGCGGTGTCCGCCTGGGCAAGGCTCATGTCCGTAGCGGCCTGCGAAAGGCCATTGCGGAGAGTCGCTTCATTCAAAGCGCTCTGTCCGTACTTGCGGGACATGGCGTAGCCATACCGGGAAGACTCAGAAGCCAACCGGGCAAGAGCATCGGGGTCACCCACCGACGCCATCAGAATATTGTGAAAGTCGCTGTAGGTGCCGTTCTTCGCAGCGTCCGTCAGGAGCACAGACAGCGGGGCACCCTTAGTAGTGGCCGGCATCGTCGCAAGGCGGAAATGCTCAGAGCTGGGCGCAGCGGCGGCAACGGCGTGAAGCCGGTCCACGTACGAACCGGAGCCAGCCGAGGCTTCCCGCATAGCGATGCCCTCTGCCGAGTTGAGGAACTTCGCCCCAACCTTCAGCTTCCCGACATTCTTCAACTGGCCGCCGGGGGCAAGGTTCAACGGGTCTAGGGCGATATTGCCCACGAAGTCGATCGAGCCCGACATCCACTTTTCCCAACCCGCGCCTTCAGCCGTCTGCGGGTTACCCACATACCTCATCTTGCCCTCGATGGTGCGAGGATCAGCACCACCCAGAAGATACGTTGTCGCCTGGCCCCAAGAGGCCTTACGCGTGTCATTCCAGGCCTGGCGCCACGTCTCCCAGTCCGTAGTAGCCACAAGCGACGGCAGAGCAAACGGGTTACCCGAGTCCCAACCGGCCTTAGCCGCGAACGCGTACGTCCCGAGAGCCCGCGAGAAAACGTCATGGTAGAGCCAGTTGTCTGCTTCGATGATTTCGTTACCGCCCGGAATCAGCGTCGTTCCAGCCTCAAAAAATCCACCAGCCGAACCGGCCAGCTCGCCCACACCCCGCGAGAACGAATCCCAGCCGGAGTCAACACGGCGCATCTCGCCAGTACGGGAATCCCGGAACATAGGCTGCGACGCACCAGCCGACATGGTAGACAGCATTCCCACGCTGCCAAGAATGTCCCGGTACGCCGCCAGGCCCGACAGGAAACCATTCTCCACACCCGCAGCGATCTTCGGGGCGGCCTTCTCCGCGTTGGTCCGGGAGTAGCCGCCGAAGTCGAAACCGCCAGCGGAGATACCGGCAAAGTCAGTGACACCGCCGATGCCCTGCTGCTGCTCTTGCGGCTTGAACTCCGCCTTCTCATCGAAGTAGTTCCACATGTCCGAGAACCAGCTACCGATCCCCACCTAGACCACCGCCCGCAGAGCGCGCACATAGATGCGCAGAGCCGGCGAACTGCCGGGCATGTTGGCAAGGAGCTCCATCGTCTGGAGCTGGTTGCGGTACCGGGCCAAGGTCGCCGGGTCATCGATAGCGAGGGAAGCCATGTCCGGGCCGGGGCCTGCATCGGCCCCAGAGGTGATCGGCTCCCCTGGTCGCTGACTGGGTGCGTCGAGGCCGACCACCCGGGACAGCTCGGCCGACATCATCGCCGGGTCTCCACCGCCGCCAGGCGCGGCGGCCTGAGCCATGGGTGCACCCTGCTGGTCGGACCTGAAAGTCTGCTGTTCCCCGTATTCGGCGTTCGGTATTGACCGAACAGGCTGCCCGGGTCCGCCGTCAGTGCGCTGGGACAGAGCACCGGGCGGGGAGACGGGGGCAGGGTGAGCCGGGGCCTGATATCCGCCGCGTCCAGCCATCACGACCACCCCCGATAAAGTCTTTCGCTAAAGTCTTTTTCAGTGAGGCACCCCCGAAAAGGTGCCTCACTCTCGCTAAGGGAGAGCTTCGATATCCGCTCTAGTGCGATCAGCAAAAGCTGTGCGGTCGGCCTCCCAGCGTGCATGAGCCCCACAGAGGAGGCCCAAATCAGAAAAGAAGTCCTCGACGGTAGCGGCCAGATTCTCAGCGAAACTGCAAACAATCCAGGCCGCGTTCCACGGGGAGAACTTCACAGGCAGAGGCGTGACGGAATCCTCGTCCTCGTCAGTCATCGGCATACCCCTAACCCTCAGCCTCCGGGTCGAGCTTCTTGATAGCCGCCAGGACCGACAGGAGGGCGGCAAAACCCGAGACGGAAAGAGCCATCTTCCAATCAACATTGAAAAGGCCCGTCGCGTTGGCAGTCAGGAAAGACGCCAGGGACGCGGAAAAGGTTGTGACGGCCTTCAGGAAGGCCCGCTTGGCGAAAGTCATCACGCCCCCGCATTCCCCTGAGGATGCGCAACCTTGTTCGCTGCGCCACTGTTCCCGGGGGTGCCCGGGGTGTTCTTGGTCGTAATGCCGTAGTCGACACGGCCCGGAATGGTCACGTTGTCGGTCGGGTCGCCACTACCCGGGGAAGTGCCACGGAAAGGGGCCGGAGTCGGGGCCGAAGAAGCACAAGTGCCCTCCTTGGACTTACCCGGGAGGGGATTCATGTCGGACATGGTTACTCCTATCCAGTACCCCGACGACGGAGCACAGACGCAGACATTGAAGGCTTACCGGCACCCGTTAGTCCGGCTGCCATGACTTGGAGATCAGGACGCCCACCAGGTGCCATGCCAGCCTGCCCCTGGGGGACTCCACGCATGAGACCAGAAGGAGAAAGCCCACCAGCAAGGCCACCCATAGAATCGCCGCCAGGGCCAGTACCAGGAGGCCCGCCCGGACCCATTTCGCCCCCTGGGGGTGGCGCAGGAGCCAGGCTTGTATCGACCTGTGGAGCGAACGCAGACGAGACCACATCCTCAATCGCCTTACCCTTCTGAAGCCCGTGGATGATCGCAGCGAGTTTCATAACGGCTTCTGAGGGGTCCATGCCGCTTTGTGCCATGGCCGGAATAGCCTGCACATACGCGTAAACACCCTGCATCAGGGCTTCACGGGTATTTTCAAGAGTGATGCGGTTCAGCTCGCTCGTGACGTCCATTTCGAACGGGAGCTGCCGCATGAAAAAGTCTTTAGAAATAGCACCAGCACCAAGAAGCTGGAGGAGAAGCACAGCGGCACGGTTCGGGTCGAGGCCGGCAGCAAAACCGTACATGACCGAAGAATGATACTCACCCTTGATATCCTTAGCGGGGGAATAGTCAATCTCAAACGGGGTGCCGTTCTGCGTACCACGGACGTTCTTGACCGTGTCCGGCCAATACAGCTCATCCATTTTGAAACACATCGCAATGATGCGCTCAAAGGCCTCAGCAAAGCACTGCTGCGCCGCCTTCACCTGCGTGTCCATGGTTCCGGTCAGAGCCTCAACGCCCTTACCGGTAATGATGGAAGCCTTCAGGTTTCCCTGCCGAGCTGCCGGGTAACGCGCACCCTGCTGCATTTCATTAAGTAGGAGCTGCTCTTCCTGGAACGCGGACGGGGGGATATTCAAATCCACCCGGTGAATGTCCTTGGCGTTGTTGCTCCGAATACGAGCATCGGGCCCCATGGCGAACTCCTGCACATCGGCAGGAATAGCGATGGGAGCCTGCACGGCCTTAGTGATCGCTTCCAGGTTCAACTTGCTGAGAATGTCGCGGGCCTGCTGGACATAAATCACGCTGTCGAACTGGCCCTGATAGTCCTCGTTGTCCAGGCCCCAGCGACGGGCCAGAACAACCGGGCATTCCTTCAGTCTGTTCTCAGCCGAGGTCAGAAACACGGGTTCGCCGGCCACCATCATGAGACTGACCTGGTCGGCATCCATGTAGCGGATCAGCTCGACCTGGCCCCGGGCACCAAACTGGCCCGACTTTCCCACACGCATGATCTGATCCGCGTACTCCGGGAACTGAACGGCCAACTTATCGGCCTCGCTGAAGTAGCGCCGCGTGTAAGAAATGATCCGGTTGTACCGGTCAACTTCCGCGTAGCCGCCCATCGCATCCTCTACGGTGATGCGGGGCAGCTTGTTCTTAAAGTCAGGCTCGATGATGAACACACCGACGCCGTAAGTAATGTGCTGGTCGGCAGCCATAAACATTTGCACATCAAGGCGGGAATGCTGGAAATAGTTCCGAGCAATCTTCGACCTCTTATCGGCAAACCTCTTAGCCGAGTCCGAAGACATAGACGCAGACGACGTATTGATTGCCGGAAGAGGGGCAATCAGCTCCGCCAAGTCGCGGGCGCATACGTCCACGAAATTAGCAATGATCGGCTTTTCAAGCCCCTCGACCGCCAAGTCAGGGAAAAGGAGATGCATGTTTCCCTGGCGAACCGTCTTTACGTCCCGCCACACCTGATCGGTTGCGGCATAGCGCCGCTGGAGGTCACGGCACTTCTTCAAAACACCCGTTGGGCCTAGTGCCATGGGATCACCTCTGCATCTGGACCGCCGCAAAGTCATTCAAGTTCACGACGATTTGCTGAGCCTTCCCGCGATTAGTGAGGAAGCGGTTAGGTGCAAAATTGTGCTCACGCTTATTACCTGCCGCAATGACCAACTCTCGTGCACGGATCTCAGCGAACCAGAGAGCCATAACCGCATCCGTTTTACCCTTGGTCTGCGGCTGCCACGTAATCAGCTGGTCCACGAGCATTCGAACGGGCTCGGCACGCGTAGACGGAAGGTTAATCAGCTTCTGACTGAATAGCGGGGCCATTGAGGCAACGCCCCATTCAACGTCCATTTTGTTTCGGCCTGTGAAGTGCTCCGCGAGGATAATGCCCCTTGACCCCAGCCATTTGTTCAATTCGGGGTCTTGGGTGAGGAAGATCTGAAACGCGTTCTTCTCAACTCGCCATTCGTGAATGCCGTAGGAGTCGCTGAGGGTTTTAACTGTTTCGCGTATCCACGTGGGGGTTGGGGCTGTGCGGATCTGCACGTCGAGGACCCAGCGTTGAGACGTTTGCCGGTCGATGGCGAGGACCACCATGGCCGTGTCCCCCGTCATGGCGGGGTCCAGGCCCCCAATGACGTAGAGGCCTTCCATGCCGCGCTCACGGATTCCGGGAACACCAGTGTCGGGGCTCATTTTGCCGCAGAAACGCATTCCGTTGACTGCGGCACGAACATGCTCCGGGGAGAAGATGGCGTCCTCGCTGACGGCCATCTGCTGGTAGCACATGGACCACGTTTTGGCGTCGAGGGCGTTCCGGCGCTTGGCCAGGTATTTCCCGTCCCAGCGGGGGTAGAGCCCATCTTCCCCGGGGACGTCTTTCGAGCCGAGCCACGGAACCGAGTTCTTCGGCCAGAGGGTTACCCAGTCGGCCGGGTCGTCCGCGAACTCAAGCACGGCCGGCGACTTCATGTAGGTCCAGGGCGAGACGCCGAGGGGGTAGCGTTCCCCGTCGAGCAGCTCCCGGTAAAGGTCGATCGAATCAACTCGGGTTCCGACGACTAGGAGTTTCTGGGACGGCCCGAGTCGGGTCATGACTTCCTGCTGCACCCAGCGGAGTTGCTTTTCATACTCGGCGGCGTTTGAAAGAACGACGCAGTCGTCAAGAATGATCAAGTCGGATCGGGCCCCGTACAGGTGCCCGCCAATACCCAGGGCCTGTACTGTGGGGTCCTTCTCGCCGGAGTCGCGTTCGTCTCCACCGAGGTAGATTTGATCCGATGACCAGATGGCGGCATTTTCTTTCCAGCCGCCGACTGGTCCAATGTCCTGGGCAAGCCGGTTGTACTTGGGGTGGTCTAGCCGCGTTTTGATCGAGTACAGGAACTGCTTGGCCATGTCTGCGGACTTGCTGACCACGACCACGCGAATGTTCGGGTCCTTCGCAATGCGCCAGGTGACGTAATTGACGGTTATCGATGTCGACTTCGCATGCTCAGGCGGGGTGTTGATCAGGAGATAGTTCGGCTCACCCTCTTCGTACGTCTGCGCCGGGTGCAAATCCCGGGGCGGGCGTCCTTCAAGCATGTCGAACCACTGCAACTGATGCCACCACAGTTTCTGGCCCAGATACTTCTCGCAGAATTCGGGGAAGTCGGGGACTTCTTTCTTGACGCCCTTACGGAGGGCGTCAACCCGGGCAGCAAACTCAGGGTCATTTCCGCGCCAGAGAGCGTAGGCCTGCATTGTCCGGCCGACACGCTGAACGGCGGCAGACACCGACTCGCCCTTAGCGATGTACATCAGCACGGCCTTTTTCAGATCACCGACTGGTGTTCTCTTGCCGGCGGTTTTGCCGTTCTGCGTTATGCGGACCTGCACCATGTGCACCACACACCCTCCATGCGCGAGGTCACCGCGACGGGTGACCAGAACTCGCGCTGCAACAATCTGCCCTTGACCCGGCCGACTTCGGGGAGTAATCCGTGGAGTGATCCCCACTCGGCCAGCCGGGTTCCCTATGGTGTGATGCGCAATTCTCAGCTCCCTTGACCGCCAACTATTCGGGGCGGAGGAGCGCAACCTAAGAGTGGAGCTTCGTAGCCCCCTGGCTTATTCCACTGAACAAACCCGCTCGGTCAAGGCTCTCACTCAATTAGCCCGCGTCGCCCACAAAGCGACGACGGGCCATTAGTGTTTTCAGCGGCACTCCCTTTACTAACCGACCGAAGGGAGGTTAGTAATACCAGGAGTAAGAATTGGCCGGAATCGCTTCTAGGCTCTTCCGGCCAATTGGGCCAGGAGGAAGGGCCGGAGCCCCACCCCCCTTTATCCCCCCTCCCCGTCGCGCTTGTCGGCGACCCACGGGGAGAAAAATACCCTTCTACCCTTACGCGTTTCACACGGGGATTTTCGCCAAAATAGAACACGCACCCCTCGTGTGATCCTCGTCACACTCCAGAGGCGCAGCCCAGGGGCCATCTCACATCAGGGGCGTCTATGTCCGAATCGGAGCTCAACGGCCACCAGGGGCACGCGTAGACGGGTACACGCATCCACAACGCTCGATCAGAATTATAGGAAATTTACGAGTCGATATATTATACTGTGATGTCCGATTTGTTAAAAGGGTCGGGTCGGTCCGCATGTGTCCACATTTCATTGGGTACCCCCCAAGAATCAGCTTACGATGTGGTACGCACCCATTCAGAAATGTGGAGCTTGCCCCATTTGGGTCGGGTATGTGAATAATGCATATATGTGCCCACGCAATACATGCAGTTGTATCGGCATTAACGCGCGTTCAGTCATATATCACTGATCACAGCCGGATCACGGGCACCTTGTGAATTCCTTCACAAGCGCAGACTAATCCTCTTAGCTTGGGTGCGCCGGGGTGCCTGGCTTGGGTGGCGTGACGTTACTGCTACGTATTGTCGATATGGGCTCTGTGGGCCACGTGGACGGCCTTTCTGGGGTTGCTGCTTCCCTTCCCTCTCGGGTTTTGTTTTAGGCCCTCATTTTGCTTGTCCTAGCATTCTGGACATCGCCCGCTGTGCCCGTATTGAGGTGGTTGCCTTTCCGGGTTGATCATGTATCGGCTGACCGTTCGGCTATTTCCGTATCGGATCTTTGGCCTATTGACGGATCAGGGTCTGTGCCGTACCGCGCGCGTCTTCCTTCTACCTCCGCACCGTCACCCTTGAAAATCTGTGGCCACAAGTGTTGCCACAACCGGACCACGTGTGTTCTCATATTGATGTGCCGCTGAACAAGCGACACGGGGAAATCGAAAGGCCCGGAAGCGCTCCGCTAAGCCACTCAGGCAAGCGTCAGAGCCACCGGAGATCAGGGAGAAGGAGGAAGGCACTACGGCAAGGCCCGGGAGATAGCTCGAAAGGCAACCCGACCGGGGCACTAGTTCTTTGAGAACTCAATAGCGGATAGAGCCAAATCCCCCGGGGGAGAAAACGCGTCGGGATGACGTAGCCACTTCTCACGGGGATGACCTAAAGCGCGACTCAGTGGCAAGAGTGCGTGGCGGGGCTAAGCGGGTTGACTGTGCGATGACATAGCGCAGCTCCGGTTTAGTCGCATTGTTGTTCTTTGGTGGGGCATATCTAATTTGCTCGTGTGCGCTTCCCTTACGTAGCTCCCACTCCCAAATCTTGGGGTGCGTTTCTGAGCTTGGTTGATGCGTACGGCGCGAAAAGTCTGGGCTGACCTATACGGCGGTCCCATATTGGATGTGTCCCACAATGGGGCTGCAATGTCTCAATGTAAAGCAAGTGGAGGAGTGGTTTAAATGCTCGGCAAGATGATTGACGCCTTCGACAGGATGCTGTCTCGCCGTTTCGTGCAATTGGCTGGTCAGCTCGCAGTCTCCGCTTACTGCACGTGTGGGCTGTTCCTTGTGCTGGTGGTGCGGTAGTGGACGTTCAGATGATGCATTCGGACAAGGTCATCCTGGGCATGACTGTGGCAATGATGACCGGTGGCGAGTACACCGACACGTTCGTGGTCAATGACAAGGTGACTGAGAGGGGAACTGTGCGCCTATTCGACGGGCGTGGGGTCGGCTACGTGTACTGGCTCGATGCGGTACCGGTGTGTTGGGTGGCTTGCTGGGCCTGCGAAACGCCCTACCTCGACCCGACGGGGCATGACGACAACTGCCCGAACAACTCGATAGCTGCCCGCATTGGTGGGCTAATTGACTGAAGGGGACACAAGAGGGCTCACTTTCCCTGATGGGACGTGAGCCTTCTTTGATCTGTTCAGCAGTTGAACGGACAAGGGTAAAGGAGAAATGAAATGCTCATCAAGGTTCCCGGTGGCAAGCGTCTCCAGTACATCACGACCACCGTTCGGGACACGTTCGACGGGCCGATCGTGAGCACCAAGGAAACGACCCGCGAGGTGTACGCCAAGCACGTTACGAACGTTAAGTGCGACAAGTGCACGCTCCCCATGGAGGTCGAGGAGGGCTACGTGTCGCCCCGTAGCGGCAGCAAGGCCAAGGGCTGGACGGAAATCGACTTGCACGAGGAGTGCGCCGACGAGATGACCATGAAGGAGTTCCGGGAGCTGTCCCGCGAGGTGACCCCGGCCGTCGTCGGCAACAACAAGCCCGTCAGTGCGCCCCCGGCGGGTACGGGCGGCACGTGGAACAACGCGGAGTTGCGGGCCATCCTGAAGGAGCTGGGGCACAAGGTGAAGGCAACGGGCAGGCTCGCGGAGGACATGGTCGAGATCGGGCGCAAGGCTCTTGACGAGCGGTTGGCGGCGACGAAGCTCCGTGAGTCCCTCATGGCCGGGGGACAGGGACAGGTCTCGGTCGACAGGGACACGACGCACGCCCCCCTGTCGTTGGTCCAGGCCGCCCTGGGCGTGGAGTCGGTGGAGTCCGTCAAGCCGTCCAGCTCCATCCCGGCGAGCGTGGCCGACCCGTTCGCTACCGCCAAGGCGGCCTAGGTAGGCCCGGACCTGAACCGGACACAAGAGGGCTCATCCTTCCGGGGGATGAGTCTTCTTTGATCTGTTCAGATCAAGGGAGGTGTAATGAAAGAGAAGCCGTTTGTGTACTGCCCCTCAGGGGGATGCCAGCGCAAGACCTTCATTCTGCGTAACGGTGCAATGGGTGCCCACAATTGGGCAGGCAGCTCGAAATGCTGGGCTTCCGGGTTGACCCCTGACCAGGCACGGCAGGCTAAGCGCTTCTTCGGCCCCGGTGGGGACACCCTTTACCGGCGTCCCATTCACGAGTCGAAGCGTTTCATCGACAAGTTCGGGCCGAGAGGGCGGGAGTAGGGCCATGTATCAAGTGCAGGCTATTGCATCGTGGCGCTATGAAGACACGTGGGAAGTGAACGGTCATCAGTTGCCCACATTCCACATTGAGGCTGCCTCGCACGTCGAGGCTGCGAAAAAGGCGTACCTGCTGGCCTTCACTACCGGTCGGGACCTGACGCACAAGCGTCTCTCGTGTGGAGTGGTGGACGGGGACGATGTCTACCGGTCCGTCAACATCATAGACGGGGAAGAGGCGTAACCCGCTAGTTCTGTCTGTGCATTCTTCGGCTCAACAATACCCGCAAGGGCTTGTTGGGCCTTTGGTTTGTCCAGCCAATGGAAAGAGGAACAGAAATGGCGATGAACAAGCAGCAGGCTAAGGACGCGATCCTGTCCATGGTCGGCATCGGACAGAACGCGTACGCCGCAATGGCTCAGGTCGAGGAGCGGTCGGGAACGCACAACGAATCCTACCGGGAGGTTTACCGCCAGTACTTGGCCGAGAGGTACCGCCTGGCGGGTTTCCTGTGGGACCACTACGGGTGGGAGGACGAGAACGGTTTCAAGATGTTCGGTACGGCATCCGACATGGCTGCGAAGCTGTGCGTGGGGGACGAGACGTTGGAGAACTTCTGGCCCGTGTTCGAAACGTGGTTCGATTGCGCCTGAGCGGGACTCGGGAGGGCTCACCTTTGTGGGTGAGCCTTGCCAGACTTGTTTAGTCAAAGGAAAGGAATACGAAAATGTACACGGACCTTCGTGATTTCGAACCCGACTTCGTTTTTCAGTACGACAGCAGGGTTTACGGCGAGGTGTGGATCGAGGTGGAAAAGGTTGGGGGCGGGTACGTGGGTGACGAGTACCCCGGCCTTTGGGGGTACCGCATCTGGGACAACCCGGCGGGTGAGGGTGAGCCCTTGACGCAGGGCCGGGACCTGGAGGCCGGTTCGCCCATCAACCACATGGCGGCCGGCAAGACGGCCCTGAACATGTTCGAGGAGGGGGAAGAGTGAACGCGCTTATTGTCGTCACAGACATGCACGGTGCCGACCATGAAGTAGGCCTGTTCCTGGAAAAGGATGGGGTGTGGTGGCACTGCAACACGTGCAAAGTGGAGGTCAACCGGGGTAAGAAGTCGCCGGTGCCCTTCACTGTAGAGAATGCACAGACGTGGCATAATGAGGCCACCGTCAAGGTAACGGCAAAGGCCTGGGTTCTGGGCGAGTGGGTTGAAGTCGAACCGGGTGCCTGAACAAGACACGGGAGGGCTAATCGTGGGGGGCGATTAGCTTTGCCTGACCTGTTCAGTCAAAAGAAAGGCAGGTTAGTGGAGAAGCACGAATTCTCGGCGCATTCCCGTAGGCCGTGGCAGTGCAGGCACTGCGGAGACAGCGAGGACGGGCACCGTGAAAAGCCCGTCACAGTCAGCGGTCGCACTGTGGTCATCGCCGTGCCCCTTCCGGAACAGTTTTCCATGGCCCCTAACCGGTGGATGGTCGTCTGTAACGACTTTTCCGAGTACCAGTGGAAGTACATGGTGACCGAGACCAGCCCAGACCCGGACGGGGTTTGGCGCAACGCTCAGGGGTATTACGATCTGACCCTGACGCAGGCACTCGAAAAGTGCGTGGTCAAGGCCAGGGAGAAGGGGGCCAGGTGAACCAGCCGAAAACGCTCCGCATTGGCGGGGACTGGGAAGAGGGCGCCAACCTGATTGCCCTTGAGGGCCGACCTGTCGCGTTCATGATGCACAACGGCAACATGGTGCACGGGGTGAGCGTCGACCGAGTCGACGTGAAGGACGGGAAGCCCGGCATGGGTTACCGGCTGCGCCTTGAAGCGGGAAGCTCGTGGGTCCCGTTCGAGGCCATTGCTTTCCTGTACGTGTGGTATCCGATGCTCGTCGGGGAAGGTTTCAAGCCGTCGACCCTGCACATGGGTCCACTTCCGGGGAGTATAAATCCCGAGCTGCCGCAGTTCCCGGCAATGCGGGGACGGGTGATGCGCAAGCCAAGAGAAGATTCGGGAGCCTGAACAATGGCCAACTACGTCCGGGTTCAGAAAGCCGACATGGCCGATGTCATCAGCAACGCTGATGAGGTGCAGTTGTCTGAACTCGCCGCACAGCTAGAAATGTACGTGGAAGCCCGCAACGGGGACAGCGGGGACTTCCGGCTGGAATGCCTCGTGGAAGAACTGTGGCGATTCCTCGAAGACCTAGAGGGCTAGTACTGACATGATTTGGTGAGGCACGGACACCCAATAGGTCCGTGCCGACCCATGTCCTGTCAGGACGCAGAAAGGGGAACAGGTGGAACCCGACTGGGATCTGCACAACGAGTACGGCCAGCGCATGGAAGTGGGTGACCCCGCGAACATGCTCATTCTTCCCGAGGATCACTGTGGGTTCGTCATCCGGGAGGTTCGGTTGCCCGGGGGTGACGCCAACCCGGGCGTGGTGGTCGAACTGATGGGCGACGATGACGCCAAGGGTCAGCGGTTGCTTGAGGTGTTCGACCCCGACGTGTTCGGCTACCAGTGGGTGGACCTGAACAAGGAAGAGGACTAGTGCCGTTCAGCGAGGACGATCACGCGGAAGTCATGTTCCTGGCCGAACAGTGGGTGAACGCCAGCGAGACCTACCACGACTGGCAGGCCCGGTTCACGGCGGCAGCCAAGACGGAAGAAGGTCACCGCGAGTTCCTGACTCGCCGGGTCGAGGAGTCCGTAAGCAAGGTTCGGGAAGCAAAGCAGGCCCTCAGCAACTACTTGGACGGCCTGAAAGACAAATAGCACTGCCCTGATTCATTGAGGCCCATCCCGCAAGCCGGGGGTGGGCCTTTTCGTGTCTCGGCAGACAGAAAGAGGTAACACGATGAGGGAAATCAAGGCTGATATTCAGCCCACGCCACCCAACACGATGTTCATCCGGCTGCGGTTCAGTAGGGACGGCCAGGAGCCACAGACAACGGCCAGTCTTTACGATGAAGACGCGGTTCGGAGCAATGCCCTCCTGGCGCTGTCCAGCGGCGTCGTGGACAAGGTGGAGGTACTGACAGCGGATCGGGAGGTGTTCGAGACGTACACCCGTGCCTAGACCGCAAAGAGGCCCCACCCCGTGAAGGGTGGGGCCTCAGCCGGGCTTAGATCTGGTTTGCCTTGAGCCCGGACGTGAAGGTACGGAAGTCGGCGGCGGTGAACACCAAGACCGGGCCGGTAACGTCCTTGCTGTCCCGGACATGCGCCCTGCCCGTGTCATTGGTGGCAACCTCCACGCAGTTGGCACCATCCCCATTCGTGCTCTTGCTGGACCTGCGGAACTCAAGCATGGTAGTGCCTTTCCATTGTGCTGCTGATTAGCTGTCGGGAATCGGTTGCCGAGTGTGCGCATTTCAACAGGTGGTTGAAGGTCGCCTGCGCGGACTCTATTTGGTCCGCACGTTCGTAGTAAATCGCAGCAATGGAACTGTCTTCCGATGCTGTTACTTCGCCGTCGATCTCAAATAGCGCGAATCCGATGCCTCCCGTAATTGATGGGTTGTTAAGAGGAATGATCCTTACATCCACCCATTCGGGCAAGTGCAGCATGTGCGAGAGTTGGCCATGCATTGCTACTGGCCCGCCGAACGGACGGAGTAGTGCGGATTCGTCAATGACGGTGACTATGTCGGGTGGGGTGACCCGGTTTCGTACCGCGTTCCACCGTGCAAGTCTGAATTCTATCCGGTCCTGCAACGTAGCCGGGTCGCTCAGGGGACCGCCCGTTACCGCCGTTGCGTACTCGCGGGTTTGGAATAGGCCGTAAATCATGTTCGGGCTGTACCGCAGAATCCGATGTGACTCTAATTCGTAACTGCATTGCAACTCGTGTGCTGGCGAAACGAGCCCGGACCAAGGCTCAGCAGCCCACCAACCTTTTTCTTTCCCGCGTAACCGGAGGCTTTCGAGTAGCCTTCGCCGTTCTTCAGTGACTTGATAGAGGTCGCAGAGTTCTCTCAATACCCTCGCGCTACCTACGCCACCACCATTCTCATATTTGACTAGCGTTGTCTGCGAGATGCCAGTTTCGTTACTGACGTCGAGCTGGGAAAGGCCTATGGCCTCGCGGTCGCTTCGGAGAAGCCACCCGAGCCGCCTGGCATTCACGGTTGCCATGACCTGAGGCTACCGCCCCTCACCTTGCATGTCTCTGCTGATCGTGCCGAGCCGGGCGGGCTGACTCTGGCGCGTGTTGACCCTTGACACCCTAGTCTGTAGTCCTACAGTCTGGAGTCCTACAGTTGTGACCTAGCGCACTACCAAGATCACAAGCGGTGAAGCGGCCAGGTTGACCGGAGGCACACCCCGGGCAGTCAGGTTGAAACCGAACGAGCTTGGCCAGCCTAGGTCATACCACCGAAGGAGGTGACACAACCATGAGACCCATCTACCTGACCACGGGTGAGGACGAAGACGACGCCGACCTGCCCGACGTGAAGCCCGAGGTCTGCGAGCCCGGGGCCTGCACGTGCCTCATCTCGCTCTGAGGCAACCCCCGCAAGAAGCTGACCCCCGGGGTTGGGCCTAGCGGGCCGAAGAGGGCGGTTCCAGCGGCGAATGCCACCCGAAGATGTAAGCCCGCCAGGTCACCCGGGGGTCCCTCCCCCGCAGGAGTACGGCCATGCGTCCTACGTACATGTGGCTAGCCGTCAAGTACTCGCTTGACGATCCGACCAAGACCCCCACCGATACCCGTTTCTTCGGCACTAAGCCCGAAGCGGTTGCTAAAGCCGCCGAGCTGCGTCAGGGCTGCGGAGATCGGTTCGGGGTCGAGGTAAGACCACCAACCCTCAGGGCTCGCTAGGAGATCCACGCTCGTGCACTTGCAGTACGTACTTCATGTCAGTCGTTCACTGTTCCTCTTCTCTCTCGGCATGGCGGCAGGGTGCTTCATCACCTTGTCCGTCGTCGCGTATCTCTCCTACTGACCAAGATCGATCGTTGAAGGAGGTATGACCAAGTTGTTAAAGACCCTCATCGGAGCCGTAAGCACCGCCGCTGTCATCGCGGCTAGTGCCATCGGCTTCAGCGTCCTGCCCACAGGCGGAGACGCCAGCCCTGGCACCCCGGCGGCCTGTTCCGTCCCGGCAGCTCCGTCGACGAGCGGACCGGCCGAGCCCCCCAGGCCCGCGCCCACGGTCACCACCAGGCCCACCAACCGGCCCACGGAGGTGCCCCCGACCAACCAGCCCACCGCTGGACCGGCCCCAACCACCGCGTACAACGGTCGGGCGTACAGCACCCTTCCCGACGTCACCCCCTCGCCGGTCAAGCCGGTACCGGCGACCACCGGCACCCCGGATAACCCGAAGCCGGCACCCAGCGGGAAGCCCAAGCCCGAGTGGTACGGGCACGACAAGAATCCGTGTGGTTCCGGGCTCATGGCCTACCCCGACCCGGGCCAGACGCACTGCTACAACACGAACTGGAACCTGTACGGCTGGTTCGGCGTCAACGGGTGGTCCACGAACAACACGTTCACGGCCTCCGGCGGCTCGACGTGCCTGTTCAACAACGGGTTCCAGAAGCTCGTCATGCAGCAGGACGGCAACCTTGTTCTGTACGCCACCAGTGACAACTACGTCTACTGGGCGAGCGGCACCAACGGCAATGTCGGCGCCCGCTGGGAGAAACAGTCCAACGGCAACTTGGTGATTTACAAGTTCGGGACCAATACGGTCCTGTGGCAGTCGTACACGGCCGGGGTTCAGAACCCCTACTTCACCTTGCAGGATGACCACAATGTGGTCCTGTACGGCACCAACTGTGGCGGCTGGTGCGCCTACTGGACTACCAACACAGGGTTCTAGGTTTACATGAACTGAGAGGCCCCGAACCCAATGCGGGGCCTCTCTTCATATCCGGGGGGCAAAAGATGAGTAACGACAGTGAATGTGGGGAATGCAGCGACGGAACGGTTTTAACGCAGGATCTGAAATTGCCAGACGGCAAGCCGGTTTTACTATGCGACCCGTGCTTGAAAAGGATTCTTGAAGCCTCCACCAAGAAAGGGGCGAACAGTGCCCACTGACCTTGACGTGACACAGGCAATCCCCATCGTCACCGACACCCCCGAAACCCCGACCGACCCGTTCGCGGACGATGCGGACTTCTGGGCAATCGTTGATCCCAAACCGGAGCCCAAGCGGCACGTGTCCACCAGGGCGACCCGCAAGGCCGCCAGGAAGAAGGTGAAGGCCTCGAACAAGGCCCGCAACGCGGCCACCCGGGAGGCCGCCAAGGCGCTGAAGGCCCTGGAGAAGGCGCGGGAGACTGCCCCCGTCGAGGAGCTGCGCCCCCGGCCCGGCTGGGAGAAGGTGGACGACCCCCGCATGAACGCCTTCATGTCCCTGGGCCTGGCTGGCATGACGGGCTGCGTCCTGTTCTCCCTGGGCTGGGCCGTGGTTGACCGGTTCGTGGGTGGCGGCATCTTCGGCTAGGGCAGGCGCACCGGAACGCCTACTGCACCCCCACGCAGCAGGACCAACGGAAGAGCACCCCCCGACAGGTACGGAGCCCCCCATGGCGATACTGTGCAAGCACTGTGCTAAACCCGTGTACGCCCAGGGCACCCGCTGGGTACACGTGGACAAGAACCTACTGAACTGCACTAAGGCACTGGCACCATGGAACGACGCTACGGCCGAGCCGGAACAGCAGGAGGTCAAGGCGAACTGATCACCTACCCGACCGGCCACAGTGGAACAATAAAAAATTCTTTAGGCCCCCCACCCGGATAAGGTGGGGGGCCTCGTGGCTGGAAAGGGTAAAGAAATGGCCGTACCGAGTAGGGACGCGTACGTGAAGGTCCGCACAACCCTTGACGAAAAAACTGCCTGGGAACTCCAAGCGACGGAGCTAGGGCTTACCGTCTCCGACATGGTTCGTAAGCAGAGGAGTTTGCACGGTCGGTTGACGGAGGAACTCGACAACGGCCCCGTCACCCTTGAAGTCAACGACAAGGACGAACTTGTCATTACCCGACCCAACGGGGAGAAGCTCATCTTGGATACCGGGCTGTTCCGCCATTGAGATGGGCACAGATGGCCTTGACCGCCCGCTCTACTACCGCGTCAACCGCCCTCACCGTGCACTGCGCTTCCGCTGCCAGCTCGGCGGAGCTCCTCTTCATCACTACTTTGAAGAACAGGTGCCGGCGCTGGTAGAAGGTCAGGCTTTTGAATGCCCTTCGCACGTCCATGACTGCGGCAATGTAATTCCCACTTACGGCGGGGTCTCCACCACCCCGGCCCGTGGATGTCGCCGCCTGGTTGGTCCATGTCGGGTCGGCCGCGTCGTGAAGCAGCTCCCGTACCATGCCGGGGGTGTATTTTACTTGGTCATTCTCGGCTCGGCGGATTCCCTGGGCTTTGGCTAGTGCGGCACGCTTGTGGGCGTACCGCACCAACCCGATGAATGAAATGCTTGGCTTGTCGTCATCAACGACACCCGTGCACATGGCGTACTGCCACACGAATTCTCGTAGTTGCTTGTAGCTGACCCACTCACTGTACTTCCGGTATCCGGAGTATGCGGCGGTGTCAATCAGGGTTGCTACTTCCGGATTCCCCAGCGCGTGATTCATTCCCATGGGTTAGCCTGTCTCGGAAGAGGAACGCCCCTATGGCGATTCCGGCTCCCATAAACAGCATACCTGTGAAGAGCAGTGCTACTTGGACAGTTGGGGAACTTGCCAGGCCCATTAGCACCAGGCCCAAGAATGCACCGAAACCCATGGCACATGCGCCCAGCAATGCGTACCGGTACCGGGTCAGTGTCTTCTCTAGTTTCGCCTCGGCTTTCGCGTCGGCTTTTGCCTGCAATTTTTCCACGTCGGGGCTGAACCCCTTCTGTTCAACCACGGCCCTGGCGTAGCCGTCCCCGAACCCCTTTAGGTAGCCGTCGTTTAGTCCCCCGTCGACCATGACGCCATCTCCTTGGCCTCGCTGGGGTCCAGGTCCGGAACCGGCGTGTACACGTAAGCGGGCTGGCCGGCGGCCGGCGGGGGTTCCGGGTTTGGATCGTCCAGGATGAGCAGGTTGGCCCCGGGGGTGTTGGGGGGCCAGGCCCGCAGCTCCTCCGTGTCCAAGTCCTGCTCTGGGGGTGCCCAATGACTCCAGGGCACTGCCGGTAGGGGCTCCACGGGCACCACAGGGGGCTCTTCTGGCAGGAGATCCGGAATGGTCTCGTAGTAGTGCTCCGGCTCATCCGGTACCGCGTCCGGGTCGAGGACGCTCCGATCTTCCCATTCGCTCATGGCCTGGAACCCCAACCGCTGATAGTCCTTGCCGCCATCGACAAAGAGGCGCCCACACTTGCAGGACTTGAAGTCGTGACGAGACACCGACTCAACCTCTTCGTCGCACACCTTGCAGTAGGCCGCGTTCTTCAAAATCTTCGGGCGCTTCATGACTCAACCTCCGTGTCGTCGTCAAGGCCAGCGAGTTCCTTCAACTTGTCCGGGCCGTACTCGGCATAGATGGACCCCACGTCATGACCTGGGGGCATAGTGATGACGTCCATGTCTTGCAACTGTTTGCGCCACTTAGCGGCCATGTCCCTGCCGGCCTTATCGCCGTCAGGCCACAAAATGACCCGCTCGTACTCCTGAAAGTGGAAAGGCCAATGGTCCTCCCACGCTGTACTCCCGGCGATGCCTACGACCGGTTCGCCCAGTACCTCCTGTAGTACAAGGCAGTCCATTTCTCCCTCGCAAATGTGGATGATGGCTGAGGGGGAATCCAAAGCCCGCACATTGAACAAGGAACAGTCTTGGGATGTGGGACACAGGTACTTCGCGCACCCGTCGTCCTTACAGTCGTGCTCGGCCATGCACCTGAACTTGAGCCCATACACGCCCAAGTCATCGACGTAGGGAATAGCAAGACGGCCCCGAAAAGCCTCATGCCCCGTCTCCGTCGAGTCGACCACGCCAAGACCCCACCGACTTGCTGTTGCCAGATCTATTCCGCGTCTCGCCAAATAGCGCTCTGCCAGTGGGAGAGCTGCCGCGTACGTCGTCGCAGCTCTCCCCAGAGATTTCCTCAACCGCTTTCCGGGCTTCTTCATAACCCATCCCCGGTTCCATGAGGCGGACAATGCCGATCGAGTCTTCCGAGATGTCACACACGAAGCATTTGAAACGCTGGTCCGTGTAGTTGACTACCGCGCTCGGGTGGCTGTCGTTGTGGAAAGGGCACAGGATCTTCTTGTACCCGGAGGTGCCGCCCGGATTGGCGGCACCATAATGGGAGAGGACTTCACCGATCACGGCAGCCCGCCTTGCGTCCGTCGAATCGTCAACAGGACACTCAGAACCGCGTCAGCCTTTTCGCAGGCCGCCAGGATTTCCCGCCCTAGAGGAGACCGCAACGTCTCGGCGCAGTTGCTGGCCGCGTTCATCTGATCCTTGGCCCAGAAGTAGCGGTGAGCGTCCTCCAGCACGCGAACCACTTCACGAACCCGATCGGTCATGTCCCGGAATGCTTCGGGGTTGAACTCGATAGCCTTACCAGTCATGCTGTGCCACCCATTCTTCATCCGTGAGTGAGTACGTGATCAGATGCACGCCACGAGCCCGACCAGGATCAACCCGCAGATCAGGGCCAACCAGTCGGGTATTGTCGTCATCGTCCAAAACTCCCGCATCGATCGCCCCGTCCACGATTGCCTTGACCGTGGGCATGTAGTTGTGTGCGTCCCTACGCCTGCGGTCACCGAAAGAAAGAACAGCCACCATCCAAGCCCGATCCAGTCGCGGAATCTCTGCGTCAAGGGCCCGTTCGTACCCGGAAGAACGGAAGTACTTTTTCAGTACCCCGTTCTTCGTCCAATGGGCACGGTCATTCAGCGACAACCACAGCGGCTGGTTGATAGCCCGCTCGGGCAGTGGCACATGAAATTGGAAGATGCGTGGAGCGATGGTCATTTTGGCCGGGGGAACCATTACTCATCCCACGCGATGTGCTGACCCCGAGCCCCAACCGCCTGCTTGGCTTTCTTGGCCGACGGGAAGGCCTCGATCGTGTCTCGGTCCAGGGCCTGAAAGTCAGTGGGCCGGACCATGCACACCCCGGACGTGTATTCCCAGCCGGTGGCTTTCACCGTGTGCGGGGGTTCGTTCTCCCGCACCTGAAAGGGCCTCGGTAGATTCCTCTGCACAGCGAACCTCCTAACGATGGGTGCGAACCAGACCGGGGGTTGGACATAGGCCCGCAAGTTCAGCTCGTAATGCCATTCGACAAACTCAGAGAGCGTCTTGAAACAGCCCAACGGACGGAATCGGGGATCGAGATTGATGTCGTAGCGGACTAGACAAACCCCGCTCGGGTAAAGCCAACCCGCCGCAATCTTCTTGACGGTGCCGCCGAACCGGTCGAGCACCCCCAGCCGGGCGAACCTGCCGCCCGTTTCGTAACGGATCTCGTGCCAGGTTCGGCGCATCACACACCCCACACCAGAGACCAGCCGTCAGGGGAGATGCCTTCCAACAGGGTGTCCACCGTGAGGTAAGCCGTCAGGGTGCCGCCGTTAGGGTCGGCACCCGCAACCCCCTCGTCCCACCAGACAACAACTACGCCGTTGGAGAACTGATAGCCCTCACCAACTTCGGTTTCTCTGTTGTCTTCCAACGGCTTGCGCACGCTGAACGTGCGCAAGCTCCGGGACTCCACTGCGGTGGTCACAGGTCCAGCCAAACAAGCTCGGTGGCCCCGTTGTGGCCGTGAATCTGCATGGCCTCGTCAACGCTGCCCCATAGGACTGTCGACTTCGGCTGACCGGGGACGAGCCACTGAACCACGACGCGGCGGTCAGAGAACTGAACCCCTTCAGCTACCCGCCCGGTTCCGGATACACCGGAGACGTCAACCTTGCGGTGCAGGAAGAACCTGCGGAATGCCTCATCCATTGTCGTAGCTCCTTTGTGTGCAGTCGTCCGTGATTTGCATCCGGGAATAGTCCACGTACATGCGGAAAGGGAAGCGGGCCATCAGGTCCGAAGCGCGGTGCCTGTTCTTGACTGTCGCAACCCACAGGCTGGATGTCGCCGGCTCGTGAGCGATGGTCACAATGACTTCCGGCATCTGATCGACTTTGCCTTGAATCTGCGACCGCTTGGGGGCCTGCTCTATCTCGTCCTCGTTCTTGGGAACCGAAGTGTGGTGCAGGACGACGATTGCGGCTTCAGTTTTGCGGGCCAGGTAGTGCAGGTCCTTTGAGGCCCGTCGCATTGCTTGCCACTCGTCCCCGCCATCCCCGGTGATGTTCATCAAGTTGTCGAGAACGAGCAGAGTTGGGTAGACGCCCATGATCTCTTTACGGCACGTCATCGCATAAACGATGTCCTCAACCGTGGGGTCAGTCGGGTCGAACTGAAACCGTATGGGCAGGCTCTCTAGAAGCTGCCCATACTCCTCATTGAACATGCCGGCCGAGAGCACTTCCTTGACCAGAGACTGAGGATGTTTCGTCAGGGCTGCGACTGACCGAATGCGCATTGTGTTGGCGTCTGAATCGGCCGAGTAGTACAGGGTCGGGACCCTCATTTTGAGCGCTGACACCAGAGCGAAAGCTGTCTTGCCGGAGGAGGCAGGCCCGGCCACCATGTGGACCTGCCCCCGAGCGAAATCCATTCCGTAGTCGTATGCCGCGAACTTAGGGAATGGTGCCGGCAAAGCCTCAGCCATTTTCCCTGATGCCCCACGCCCCAACGGCGCGGGCATCCCGCCTAGTCCCTGTAGACCGCAGCGCCCTTGACGCCGTCGTCGTACAGCCGGCCCGCCGCGTCCGACAGGTCGAGGGCCTTCTCTGCCGTTTCCAGCTTGCTCTTCCCCAGCATGAAGCCAGTGATGGCGAGAGTTGCGGCGCCCTCCATGCAGTTCTTGATGGCGAGCAGATCCCTGCTGCGACTGGGCTTCGGAGCCTTGGCCTCCGTGTTACTGGGCTCGCTGGCCGTGTTCTTCTCCGTGGCCTTCTGCTCTTCGCCCTTGTCGATGTAGCGGAGGCGGGTGAAAAGGCCCGCCTTTCGCAGCCACCTCAGGAACTCCACCTTGGTGATGAAGTGGCTTGCCACTCCGTCAAGTCGCCGGTAGTCCACAGTGCCGTCTGGCCAGACGCAGCCGTAGCCACGTCGGACGTCGGACGCGTTCTCCAGCACTTCGAACCGCACCGGAAGCCCGTACAGCTCTTCCGCCCTGGCGTCTTCCAGGTAGCCCGGGTCGTCCTTTTCCCGCAGCTTGTTGTTCATGTCCTTGAACGAGATGGGCGGCATCGTCGGCTCCGGCTTGTCCTTGCACCAGATGCACGTCGGGTCAAAGCACTTCTTCATGTTGGTACCGAGCATGGGAATTCTCCTTAGGACGTAGCGGCTTCGGTCAAGGCGGGAGAGCTACTTGGGGTCGAACTGAAGCCCCGTTGTGCAGCCCTGGTTCTTGGGTGCCGGGCACCCAAAGGCCGTCCATGCCTTACCGTTCGTCTCCTTGGAGATCCTCTTCATTGGGCCGTACTGCCCCGTGTGCTGACACGTCTTGACCCAGGTCGGCAGCGGGTTGCCCTCGTGGTCCAGGGGGACACTGCCGTTGTGCACCTGGACGGCCGGCTGAGTTGGCCCCTGAGAAACCCACGTCGGTGCGCCGCCCTGCGGGTTGGAGTAGGCCACCTGCGGCTGTGCCTGCTGAATGTGCTGCGCCGGCGGCTGGCTGTACCCGGGAGCTGTGTTTCCCTCGACCGGGGCCTGTCCGGACTTGATGGCGTAGACGAACTTGTGGATTTCGGGGCCGAACGCGGCCATGTCCGCGAGATGGCCCACCAGGTCAGCGGCGCTGTTCGCGTAGATGTTGAACAGGTCGTCACCGATCTTGAAATTTGCCTGCACTACGGCGGTCTGGTTCGACATATCAAGCTGCCTTTCGTTCGGTGATCTGGAATAGCGGTGGCTCGTAGTCGGGGTCCATGTAGGCCTTCTCCCCGCCGTAAGCCGCGCAGAATCGATTCATGTCGCACGCTCGACACATGTTCGTCACGTGCGGGAGATAAAGCCCCTGGTCCACGATCGCCCAGTAACGTTCCAGCCATTTCGACACCATCCCTTCGCTGTATTTCCCGAGGTCTACCCTGTCTGACAACTGACCGGTGCGGGCCATCCAGTACGCCCCCCATTTGGGGCGTACTCCAAACGCTTTTTCAATGCCGATCGCGTACATGCCGAGCTGAAGGTCTGAGTCCGGGGTCCGTGAGCCTGACTTCAGGTCCACAATGCACAGGTCGCCGTTCGGCAACATGAAGATGCGGTCAATGAAGCCTTTGAACTGGGTTTCCCCGATCTGGATGAGGAGGCCAATTTCGATGGCCGGCTCTTTGTCGGGGGTGGTCCAGATGGCCCATGGCACACTTTTGCGCCACTCCATCCAGGACTGGACCATGTGGGGGCCTTCGTGGGCCCACCACTCCGCGCCCTCTCCCTTGCCACCCAAGGCCTTCTTTGACTTCCCTGCCGCCGACCACTTCTCGGGCGGGATGTCGGAGCCTTCCTTGAGCTTAGTTACCTCTCTTAAAAAGTGCCTATGGAATAGCTCGTCTGAGCTGGGGCCGGCAATGCTGGCAATTGTGGGCACACTTCACCCCCTGTAGGGAACGCAGGATTGAAGAAGCGACGCCTGTTAGACCCCGAGCAGGGCGAAAACAGCGCGGTCGAATTCTTCGGATGCAGAGTGCACGGCGCTACCGCCAGCAAGCCACCAAGCGGGCCTACCCGGTAGAGACATACCGCGCTTCAATTCGTGATACTTCCCGCACTTCAGCAAATCCGTGAAGGCGGAATAGCTCACGTGCCTTACCCGTATTACAGCTAGCTCTTTGTCCATCAGACAGCCCCCATATGTAGGGTGGTGGCCCGCAAGCCCCGGTGGTGGCCCTAAGGCCCCGTGTAGCTGTCTGTCCCTAACCATACGGGCCTAGATAACGTCGTGTGGGCGTTTCGGGAAACTGTCAACGCGTTGTGATCTGGATCACTTATGGTGTGTTTGACTCAAGATCTTTCGTTGTGCAAGTTAAAGGAATGACGACAGCGGAAGAGATACCCCCCGACACACCCACAATCAAAGAGCCCCAATGTGGAGACGGGCCAATTCGGTACTACATCCTTGACCGCAGGCGGCATCTACGCCGCTTCAAGGGTGGGCTGATCACCCACGTCATCTGTACCGAGGCCAACCGCAGGGTGCGACGAACCCCCGTAGGCAAGGCGTTCGTGTCAACCTTCTTCTCCGGGTTCGACATGGGCCTGTCGTACCACAACCCCGACCGGCCCCCGCAGTGCTTCGAAACCATGGTCCGAGACTCCGGGATACCTGAGCTACTTCACCGCCAGTGGCGTTGGAGTTCCTACCGGATGGCCGTACGGGGCCACAAGCACATCACCCGAGCCCTGAGGGCGAACACGCCCAGGAAGCCGGCCAGGGTCAAGGTCAACGCGAGGAGGCAGCGCCGTGGTTGACGTTGACGTGGATGAGCTACGCCGCCTCATCCTTGCGCCCTTCCCGCCAAAAGAAGGGTGGGTCGTCGTCCCGTGCGGAGACGAGAAAATTCCGCTTTGGTGCGCCGACCAGCCAAGCGCCCTCGACCTGTGGGAGGGCCTGAAGGAAGCCAGGCCCGACGCCCGCATGGGCCTAGTGAAAAACGGCCTCTACTTTGACGCCACCCCAGGAGCCAAAAACTACATCTGCCCGTACTGCGGCAAGGCTTCAGCGCACCCTGAGGACCTAGCTAACCGCTACTGCGGCAAGTGCCACACGTTCGAGGACGGCCTAACCCCGCTCCGCCGATTTGTGGACGAAGCCCGGGAGTGTGAGGCGTGACCGAGAAGACTAGACAGGTTCAGCGGAAACAGATCACCCTTGACCTGCCAGTAGAGACACGTGGTCCCCTGGCGAGCTTCCTTAAGGGCCTAGCCCTGCGGCGAATCTACGACCAGGTACCGACATCCCACTGCAAGGGCCTGTGTCACGAGACGTGCAACAACATTCCTGCCCAGGCGATCGAAACTGAGCGGATCTTCAAGAAGCACGGCATTCAACTCCAGCCCATGGGACAATGCCCGGCGCTGACCGAAGACAAGAAGTGCGGCGTGTACGAAGACAGGCCCTTGGTGTGCCGCCTATGGGGGTCATCCACGTACGACACGCTCAGATGCCCCCACGGGTGTGAGCCTGATGAGTGGCTCACGCGGGAAGACTGTTTCCTGCTGCTGTCTGCCGTGCAGTACCTCGACGGGAAACTCACCCTCGCAGAGTTTGAGCACGTCAACGCGAACATGCTCAAGAAGAAGCGGGAGGAGGAGAACTTCACCAGCCCGCAAGAGTTCCTCGACAAGTTTGCCGAGCAGGTGAAGGACATGCCTGGAGTTGAACGGCGGGCGCTGGGGAAGTTCCTGCAACAGCAAATGCCGAAGAAGTGACCCCCCTAGGGTCGGCTTCGCCTCCCCTACCCCCCCAGCCTCGACCGCCTCCAGCGGGGAGAGGACTAGCCGGCTTCTCTCTAACCCCCCTGACCCCCCACAGTAGTACCCCACCCCGTGGTCAAGGAGGAAATAGATGGGATTAAACAACCTGCGCGACGGTACCGACACCGAGCCCCGATCGCTCACCTTCTGGTCGCGCTCAGGGCCAGGAGACGGCTTTCCCAGCCGGGTCGTGTTCGTCGGCATCAGCCCCAGCGGGAAGTACATGGTCAGTGCCGCCGACCAGCAGGAGGCCGAAAACCCGAAAGGCAAGCCGCCCTTCCCCATGCGGAAAGAGCTGTTCCACAAGTTGTACACAGCTGAACATGACATAGCCACACCGGCCGAGCTTGAAGAAGAGCCCTTCTGGCCACCGCTGAACACCGGGGGACAGCAATGATCCGAGTACTCATCGGGATCGACACCGTAGCCGAAGCCGAATGGCACCCCCACGCCTACATCTCAACCCACAAGTGCGACGGGTGCGGTGGTACCCAATACCTACCGGACCCGCATCGGGGAGTGCTCAACAAGTTTGAGCTGGCCCTGTGGTGCACCTACTGCGTCATCACGTACGGCGGGGTTGAGGAAATGAAGCAGTACCACATGGAACGGGCCTGCCCCGACTGCGCTCACGCGCTCATGCACGCCGCCGGGATATGCGAAACCAGCGATTCCCTCAACTAGCGTGTCGGCACCCTACCGCCCAGCCAAGGCGTAGGGTGCCTCACCTATCCATCGACGTGAGGGAGGAACGTGGGGGGCTGGCAAGTACTGAGAGCAGACGGCACAAGCACGACGGTACTCAAAGAAGACGGCAGTACGGAGCGGGTACACATGGCACCAGTCAAGGAACCTCAGGCGGCGCTGTTCCAGGCGCCACCCGAACAGAAGAAGAGAACCACCACCGCCGAGCGAAACAAGGAAGCGCTTGATCGGGCGGCAGGGTTCACGATCACAGACCTACTCGAACTCGGCCAGAGGCCCAAGGCGTTCACGTCTGCGGAAGTCGCAACGTTCGTTCTCGCCAAGCAGAAGCACCCGCAACAGATCCGAGTCAACATCACCCCGGAACTCGCGGCGCTACTGCTGAAGAAGACGAAGAAGAACCGGCCCATGAAACTGCGGTACGTGGCCGGGCTTGTGCGAGTCCACGTCGAGGAGGGGCACAAGCTCATCCATGCGGGTGTAGCCCTCGACGTCAAGGGAAACCTGACCGACGGCCAGCACCGGCTACAGATGATTGTCGACGCGGACAAGGCCGCCGAGATGTTCATTGCGGTCGGCATGCCCTTGTCGGCGTTCAGCGTGACGAACATTGCCTTGGCCTGGTCCTTGGCGGATCACCTCGACGCAGCCGACGAACAGAACTGCCTACAGCTCGCCAGTGCCCTACGACTCCTGTGGGTCTACGGGCAAGAAATGGCCGGGGAAGACCCGCGCAAGCCCAGCATTGACGAAGCGCTACTCCTCCTCGCCGCCAACCCCGACATCCGGGATTCCGTCGTCAGGGGTGCCGCCGTATCGGGCCGGGCAACCTGCTATGCCACTGCCGCCCCGCTCTCCGTCATGTCCCACCTGATCTACACGGAACACGGGGACATTGAGCTGTGGCAGCGGTTCATGGATGGGGTTCAGGGCATCGGGGTAGAAGCCGGCTCGCCCATGGCCACCCTGAACAACGCACTGAGGAAGGCAATGCGGTACTACGAAGGTTCCGGCAAGGAGCGGCTGGGGCTCTCGCCCCGGGAAGTCCTGGCCTGGCTGATCCTCGCGTGGAACGCCACGATCCTGGAGAAGCCCTTCCGAACCATCCGGTGGGAGCGGGCTGACGCCATACCCCGCATCGTCGGCAGGCCCGGCAAGCAGTAGAAGGGTAGGGAGAGCCCTGCCGACCCAATAACGGCAGGCCCCTCCCTACACTCACCAGGATGACAAACCTGAGCGCGGTGGTCCAGGAAGCCCCCCCGGTAGTTGCTGCGTCAACGGGCCTGTCAGGGGGCACGGTGGTAGTAGCCGTCATCGTGGCCGTCTTCCTGGCCTCCGCCGCGCTCTTCGCCTACGGCTGGTGGGTGAAACGTCGGGGTTAGTTGAGCCTCGACCACAGGGTGTGTAACATCACTGTCCGTGGGGCTGGCCTCATTGGTAAGTCGCAAGCTAGCCCAGTCACCTGGGAGTCGAGTTTCCAGCCCCACACCCTTAGGCAGAGCCGGAAGCACTGCCTAGCTCCCCGAGTAGTCGGGGGTGTACCGGTTCACAAGACTGTCAGGCATCCAGTCGGGCAGTGTTCTCCGCACACGCGGAGGTAGCACGACGCAGGGCGGCCAGGGTACCGGCCAACCTGAGGATCGCAACAAACACGCGATATGTTCCGCACCTCTGTCTACCGGCAGAGTTGGCCCCGAGATACGCGGGGCACAAGAGCTAGGCCCCCAGCCTCTACCGGTTGGGGGCCTGCTTCTATTTATGGGCAAAACTGGACATAGGTAGCTATCGACAGATCCAAATTTGACATCCAGGGATGTCTCTGAGTTTCATATAGTGAACCATAAACGATCTACGTTTCCGCAGGTCACAGCTAATGCCGATACAACACCGGTATGCGGAAACGCCTCCGCCTTCGCCTCCCCGCCCTCAGCGGGCCAAGACGTTAGATCAAGATCTCACTACGTCCCGGGCTTGCGCCCGAACAGGTGCACGGGAGTGCCGACCTCGGTCATGCTCCACAGCGCCTTCGAGTCCTCCGCCAGCATGTTCACGCAGCCGTGCGAGCCGAACGCGTCGTGGATGTAGCTCGGCGTGTCGTGGAAGCCCATGCCGTCGGTGAAGTGCTGGAACCGGAGCAGGTTCACCTTGTACGGCACCGACCACTCCGGGTTGTTCTTCCGGGTCAGCTCGAACTGGCCGGCCGGCGTCTGGAACCCGCCGCCCATCCCGGTCCGCACGACGGTCGGGCCGAGGACGACCGCGCCGTCCCGCATAGCCCAGACGGTCTGCTGGGTCAGGTCGACGCAGATCGTGAGACCCGCGCCCGCCTTGCACAGCGCCGGGTCGAACGCGGCGATCCGGCGGGCCACCTTCGCGGTCAGCGGGCCGGGCCGGCCCGAGGTCGGCCGGATGTCGTACCGGGTCTGGAACGCCCTGATCGCGGCGCAGTCCCCATCGGACTGGAAGCCGTCGGCGTCGATCGCGCCGTAGCCCCCGATCCGGACGAGGATGTCCTCGACCTCCTTCTGGTGCTCACCGACCTCACAGCTGCCGGTGTTGCCGCGCACGGGCGGCTCGGACGGGGCGGGTGACGGACTGGCCGACGGCCCGGCGGACGGGCTCACGGGGGGCTCGGAGCCCTCGGCTGCCTTCACCGCCACGTCCTGGAACCGCGGGGTGGCCTGGGCGGGGCTCAGCGCGTACGCCGTCGCCGTCCCGAGCAGCACCGCGGTGAGGGCGCCGGCGAGGATGGCCAGCGCTCTCGTTCGTACACCCATTGTGTTTTCCTCCCCGTTGTGGGTCTGCACCAATATGACGCTAAGCGGTGCCCCACTGGTTGCCGCGGAGTCCGAATTCTTTCGGCGGATTCGCGACTGACCACGTTACCCGGGCCCCGCAAGGTCCCCCGGGGCTGTGACAGACTGACCGGACAGGTGAACTAAGGAGTCAGCATGGGTAACGCCCACCAGCCGGCGCACGCGCAGCAGCCCGGTCGCAAGTCCGCGGTCGTCAAGGACGGGCACCTGCCCCTCAACGAGCTCCTGTTCGACCGTGCCGGGGCCCCGTCGCCGTTCGGGGAGGACGTGGAGTTCCCGCTGCCGGTGGACGGCCTGTCCTACACCCACCCGCACGAGGGCTCGGCTCCCACCCACTAGTGGTGACCCGCCCGCTGGTCGGATTCGACCTGGACATGACCCTGATCGACAGCCGGCGCGGCATCGGCGCGGTCTACCACCAGCTCAACGCGCGGTACGGGCTGAGCATCGACGTGGACCTCGTCGTCGGCCGCCTCGGCCCGCCCCTGCAGTGGGAGCTGGCGCACTGGGTGCCCGAGGACCGGGTCGAGGAGATGGTGACCGCGTACCGGTCGCTGTACCCGGAGTACGCGATCCCGGCCGTCGACCTGCTGCCCGGCGCCCGCGAGGTCCTGGAAGCCACCACCCCGGTGGTCATCACGGCCAAGAACGCGCCCCAGGCCCGCCTGCACCTGGAGTACTTCGGGCTCCAGGTCACCCATGTCGTCGGCCTCGCGTGGGGCGACGGGAAGGCCGACGCGCTCCGCGAGCACCGCCCGGTCGCGTACGTGGGCGACCACACCGCCGACATGGCGGCCGCCCGCAGCGCCGGGGTGCCCGCGATCGGGGTCACCACGGGGCACTGCACGGCGGACGAACTCCGCGCGGCGGGCGCTGACCTGGTGCTACGAGATCTCACTTGGCTGGACGCGGCGACCCTGGATAGCCTTAAGGGCCCTGTTATCCGCAAATGAAGTGTGAGGTCCCGCTGTGCCCACCGGTCGCGTGAAGTGGTACGACGAGGGCAAGGGATTCGGGTTCCTCACCCGGGACGAGGGCGGCGACGTCTTCGTGCACAAGGCAGCCCTGCCGTCCGGTGTCGCCGCGCTGACCCCCGGCCAGAAGGTCGAGTTCGGGATCGTGGAGAGCCGCCGGGGCGACCAGGCGCTGCAGGTGAAGATCCTGGAGTCGCCGGTCTCGCTGACTGAGCTGCGCCGCCGGTCGCCGGAGGAGCTGCACAGCCTCATCGAGGACATGATCAAGGTGCTGGAGTCCAAGGTCCAGCCGGACCTCCAGCGCGGGCGGTACCCGGACAAGAAGTCGGCGGCCAAGTTCGCCGAGGTCGTGCACGCCGTGGCCAACGAGCTGGCGGTCGGCTCGGGGAGCTGAAGCTCCCCTAGCGCACCGAACACTCCGGGATCAGACCGGCGGCCGAGGCCCTGCCCAACAGGGCCTCGATCGCCGCGTACCCCTCTTCCCCGAGGTCCTCGGTGAACTCGTTCACGTACAGGTCGATGTGCTGGGCGGCCACGTCCGGGGACAGCTCCTGGGCGTGCGCCATCACGTAGTCCTGGCTCGCCGCCGGGTACGCCCACGCGTGCCGCACCGACGCGCGCACCCACTCGGCCGCCCGCTCCGGGTCCACCCGGTCCCGGTGCGCCAGGATCGCGCCCAGCGGGATCGGCAGCCCGGTCTCGCCCTCCCACCACTCACCGAGGTCGGCGAGGGCCACCAGGCCGTGCTCCTGGTAGGTGAAGCGCGCCTCGTGGATGACGAGTCCGGCGTCCCACCTCCCGGCGGCCACCCCGGGCATGATCTCGTGGAAGGGCACGACCGTGATCTGGTACTCCGTCTGCGCCCACAACCGGAACAGCAGGTACGCCGTCGTCCGGTCGCCCGGCACCGCCACCGTGCGCGGGGTCACGCCGGGCCGGGTCACCACGAGCGGTCCGCAGCCCCGGCCGAGCGCCCCGCCACACGGCAGCAGCCGGTAGGAGTCGAGCAGCCAGGGCAGGGCGGCGTAGGACACCTTCACCAGGTCGTACTCGCCGGTCGCCGCCGAGGTGTTCGTCACGTCCACGTCCGCGAAGGTGACGTCCAGGCCGGGCGCGCCGGGGACCAGGCCGTGCGCGAGCGCGTGGAACACGAAGGTGTCGTTGGGGCAGGGCGAGTACGCGACCTTCACTTAGAGCTCCTTGAATGCCGTGGTCAGCGCGGCGAAGGCCACCCCGAAGCGCCAGGTCGAGGTGTCGCGCGGGCCGATCAGGTTCGAGATCGTTCTCAGCTCCCCGAACCGTACCCCCGCGAGGTGCGCGGCAGTCGCGACCCCGAAACCCTCCATCGCCTCGGCGAGCGCGTCGGGGTGCCGGGCGGCGAGCTCGCGGGCGCCGGCGGCCGTACCCGTCACGGTCTGCAGGGTGAGGATCTCCCCGAACCGGACGACGGGTCCGGAGAGCGGGCCGGCCGCCGACGCCCCCAGGGTCAGCTTCTCGGCGGCGAACCACGACGTGCCGAACCCGAGAGTCTCGATCGGCAGGAAGCCGTCCGGGGACTGCGCGCCGAGCTCCGCGGCGACCGCCCGGGTACCGACCACGACGTCCCCGATGTCCGCCCGCCCCGCGAATCCACCGGCGATCCCGGCGCTGATCACCCGGTCGTAACCGCCTCTGGCCAGCAGCGCGGCGGTGCCCGCGGCGGCGGCGGCGATCCCGACCCCGACGGGGTACACCTCCAGGTCACCGGACGCGGCCCGGACGGCGGCGGCCTCGGCTTCGACGGCAGTGACGATCAGGGTTCGCATGATGCGAGAATAGGCGGGTGACCAGCGCAGTAATTCGTTCCCGCACCCGCTCGGCCCGAATTGATCAGGTCTGCGCGGATGCCACGGACCTTGCCCGTGACGCCCTTTTGGCATCGATTCCGGAGGCGGCCGACAGCGTCGGCAAGCACACCGAGGCCGTCGCCGACGGGGAACGCCTCGTCACCCACTTCTACGAGTGCCTGCTCGCCGGCTACCGCGGCTGGTACTGGTCGGTCACCGTCACCCGGATCTCGCGCAGCAAGCACGTCACCGTGTGCGAGACGACCCTGCTGCCGGGGGCCGACGCCCTGACCACCCCCGCGTGGGTGCCGTGGAACGAGCGGCTCCAGCCCGGCGACGTCGGTGTCGGCGACCTGCTGCCCACGGCCCCGGACGACGACCGCCTCGCCCCGGCGTACGTGCTGTCGGACGACCCCGCCGTCGAGGAGGTGTCCTGGGAGATCGGCCTCGGCCGGCCCCGGGTGCTGAGCCGGACGGGCCGCCTCGACGCCGCCCAGCGCTGGTACGAGGGCGAGCACGGCCCCAACGCCCCGATCGCGAAGGCCGCCCCGGACAGCGCCCAGTGCGCCGGCTGCGGGTTCTTCCTGCCGCTCGCCGGCCTGCTCCGCCAGGACTTCGGCGTCTGCTCGAACGAGTACGCGGCCGACGACGGCAAGGTCGTGTCCGGCGACCACGGCTGCGGCGCGTTCTCGGAGCTGTTCGTCGAGGCCCAGGCCGAGCCCGAGCCGACCCCGGGTCCCGCCTATGACGACTCTGCCCTTGACGAGCTCTGAGCACCCGGCGGGTCCGACCGGGCCCGCCGCCCAGGCAGCCCCGGGCGGATCCGCCGCCCACGACGAGCTGGCCGGCCGCCGGCAGGCCATCCTCACCGCGTGGCGCGACTCACCGACCCGGTTCCGGGAGGACGCCAACGCGGAGGAGGACCTGCTGCACGGCGGGTACGCCGACCGGCTGCTCGTCGAGCTCCTCACCAACGCGGCCGACGCCGGCGCGACCACGGTCCGGATCCGGCTGGACGGCGACACGCTCAGCGTCGCCAACGACGGGGAGCCGCTGACCGCCGCCGGGCTGGACGCGCTCACCTCGCTGCGGGCGTCCAGCAAACGGGAGGACGACTCCACGGGCCGGTTCGGGGTCGGCTTCTCGGCCGTCCTCGCGGTCACCGACGAGCCGGAGATCCTCTCCACCACTGGTGGGGTGCGCTTCTCGGCCCGGGAGACCGCCGCTATAATTTCCGATATTCCGCATATACGTGCGGAAGCGGAGCGACGGGGCGGTGTACCCGTCCTCCGTCTACCTTGGCCCCCCTCGGGCCCGCCCGCCCAGGGCTGGACGACCGAGGTCCGCCTCCCCCTCCGCGAGCCCGCCGCGATCGAGGCCGTCCTGGACGACTTCGACCCGGCCCTGCTGCTCGCCCTCGACCTCGCCCGGGTGGACCTGCCCGGCCGGGTGATCGAGAAGGCCGAGGAGGAGAAGCACTGGCGGACCGCCCGCCGCGACGGTGTCCTCGACCCGGCGCTGCTGGCCGACCGGCCCGCCGAGGAGCACGTCCGGACGCACTGGTGGGTGATCGCCGCCATCGACGGCGCGGCCCCCGACCAGGTCGTGCACGCGCCGACCCCCAGCTCCGAACGGATCAGCCTGCCGGTCCGCCTGATCGGCACGTTCCCGTTGGACACGACCCGCCGGCACATCCCGGCGAGCCCGCTGACCGACTTCCTGATCGGCCAGGCCGCCGACGCGATCGCGGACCTGCTGGTCGGTGACGCGGACGGTCCGGCCCGCGAGCTGGCCGCCGTCCTGGAGGGCGGGTTCCCGGCGGGCGCGTTCGACGCCGCGCTGCGGGACCGGCTGACGGCCACCCTCACCGAGCGGCCGTGGCTGCCGGGCGGGCACACGCCCCGTGACGCGATCGCCGTGCCGGACGCGGTCGTCGGGCCGCTGGCCGAGGCGGTGGACGGGGTGCTGCCCGTCGGCTGGTACCAGATCAAGGGTCTGGCGAAGCTCGGGGTCCGCCGACTGGCGACCGCCGAGATCGTCGACCTCGTCTCCGGACTGGGCCGCGAGCCCGCCTGGTGGCGTTCTCTCTACAGTGGCCTGGCCGACGCCGACCCGGGCGAGCTGGGCGCGCTGCCCGTGCCGCTCGCCGACGGCCGCACCGTGACCGGCGCGAAGGGCCTGCTGCTGCCCGACGAGGACCTGCCGGACGTGTCCGCGCTGGGCCTGCGGGTGGTGCACCCCGACGCGGTGCACCCGCTGCTGGAACGGCTCGGCGCGCGGCCCGCGGCCCCCCGATCGGTGCTGACGGACGACTTCGTGCGCGCCGCCGTCGCCAACTCCTACGACAGCGAGGACCCGGCCCCGATCGCCGACGCCGTGCTCGCCCTCGTGGCCGCCGCCGGGCTGGCGCCGGGGGAGGAGCCCTGGCTGGCCAAGCTGGCGCTGCCGGCCGAGGACGACGGCGAGTGGTACCCGGCGGACAACCTGCTGCTCCCCGGCGGTCGGCTCGCGGCCGTGGTCGCCCCGGACGCCCCGTTCGGGTACTGCGACCCCGAGCTGCTCACCTCCCCCGTGAGCGACGAGACCCTGATCGCGGTCGGCGTGCTCGACACGTTCGCCGTGGAGACGCAGTCCGAGGTGCTCGTCGCCGACTTGGACGAGCTGCACCTCGACGGGGCCGCCGAGTGGGCCGCGACCTGGGGCCAGGACGCCCTGATCGAGCACCTCGTGGCGCTGCGCGACCTGGAGTGGGTCGACGACTGGGCCGGCGCGCTGCCGCTGCTCCTCGAACACCGCCAGGCCCTCGTGCAGCCGTGCCGGGTCGTCCTGGAGGACGGCAGCAGCATGACCGTGCCGTCGTACTCGAAGTGGTGGCTCGGCCAGCAGCCCGTCCTCAACGGCCTGCGCCCCCGGGAGACCACGACGTCCGAGGCGCTCGTCGGCCTCTACGAGCTGGCCACCCCCGCCGCCGCCCTGCTCGGCGCGTGGCCGTCCGTGGAGGCGATCCTCGACGACCGCGACGCGTGCGCGGACCTGCTCGACCGGCTCGGGGACCCCGACCGGACGGCGACCCCGGAACTGCTCGCGGACATCTACGGCCGGATCGCGGCCGCCGACTTCGGGCTCGAACCGCCGGCCATGGTCCGGGTCGCCCCCGATCTCGTGGTGCCGGCCGGGGACGTCGTCGTGGTGGACCAGCCCTGGCTGCTCGACCGGCTCGGCGACCGGCGTCCGGTCCTCGGCGGGCTGCCGGTGGCGGACCTGCTGGACGCCCCGCTGCTCAGCGAGCTGTAGCGCGGATCCCCGCCCGGCCCGGGCCTGTGCCGGCCCGGGCGGGGGATACCAGCTTCCGGGGCGGCCCCGCCGTTCGCGCGGACGGGGGTGCGCGCCCGGCGTAGGGTGCCGGTATGGAGCACGAGGAGGCCGGGCGCCCGGCCGCCGTCACGGAACTGCTCGCCGCCGACGGCCCGGTGGCCGCGATCCGCAAGGTCGCCGCGCAGTGGATCCCGGGTCTGACCGCGATCCTGGGGCTGTTCGGGATCGGCGGGGCCCTGATCGGCAAGGACACCCTGACGGCCCTGCCGGGGTGGGCGCGGATCGCGGTGGGCGTCGCCGTGGGCCTGGCGGTGCTCCTGGCGGCCGCCGCGCTGTTCCTGGGCTACCGGGTGGCCTACGGCTGGCCGGACCCGAAGGACGACCCCGAGGAACTCCTCGCCTGGTACCGGGCCCGCGACGAGCAGCCGGGAGAGATCGTCGCCCAGTTCCAGCGGGCGGTACTCGCCACGGTGGCCGCGCTCGCCGCCCTCGTGGTCGGACTCGGGCTGCTCTGGTTCGTGCCGCCGACGGAGAAGGGCGGCACCCAGGTCCGGGTGACCCGGACGGACGAGTCGGACGTGTGCGGGGCGCTGCTGGCCTCGAAGAACCCGACGTCGATCCGGATCCGGCGCACCTCGGACGGCAGGGTGGTGTCGGTGCCCGTGGCCAAGATCGCGGCGATGAACCCGGCGGACAGCTGCTAGGAAGGCCGCCCGGCGCCGGAGGCCCGGCGCTCGCCCCGGTCGTGCCGGATCATCGTGAGCAGTCCCGGGATGCCGATCAGCACGCCGGCCACGCAGATCCCGACCCAGTGCCGCGGCCCGTCGAACACGAGCACCCCGAGCCCGCCGAGCGCCCACAACACCATTCCGGCCACGGCGAACGGCACCGTCCGGATCTGCAACGGCTGGACTTCCTCGCGGGTCGACACGCCCCCAGGGTACTGGTCCGGCCCACGGGTGCGGGCCGGACCAGCGGGCTCAGACCCGGTACCCGTTGACAGTCTTGACGGTTGTGACCTGGTTGTTGAGTTTGTACGTCTGCTGCGACACGCACGTCGCGTGCCGGTCCGGGCGCGGCACCCCGAGCGTGTAGGCCGCCTCGCCGACGAACGAGTCGTCCAGCCGCAGCCAGGACACCCCGCCGGCGCCGACCGTCATGACGGTGGCCGCGTCGAGGAGGTTCATCTTCGTGACCAGCCGGTTCGCCTCGTTGACGTCGGTGTAGCCGTTGATCGAGAACCGCTTGCTGTCCCGGACCACCGACGGCTCGACCCCGAGCCGGGTCACGATCGACTGGTCGGACCAGCTCGCGACCAGCTCGTCGTGGTTCTCGCCGTCCGTCCACGTGTGCGTGGAGTCGTTCGTGACCGTCTGGTCGACGCTCGTGGTGACCTGGCCGCGGCTGGTGTTCAGCACGCCGGTCGCCGCGAAGCGGTGGCCGGCCGACACGGTGACCTTCTTGTCGGCAGCGGTGACCACGTTCTTCACCGGGTAGTCGTTCACGCTGGTCACGGAGCCGGTGACCGGGGCGGAACCCTGCCAGGAGAGCACGTTCGTCGGCACGTCCCAGCCCGACTGGCCCTCCGGCACCCCGACGACCCGGACCGCCAGCCGGTGCGGCTGCCCGTCGGTCAGCTGGCCGATGAACGGGCCCAGGTCATAGGTCAGCGGGCGGACGTTGAACGCCCGGGGCGCGGGGACCGCGTACCACAGGAACGGGTTGCCCCAGCCGCCCGTGTAGATGTGCGGGTACGGGGCCGCGATGCCCGCCAGCTTCCCGTCGACCAGCACCTGGACCTCCCGGTACGGGCCGGAGCCGTAGGCGCAGGAGTACGCCGCGTCCGCCGGGGCGACCGAGTACCAGAACTCCTCGCAGCCGCCGCCCGACCCGGTCGCGTACACCTCGGCGACCAGCCGTTCCGTGCTCTTCGGCAGGGTCACGGTGCCCACCTGGTCCGTACCCTCGCGGTGCAGGTCCGCCAGCGGCTGCACCGTGTGCGCCGGGTTCTTCGCCTTCCCCGCCGCGTAGAACGTCAGGTCCACCGTGATGTCCAGGATCCCGGTGTACGTCTCGTTGACCACGTTGCCGATCAGCATCCACACCGGCTGCGGGCTCCGGAACAGCGCCGAGTACGCCGTGACGTCCTTCTCGACCTTCCACTCGATCCCGTCCGCCGACGGCTCCGGCGTGGACGTCTTGAAGATGGTCACCCCGCCCATCGACATCGCCCCGAGCCGGTCGAACTGCCGGCCCTTGACCGCGCCGTGCATGTCGAGCACGACCTTGCCCCAGTCCCCGGCACACCCGGCCGGCGGCTGGTACGTACTCGTATAGGGGTCGAAGTTCACGAACTTGTGCGTCACCACCCGCACCGTGCACGAGGGGCCGGCCGGCCGCTCGATCGCGGGCGTCGCGGTGGTCGGATCGTCCCAGTCGGTACCGAACTCGCCCGGGGGAGCCGCGTACGCGGCCGTCCCGCTCATCCCCAGGGCCAGAACAGCACTCATGATCATGAGTAGCTTCTTCATCCCGACAACCTGGCAGCTCCCACCGGCCACCACAAGACCCGATGACGGGACAATCCGACCCGCCCGGCAGGATGACCGGCATGAACGCCCTTGACCGGTACTTCGAGATCAGCGCCCGAGGCTCCACGATGGGCCGCGAGGTACGCGGCGGCCTCGCCACCTTCTTCACGATGGCCTACATCGTCGTCCTCAACCCGCTGATCCTCGGCAAGGCCGTCGACGCGGACGGGGCCACCCTGCCCATCGCCGCGCTCGCCGCCGCCACCGCGCTCGTCGCCGGGGTGATGACCCTCCTGATGGGCGTCGTCGCGCGCTTCCCGCTGGCCCTCGCCGCCGGCCTCGGCGTCAACGCCATGGTCGCCTACGAGCTCGCACCCCACATGACCTGGGCCGACGCCATGGGACTCGTGGTCATCGAGGGCGTCATCATCGCGGTACTCGTCCTCACCGGACTCCGGGCGCTCATGTTCCGCGCCGTACCGGTCCAGCTCAAGAACGCCATCGGCGTCGGCATCGGCCTCTTCCTCACCCTGATCGGCTTCGTGGACGCCGGCTTCGTCCGCTCCTCCGGCGTGGCCACGCCCCCGATCGGGATGGGCATCTCCGGCAAGCTGCTCGGCTGGCCCACCCTCGTCTTCGTCGTGGGCCTGCTCGCCCTGCTGGTCCTCGTCGTGCGCAAGGTCCGGGGCGCCATCCTGATCGGCATCCTCGGCACCACCGTCCTCGCCATCGTCGTCGAGAGCCTCGCGCACGCCGGCAGCGTCGTCGGCAACCCGCGCGGCTGGCAGCTCAACGTGCCCAAGCTGCCCACCAATATCATCGACAGCCCCGACCTGAGCCTGCTCGGCAAGTTCGACCTGTTCGGCTCCTGGGAACGCGCCGGCCTCGTCGTCAGCGTCATGTTCGTCTTCACCCTGCTGCTCACCGACTTCTTCGACACGATGGGCACCATGGTCGCCGTCGGGGCCGAGGGTGACCTGCTCGACAAGGAGGGCAACCCGCCCCGGTCGCAGCAGATCCTGCTCGTCGACTCCCTCGCGGCGGCGGCCGGCGGCGCGGCCAGCGTCTCCTCCAACACGTCCTACATCGAGTCGGCGGCCGGCGTGGCCGAGGGCGCGCGGACCGGCTTCGCCAACCTCGTCACCGGCGCCCTGTTCCTGCTCGCGATGTTCTTCGCGCCGCTCGTCACCGTCGTGCCGTTCGAGGCGGCCACCACCGCGTTGGTCGTCGTCGGGTTCCTGATGATGACCGGGGTACGGTCCATCGACTGGACCGACTACGAGATCGCGGTACCGGCGTTCCTCACCATCGTCCTGATGCCGTTCACCTACTCGATCTCCAACGGGATCGGGGCCGGCGTCGTGTCGTTCGTGCTGCTCAAGCTCGTCCGGGGCAAGGTCCGGGAGGTGCACCCGGTGCTCTGGGCGGTCGCGGCCCTGTTCGTCGTCTACTTCCTCCGCGGCCCGATCGAGTCCCTGACGGGGATGTAGCGCGCGGGCGGCACCGGCGGCGGTGGTCGGACCGGGCGGGCCCGGTGCGGCTTCCGGCCGGGGCGACGGCTCGGGGGGAGCACGCCACCGTCGCGCCGAGGGCGACGCCTGGCTCAGACGGGCAGGACCAGGCCCGCGTGGGTGAGTTCCTCGGTGACCCGGAGGCGCTCCAGCTCCAGCTCCACGCCCACCACCGTGTCCAGCTGGTGATACACGGCCAGCGCCCGGCACGCCTCGCGCAGGTGCTCGTCGTAGGAGATCCACAACGCCTCGCGGCGCAGCTCCGCCCGCCACAGCGCGGCCCGGCGCAACGTGTCCTCCGACGGCGAGGCGATCTCCACGTCCTCGGAGTCCACCTCCAGTTGCCGGGCCAGGCGTTCCAACTCGACGGACTCGCGCTCGGAGCGCTCCAGCTCGGCCAGCTCGGTGGCGACCGAGACGGGGGAGCGCAGGGCCTCGGTGATCCGGCGCAGCTCGGCGGCGGTCTCCTCGATCGGCGGGTGCCGGGGGGTGGGTTCCTGGCCGGGGAGCCGGTCCATGACGTCGCCCGCGTACCCGGCGAGGTCGTCCGCTCGGACGACCAGCCAGGCGATCAGGATCGGCGTCGCTGCCAGTGTTGTCAGGGCGACGCCGACTGTCACGTAGTGAAGGGCGGCCACGTTCCCCAGGCTAGGCCGCTACCGGCCCCGCCGCCACCCGATACCCTGCCAGCCTGCCGCCCGGACCACAGCCCGGGACCGGTCGGGCCACCTCGCGACCGATGCCCGACAGGTCGATGGGCCGACCGTCGACCCATGGCCGTCCCGGCCGGTGCGGGCCACCGCCGGATCGGCATCGTCCGGCACGGCATCGCCCGCGAGGGCTCCGTCACGAGCCCCAGCGCCGGGCGCGTGGCCCCAGCGCCGGGCGCGTGGCCCCCCGGAAACCGGACTCCGGGCCCGACAACGCCTACCGGCAGGTCACTGGGTGCCGGCCTCCATCAGCGCCCGCAGCGTCGCCGCCCCGCCCGGATCCCCCGTCACGGTCACCGCGTCGTCCCCGACCCGCCGCCACAGCCACAGCAGCACGTCCGAGGGCTCCCAGGAGATCGTCGTGGCGGCCTCCCCGGGCCCGGCCTCCACGAGAACCCCCTTCGTGGTGGGCCTGACCAGCCAGGACCGGCCTCCGGCGCTCACCTCGACGGCGGGGGCGTCGACCAGCGTGTAGTCCTCCGGCCACTCCGTCGACGTCCAGGCCAGGAAGACCGTCAGGGCCTCGTCGATCCCGTCGACCGCCAGATCGGCCGCGACCGGGGTGACCTGACCGGCGGCCAGCTCCGCGTCGACCCGGTGCACGGCGGCCTCCTGGGCCATCCGGCGCATCCAGAAGCCGACGGACTGGTCCGGCCCGTACCACGTGTAGGCCGGGTCCTCCGGCGCGCGACCCGCGAACTCGGCGGCCAGCTCGTCGTGCGCCCGGACCAGCTGCGCGAGCGCGGGCTCGGTCGAGAGGTCCGGCGGCCAGCCCTCGGGGTGGTGGCCGAGGCGCAGGCACTCGACCTTGTGCAGGTAGACCATCGCCACGTGCCGGACCAGGTCCTCGACGGTCCAGTCGGGACAGGACGGCACCCGCGCGCCGAGGTCGGTGGCGACGGCGGTCAGTCGGGCCGTGTCGGCGGCGAGCCGGTCCCGGTAGTCAACGAATTCCATGACCCGACCCTGCCACGCGGGTACGACAACTAGCGGGCGAACCGGCCCAGCAGGGCGCGCCCCGGCAGTACCGACACGCTCAGCTCGTCGACATCGGGCTCGGCGAACCGCAGCGTGGGCCACGGCCGGGCGGCGAAGCTGACCTGCACCCCGCGGACCCGGATCCGCACCGCGAGCGCCACCAGCGCGGTCACGATGGACGCCAGCCCGCCGACCCAGATGCTGGACCGGGCGCTGACGTGCTCGGACAGCCACCCGATGATCGGGGCGCCGATCGGGGTCGTCCCGGCGAAGACGAGCATGTAGAGCGACATGACCCGGCCCCGGTACTCCGCGGGCACGCCCATCTGCACGCGCTGGTTGCACGCCTGCGCGAAGTAGACCATGGCGAACCCGGTCGGGAAGAGCAGCACGACCATGCTCAGGTACGTCGGCGCGAAGCCCAGGATGGTCTCCAGGATCCCGAACGTGAGCGCGCCGCCGAGGATGACGTACACGGAGGGCCGGGCGTCGCGACCGGTGCCGGCGAGCGCCCCGCACAGCGCGCCGAGCGCGAGTACGGAGGTGAGCAGCCCGAACGACGCGGCCCCGTTGTGGAAGACCGTCTTGGACATGATGGCGAGGGTGAGCTGGAAGTTGTAGCCGAGCATCGCGATCACGCCCATCAGCGCCATGGGCAGCATCAGGTCGGGCCGGCGGCGGACGTAGGCGAGCCCGTCGCGCACGTTGCCGGGCTTCTTGGCCGACAGGGTGCGGTACAGGTCGGCGGACTTCATCATCAGCAGCCCGACCATGGGGCCGGCGTACGTGAGCGCGTTGAGGACGAAGACCGGGCCGGTGCCGAGCCAGGCGATGCACAGGCCGGCGAGCGCGGGGCCGACGATCCGGGCGGTGTTGAACGTGGCGGCGCTCAGGGACAGCGCGTTGGGCAGCAGGTCGGCGCCCACCAGTTCGCTGGCGAAGGACTGTCTGACGGGTACCTCGACGGCGTTGACCGCCCCGAACACGGCCGCGAAGACGAACACGTGCCACAGCTGGGCCCCGCCGCTGATCACGAGGATGCCGAGGGCCGCGGCGAGGACGGCCCACGCCGCGTTGACGGCGATCAGGAGTTTGCGCTTGTCGAGCCGGTCGGCGAGCTTGCCGGCGTACAGGGTGAAGACCAGGATCGGCAGGAACTGCAGCGCGGTCACGACCCCGAGCGCGGTGCCCGAGTTGTCGGAGAGCTGGAGCACCAACCAGTCCTGGGCGACGATCTGCATCCAGCCGCCGGTGAGGGAGATGAACTGTCCGACGATGAAGAGTCTGTAGTTGCGTATCCGAAATGAGCGGAACACGAAGTGGTGCGCCTCCTACGTAGATGGTGCTTACGTGGGATGGCTCAGCCTTCAGCTCCGGGCGATGCGCTCCAGCAGCTCAGCGGCCTTGCTCAGGGCCTCGCGTTCCTCGGCGGTCAGCTCGGCGAGTCGCTCGGCGAGCCAGGCGTCCCGGGCTCGCTGGTTGTCGCCGAGCAGGCTCCGCGCCGTCTCGGTGGTCGCCAGGATGACCTGACGTCCGTCGGTCGGGTGCGGGGTCCGCTGTACGAGGCCCCGTTCTTCCAACTTGGCGATGACCTTCGTCATCGTCGGCGGTTGGACCCGCTCGGTGTCGGCGAGTTCGCGAGGGGTCAGCGCGCCGGCCAGGTCGAGACTGGTCAGGGCGGAGAGCTGACTCGGGGTGAGCTCGCTGATCGGGCGGGCCCGACGCAGGCTGCGGTTGAGCCGCATGATCGACTGCCGCAGGGATGCGGCGAGGCGTGCCTGGTCGTCTGTTGGCCGAACCATCACAGTCGTTAGCCTATCTCATTAGTTTGGCTAACGACCTGTGATGATCCGCACTGGTTGAAGGGTTGTGGGGCCACTGGTCAGGACGTTCCGCCGTTGGCCGTGGGGGCGCTGCCGAACAGGACGTCGTCCCAGCTGGGCAGCTTCTTGCGAGGTTTGTCCCCGGAGGCCGGATCGGCGACCGACGGCGTGGCCGACTGCCGGCGCGGCCGGAGCACGGCGAGCGACGGCACGGCCGGCACCTCCTTCGGCGCGTCCATGTCGTCCTCGGCGAACGCCGACACCGACAGCTTGCCGGGCGCGGTCGGCGACTGCTGCCGCGCGGCCGGCTCCAGGCTGCGGCCCGGCCGCTCGAGCGGACGCTCCAGCGAGGCGAGCAGCGCGTCCCGGCCGGCGCGGATCGGGTCGGCGCCCTGGGCGAGCTGGTCCGCCGGCCGCAGCGCGCGCGGCGGCGGCCCCGCCGGGTCGTGCCCGTGCCGGGCCGGCTCGGGGGCCGGCTCCTGGCCGAGCAGCGGGGCGGGGCGCTCCGTGCACAGGTAGTGGGACATGTCGTCGGACGGGATGACGACCTGACGGGCCTTGTCCAGCTCCCAGACCGCCTGCGCCGTCGCCTTGCCGCTCGGCCACGTGGCGATGACCCGCCAGGTGCCGTCCTCGCGCCGGTAGGCGTCCCAGGAGACCTTCTCGGCGTCGACGCCGTGCTTGCCGAGGCGCGCGTCGACGACCTCGGCCAGGGACGCGCCCCGGTCGGAGGTGCGCAGCCGGGTACGCCGGGCGTGCTGGGCGAGCATGGCCCGCTCCTGCAGGACGGGACCGGCGTAGCGCAGGACGCGGTCGACCGGGACGTTGGCGACGCGCGCCACGTCCTCGGCGGACTCGCCGCCCCGGATCCGGGCCTGGATGTCGCGGGGGGACAACGCCGTCTGGGCACCCATCGCCGGGCTGGCCGGGTGGGTGCGCAGCGCGTTGCGGTCGTGCCGCAGCGCGGACGTCATCTGGTCGTCGATGGGGAGCGCCAGCAGTCGGCCGACCTCGTCGGCGAGCACCAGCGCCTGGCCGTCCTCGGAGAGGGCGACGAAGCGTACCGGCCGCATCGCGATCCTCCGTCCCGTCGGGGCGCCTGTCTGGACACCGTACGACGAACGATAGCGGCTCTGTGCGAGGCACGCCGGGGCAATCTAAGAGACGAGTACCTCAAAAGGGGGTAAAAAGCGAGCACCGGCACGCTCTACAGCGTGCCGGTGCCGGAAAAATTACAGTCCTGCGAGCACGAAGTCGATGCACTTCGTCAGTGCCTCGACGTCCGCGGGCTCCACGCTCGGGAACAGCGCGACCCGGAGCTGGTTGCGGCCGAGCTTGCGGTACGGCTCGGTGTCCACGATGCCGTTCGCCCGGAGCGCCTTGGCCACGGCCGTCGCGTCCACGCTGTCGTCGAAGTCGATCGTGGCGACCACGTTGGACCGCAGCGCCGGGTCCACGACGTACGGCGTCGCGACCGGGGAGGCGTCCGCCCAGTCGTAGAGCACGCCGGCCGACTCGGCGGTCCGCTTGGCGCACCACTCCAGCCCGCCGTTCGCGAGCATCCAGTCGGTCTGCTCGGCGGCCAGGAAGATCGTCGCCAGCGCCGGCGTGTTGTACGTCTGCTCCAGGCGGGACTGCTCGATCGCCGTCACCAGGTCGAGGAACGCGGGGATGTAGCGGCCCGACTCCTTGATCTCGAAGGCGCGCGCGACGGCGGCCGGCGACAGGACGGCGATCCACAGGCCGCCGTCGGAGCCGAAGCACTTCTGCGGCGCGAAGTAGTACACATCGGTCTCTGCGATGTCGACCGCGAGGCCGCCGGCCGCCGAGGTGGCGTCGACCAGCAGCAGTGCGCCCTCGTCGGCGCCCTCGACCCGCTTGATCGGCACCGCGACGCCGGTGGACGTCTCGTTCTGCGGCAGGCAGTAGGCGTCGATCCCGGCCTCGGCGACCAGGGTCGGGGCGCTGCCCGGGTCGGCCTTGTGCACGGTCGGCGAACCCAGGAACGGCGCCGCCTTCACCGAGGACACGAACTTCGAGCCGAACTCGCCGAACGACGCGAACTGCGCGCGGTCCCGGATCAGGCCGAACGTCGCGACCTCCCAGAACGCGGTGGTGCCGCCGTTGCCGATCACGACCTCGTAGCCCTCGGGGAGGCTGAACAGGCTGGCCAGGCCGCGGCGGAGCCGGGCGACCTCGTTCTTGACCGTGGCCTGCCGGTGGGAGGTGCCGAGGAACGTGGTCGCCACGTCCGCCAGGGCCGCGACGGCCTCGGGGCGGACCTTCGACGGGCCGCAGCCGAACCGGCCGTCGGCGGGCTTGAGGTTCTCGGGAATGATCACAGGACAGCGTCCTTCCATCGGGTGATCTTGCGCATGCCCGGCGACGCTGCCGTGTCCGACCAGACTATCCCAACGAAAAGGGGCCGCCCGAGGGCGGCCCCTGAACGATCGTTCAACGCAGCCTAACGGGCGATCACGTCGAAGCCCTCGACGTCGGACGGCTTGCGCGGCGCGGGGCCGACGTAGGTCGCCGACGGCCGGACCAGGCGGCCCAGCTTCTTCTGCTCCAGGATGTGCGCGCTCCACCCGGCGACCCGGGCGCAGGTGAACATCGAGGTGAACATGTGCGCGGGGACCTCGGCGAAGTCCAGCACCACGGCCGACCAGAACTCGACGTTCGTGGCCAGCACCCGGTCGGGCTTGCGGGCGTGCAGCTCGGCCAGCGCGGCCTTCTCCAGGGCCTCGGCGACCTCGAAGCGCGGCGCGTTGAGCTCGCGGGCCGTGCGGCGGAGCACGCGGGCGCGCGGGTCCTCCGCCCGGTACACCCGGTGGCCGAAGCCCATCAGGCGCTCGCCCCGGTCCAGGACGCCCTTGACGTACGCGTCGGCGTCACCGGTGCGCTCCACGCCCTCCAGCATCTCCAGCACCCGGGAGGGCGCGCCGCCGTGCAGCGGGCCCGAGAGCGCGCCGATGCCGGAGGAGATACAGGCGGCCGCGTCCGCGCCGGTGGAGGCGACGACGCGGGTGGTGAAGGTCGAGGCGTTCATGCCGTGCTCGGCGGCCGAGATGAAGTACGCGTCGACGGCCTTGACGTGCCGCGGGTCGGGCTCGCCCCGCCAGCGCTTCATGAACCGCTCCACGATCGTGGCGGCGGTGTCGATCTCCTTCTGCGGGACGGCCGGCAGGCCCACCCCGCGCGCGGACTGCGCGACGAAGGACAGCGCGGTCACCGACACGCGGGCGAGGTCGGCGCGCGCCTGCTCGTCGGAGATGTCGAGCAGCTGGCCGAGGCCCCAGTACGGCGCGAGCATCGCGACCGCGGACTGGACGTCGACCCGGATGTCGCCGGAGTGGACCGGTACCGGGAACGGCTCGGCGGGCGGTAGCCCGGGCCCGAACTTCCCGTCGACCAGCAGGGCCCACACGTTACCGAACGACACCCGACCGATCAGGTCTTCGATGTCGACGCCGCGATAACGCAGCGCACCGCCTTCCTTGTCAGGTTCGGCGATCTCGGACTCGAAGGCGATGACACCCTCTAGCCCGGGCTTGAAGTCGGACATTAGTACTCCCAGGATCCGTACGCCATATATGACGGATGTCCGGGACGCGCGCCTCCGGCCCGAGTCCGTGCGCCCGGTGGCCCCACCCACCGGTCTGGCGGGTGGCGACCATCAGTAGTGCCTTGCGCGACATCTTGGACCCTCGGAGGGGGTCATGGGGTAAAACCACTCCGGGATGTGGCGAGTGCCTCACTTTTTCAGCCAATGGGCTGGTCCCCTGACAGGATATGCGGGTGATAGGTGACACTGCGGCAAATCTGGCTGCGATGCGGCAGGAGTACGGCGATCTTCCGTTGAACGAAGCTGACCTGGCAGAAGACTGGCCGAGTCAGTTCGCGGCGTGGCTCGACGTGGCCCGGAGGACCGGGGTGGACGAGCCCAACGCGATGGTGCTGGCCACCGCCGCGCTCGACGGCCGGCCGTCCGCGCGCTCGGTGCTGCTGAAGTCCATCGACGACCGGGGCTTCGTCTTCTTCACCAACTACGAGTCGCGCAAGGGGCTGGAACTGCGCGACGACCCGCACGCGAGCCTCGTCTTCCCGTGGTACGCGCTGCACCGGCAGGTCATCGTGTGCGGCGACGTCGAACGGGTCACCCGCACCGAGACCGAGGAGTACTTCGCGAGCCGCCCCCGGGGCGCCCGGCTCGGCGCGTGGGCCAGCCGGCAGTCCGAGGTCATCTCCGGCCGGGCCGAACTGGAGGCCGCGTGGGATGCCGCCGAGCACCGCTGGCCCGAGGAGATCCCCGCCCCGGACCACTGGGGAGGCTTCCGCGTGGTGCCGCAGACCGTCGAGTTCTGGCAGGGCCGGCGCAGTCGGTTGCACGACAGGTTGCGGTTCCGGCACAGCGCCGCGGGCTGGCTGGTGGAGAGATTGTCACCATAGCTTCAACTGAGGGTTTTGTCGGGTCTCGTGGCGCGCTATGGTCGCGGACTATGGAGTGGTCCATCGCCGCCGGCGATCAGCGCGCAGTGGTGACCGAGGTCGGTGGTGGCCTGCGGTCCTACTCGGCCGGTGGCGTCGACCTCGTCGACGGGTACCAGGAGGACGCGCTCTGCCCGTTCGCCGCCGGCCAGGTGCTCGCGCCGTGGCCGAACCGGGTGCGCGACGGCCGCTACACCTTCGCGGGCGTGCCCCGGCAGCTCCCCCTGAGCGAGCCCGACTGGCACAACGCCATCCACGGCCTGGTCAACTGGGTGCCCTGGCGCGCCGTGGAGGTCGCCGAGGACGCGGTGACCGTGGAGTACGACCTGCCGGCGTCGCCCGGCTACCCGTTCCGGCTGCTGCTGCGGACCCGCTGGTCGGTGGGGCCGGAGGGGCTCCGCGCCGAACACCACGCGACCAACACGGGTACCGGGCCGGCGCCGTTCGGCCTGGGCGCCCACCCGTACCTGCGGATCGACGGGGTCCCGATCGACGACGTGGTGCTGCGGCTGAGCATGCGCTCCCGGCTCCTCACCGACAGCCGGCTGCTCCCGATCGGGGCGGCCCGGGTCGACGGCTCCGACTACGACTACACGGCCGGCCGCCGGCTCGGCGACACCCGGCTGGACACGACGTTCGGGCTGCCCAGCCGCGACGAGCAGGGCCGGATCCTCGGTTCCCTGACCGCCCCGGACGGCAGGTCTGTCACCCTGTGGGCGGATCAGTCGTTCCGGTGGCTCCAGCTGTACACGGCGGACGGGCTCCCGGACGGCCGGCACCGGCGTTCCGTGGCCGTCGAGCCGATGACCTGTCCGCCCGACGCGCTGCGGTCCGGGCGGGACCTCGTGACCCTCGCGCCGGGCGAGCAGTGGCGCGGCACGTGGGGCATCGTGGCGAGCGATAGTCTCAGTACGTGATTTTCAAAGCGGTCCGCGACGGCAAGCCGTATCCGGAGCACGGCCTGAGCCTCAAGGACTGGGCCGAGATCCCGCCGCGCCCCGTGCGGCTGGACCAGCTCATCACCACCAAGCGCGAGCTCGGCCTCGACCGGCTGCTCGCCGACGACTCGACGTTCTACGGCGACCTGTTCCCGCACGTGGTGCGCTTCCAGGACGCGTTGTACCTGGAGGACGGGGTGCACCGGGCGCTGCGGGCGGCCCTGCAGCAGCGCACGACGATCCACGCGCGGGTCCTGGAGCTCTAGCCCCCGGGTCGCACGCGGCGCGCACCCGGCTCCGAGCGGTCCGGGCTAGTGCACGCTCACCTGGATGTCGCGGCCCTCCTCGTCCGGCTCCACCGGTTCGGCCGTCCGCTGCCCGAACCGGTGCAGGAACGCCGGCCGGGGACCCGCCGCGATGACGGCGGCGGCGAGCAGCAGGATGCCGAGGACCGCGCAGAACGCGCCCGGCTGGGCGACCAGTTCCGGAGTCAGGTTCCCCGGCCGGACGGGGCTGTCGAACTCGCCCAGGCCTACCGGGTCGAGCTGGCGTTGCAGGCTGAGATAGACGTTGAGCATGGAACCGAGCACGTAGACCGTGACGCCGGCGGCGGCGAGCCGGGCCGCGCCGTTCAGCCGGCCGGCGCTGTTCGCGGCGGTGACCGCGAGCGCGATCAGGGCGAAGACGCCGAGCCCGAAGACGAAGCCGTCGGCCAGGGCGCTGCGGGACAGCATGCTCACCAGGCTGCCCAGGCCCGCCCCGGTGCCGGCGGCCATCGTCTTGCCGTCCAGCTCGACGGAGAGGTTGGGCAGCAGGCTGGCGGCGGTGACCAGCGCGATCCCGAGGGCCGCGAGGATCACCGTGGTACGGAGCCGGGCCCGGTCGGGCGCCGCGTCCTCCTCGTACCCATCAAGATCGTCTTCTGGGTCCAGGTCGGGCGCGGACCACGCCGGCCCCGACGTCGAGGCCGTCCCGGCGGGCCCGGATGCCGGCCCCGCTCCGGGCAGGTGGAATTCGGGCAGCTCGGCGGGGGTACGGCCGAGGCCGTCCGGACTGGTGCTCATAGTGGCCCATGATGCCTGACCGGCAGCCGATACGGTGGCCTCATGACTGACGCCATCGAGCTGCTCGCCCTCGAATCGCTGTTGACCGCCGAGGAGCGCGCCTTCGCCGACAGTGTGCGCCGGCTCGTCGACGACCAGGTCCGCCCGCACGTCGCCGAGTGGTACGAGAGCGGCAGCGCCCCCGTCCGGGAGCTCGCCCGGGAGCTGGGCAAGCTGGGCCTGCTCGGCGCCCACCTCACGGGCTACGGCTGCGCGGGCGTCTCCGCCGTCGCGTACGGCCTGTCGTGCCTGGAGCTGGAGGCCGGCGACTCGGGGGTCCGGAGCCTGGTCAGCGTGCAGGGTTCCCTGGCGATGTTCGCGATCTGGAAGTTCGGCTCCGAGGAGCAGAAGCAGCAGTGGCTGCCCCGGATGGCGGCCGGCGAGGCGATCGGGTGCTTCGGCCTCACCGAACCCGACCACGGGTCCGACCCGGCCGGGATGACGACGCGGGCCGTCCGGGACGGGGACGACTGGCTGCTCACCGGTACCAAAATGTGGATCACCAACGCCCCGGTCGCCGAGCTGGCCGTGATCTGGGCGCGGGTCGAGCAGGGCATCACCGGGTTCGTGGTGCCGCTGGCCGAGCCCGGCGTGACCGTGAACGAGATCCACAACAAGATGTCCCTGCGCGCGTCGGCCACCGGCGAGCTCGTCTTCGACAACGTCAGGCTGCCCGCCTCGGCCCAGCTGCCGGGGGCCCGGGGGCTCAAGGCGCCGCTGTCCTGCCTGACCGAGGCGCGGTACGGGATCGTGTGGGGGGCGCTCGGCGCGGCCCGGGACTGCCTGGACACCGCGATCTCCTACACCCGGAACCGGGAGCAGTTCGGCCGGCCGCTCGCCGGGTTCCAGCTCACCCAGGCGAAGCTCGCCGACATGGCCCTGGAGCTCCAGAAGGGGTACCTGCTGGCCCTGCACCTCGGCCGGCTCGCCGACTCCGGACAGCTCCAGCCGGAGCAGGTCAGCGTGGGCAAGCTGAACAACGTGCGCGAGGCGCTGGCCATCGCGCGGACGTGCCGGACGCTGCTGGGCGCCAACGGCATCTCGGGGGAGTACCCGATCATGCGGCACGCGAACAACCTGGAGAGCGTGCTGACGTACGAGGGCACCTCGGAGGTGCACCAGCTGGTGATCGGCCAGAAGCTGACGGGGCTGTCGGCGTTCGCCTGACTAGCGCAGGGCTTGGACGATGCCCAGCACGGCCAGGGCCATGACGGAGCCGGCGGCGATCAGGGCGGTGGGGAGCAGTAGCCGGGTCGGGTGCGGCACCCCCATCGCCGCCACCCGCCAGAACCCGACCCGCAACAACACCAGCCAGGTGATCACCACCCCTGCCAGCACCAACGGTTCGTCCCGGCACAACCGGGCCCCGAGCAGCGTCACCACCGCCGAGGTCAGCACGGTGCGCCGCCAGGCCAGCCGGGTCCGCTCGGGCTGCAACCCGCCGTCCCCGGCGAGCAGCCTCACTTCCCGAAACCCCCGGCGACGACCAGCACGATCAACCCCACCGCCCCCACCCCCAGCGACAGCGCCAACACGGCGGGGAACCGCTGCGGCGGCAGATCCTTCCCGGTGCGCATCGCGCGTTCGCACCGGATCCAGTGGTCCACGGCCCGCAGCGCGCACCCGCCGCCCAACAGGAGCAGCACCACCGCGATCACGGTCCGGACATAGGGGGCCGCTGGCGTGGTGACGAACTGGGCCGCGGCGAGCCCACCGCCCACCAGGGCCAGTGCCGTACGGAGCCAGGCGAGGAACGTACGCTCGTTGGCGAGGGAGAAGCGGTAGTCGGGAGTGTCGCCCGTCTCACGCACCTCATGGGGATCGAACCACTGTCGGATCTCGCGGAACACCGCACAATTATCGCTGTGCGCTATCTCATCCCTTTCGCGGAGTCCGCTGACCGGCTGTCCGACCTCGACGTCGAGGTGTGGGACGGCTCCACCCCACTACCCAGCGTGATCGATGATGTTGAGTTCTTCGTGCCGCCGTACACCTTCAACAAGGAGTACTACCAGCCCATCGCGGACATGCCCGCGCTCCGGGTCGTGCAGCTGCTGACCGCCGGGTACGAGCACGCGATGCACCTGATGCGCCCCGGGCTGCTGTTGGCCAACGCGCGCGGCGTGCACGACGCGTCGACCGCCGAGATGGCCCTGACTCTCACCCTGGCCGCGCAGCGCAACATCGCCGGCTACGTCCGCAACGGTGACCAGGGTAGATGGGTCCGCGACGAGCGCCCCTCGCTCGCCGACTCCCGGGTCCTGATCGTCGGCTACGGCTCGATCGGCGAGGCCATCGAGCGCCGGCTGGCCGGGTTCGAGGTGTCGGTGACGCGGGTGGCGCGGTCGGCGCGGGAGGGCGTACACCCCATCTCGGAGGTGTTGGATCTTCTGCCGGAGGCCGACATCGTCATCCTGATCACGCCGCTGACGGAGGAGACCCGGGGCCTGGTCGGGGCCGGGTTCCTCGCGGCGATGCGGGACGGCGCGCTGCTGGTCAACGTCGCGCGCGGCCCGGTGGTCGACACCGACGCGCTGCTGGCGGAGCTGACCTCGGGCCGGCTGCGGGCCGCGCTCGACGTGACCGATCCTGAGCCGCTGCCGGCGGACCACCCGCTGTGGTCGGCGCCCAACACCCTGATAAGTCCGCACATCGGTGGTCAGACGTCCGCTTTCTGGCCTCGGGGGCGGAAGTTGATCGAAGAGCAGATTCGCCGGTACGAGGCCGGCGAGCCCCTCACGAACATCGTCTGGCCCGCGTGATCTGGGCGTTACTTTTGGGGTGGGCGCCCTGGTGACGGCTACGCTCGACGCGGTTGGCAACGTCGCCAGCGGCAGCGGTGAGGAACAGCATGATCAGTGTCTTTGACCTGTTCAAGGTCGGTATCGGTCCGTCGAGTTCGCATACGGTGGGCCCGATGAGGGCTGCCCGGACTTTTGTGGGCGGCCTGAAGGCTGACGCACTCCTCGCCGACGTCGCCACGATCGACGCGCAGCTGTTCGGTTCCCTCGGTGCGACCGGTCACGGGCACGGCAGTGACAAGGCGGTGCTGCTGGGTCTGGCGGGCGAGGCCCCGGAGACGGTGGACACGGCGACGGCGGACGCCCGGGTGGCGGAGATCCGGGCGGCCGGGTTCGTGGAGCTGCTGGGCGTGCACCCGGCGAAGTTCGAGCTGACCCTGCACCGGCGCAAGTCGCTGCCGCTGCACCCGAACGGCATGCGGTTCACGGCCGTCGACGCCGAGGGCCACGTCCTGCGCGCCCGGACGTACTACTCGGTCGGCGGCGGGTTCGTCGTCGACGAGCACACCGGCCAGATCAAGGAGGACGACACCCCGGTCGCGTACCCGTTCAAGACGGGCGACGAGCTGCTCCGGATGACCAAGGAGTCGGGGAAGTCGATCTCGGAGATCATGATGGCCAACGAGCTGTCCTGGCGCTCCGAGGCCGACATCCGGGCCGGCCTGCTGCACATCTGGCAGGTGATGCGCGACTGCGTGCAGACCGGCTGCTCCACCGAGGGCATCCTCCCCGGCGGGCTGAAGGTCCGCCGCCGGGCGATGGAACTCAAGCGCCAGATGGAGTCCGAGCATTTCGTCACCGATCCACTCCGGGTGATGGACTGGGTGACGTTGTTCGCGTTGGCGGTGAATGAGGAGAACGCGGCCGGCGGACGGGTCGTGACCGCCCCGACAAATGGCGCGGCGGGAATCGTTCCCGCCGTCATGCACTATTACTGGCGTTTCGTTCCGGGCGCGACCGACGACGGCATTGTCAAGTTCCTGTTAACGGCGGCCGCGGTGGGTGTGCTCTTCAAGGAGAACGCGTCGATCTCCGGTGCCGAGGTGGGGTGTCAGGGCGAGGTCGGGTCTGCGTGTTCGATGGCCGCCGCCGGGCTCGCCGAGGTGCTCGGCGGTACCCCTGACCAGGTGGAGAACGCCGCGGAGATCGCGATGGAACACAACCTGGGGCTGACCTGCGACCCGATCGGCGGCCTGGTGCAGATCCCGTGCATCGAACGCAACGCCGTCGCCTCGATCAAGGCCATCACCGCCGCCCGACTCGCACTGCGCGGCGACGGCGACCATTTCGTCTCCCTCGACAAGGTCATCAAGACCATGCGGGAAACGGGGGCGGATATGAAGGTTAAGTACAAAGAGACCGCCCGCGGCGGCCTCGCTGTGAACGTTATTGAATGTTGAGCTAATCGGGGGATAGCCGACGGTCGACGTCCGGTCGCACAGTGTCGGGATGTCCACGGTTGGCCTCCAGAAGATCACGAAAGCCTTTCCGGACGGCACCGTCGCTGTCGACAACGTCAGTCTCGATGTCCGGGACGGCGAGGTCATGGTGCTGCTCGGTCCGTCCGGATGCGGCAAGTCCACCCTGCTCAGAATCATCGCCGGCCTGGAGGACCCGACCACGGGCCAACTCCTGATCGACGGCGAACCCGCGCTGGAGATCCCGCCCCGGGACCGGCACGTGGCGATGGTCTTCCAGGACTACGCGCTGTATCCGCAGCTCACGGTTGCCGGGAACATCGCCTTCCCGCTCCGGCTGGCCGGCGTCCCGGTCGAGGAGCAGAGCGAACGGGTCGCCGACGTCGCCGCGGCCCTCGGCATCGGCGACCTGCTGCACCGCAAGCCCAGCCAGCTCTCCGGCGGGCAGCGGCAGCGGGTCGCCATGGGCCGGGCCATCGTCCGCCGGCCCCGGCTGTTCCTGATGGACGAGCCGCTGTCCAGCCTGGACAGCGGGCTCCGGGCCGAACTGCGCGCGGAGATCTCCTCGATGGTGCGCGACCTGGGCGCGACCACGGTGTACGTCACCCACGACCAGGCCGAGGCCCTCACCGTCGCGGACCGGATCGCGATCATGCGCCGGGGGAAGCTCCAGGACGTGGGAACCCCCGCCGAGGTGTACGGCCGGCCGGCCACCATGTACGTCGCCGCGCTGCTCGGTACCCCGAAGATCAATCTCCTGGAGGCCGTGGTGCACGTGCACGACGGCAGCCGGGTCGCCCTGCGGCTCGGGGACCAGGAGCTCGACGTGCCGTGGGCCGACCTGCGCGCCCGGGCGCTGGCGCACTACCACGGGGAGCGGATCGTCGTCGGGCTGCGCGCCGAGGCGCTGGTCGCCGGGGGCCACGACCTCAGGGGCCGGGTCCGGTACGTGGAGCACCACGGCCACGAGTCCCTCGCCTACCTGGACATCGGCGCGTACGCCGTCGTTCTCGACGACCCGACCGGCCCGGTCACCGCGCCCCGCCTGCAGCGGGGCCTGCTCGACCGGTTCCGGAAGCGGCCCGCCACCCAGGCGGTCGCGACCACGCCCGAGGGCCGGCACACCCGCCGCCGGGCCGAGCTGGCCGTCCGGATGGGCGCCGCGCCGGACCTGCAGCCCGGGTCCCCGATGGGGATCGGCGTGCACATGGACCGGGTGCACTTCTTCGACTGGGCCGGGGCCCGGATCGATGTGGGCTGGCGCTGAGCCCGCTGGCGCCGAGGAGTGGGCGGCGCGCTGACCCGCGCCGCCCGCCGCTCCTTCGCGGAGGGGTCCGGCCGGGCCGAGAGCCGCGCCGGAAGCTGATCGCCCGCCGTGCCTACTTCGCGGAGGTGTCCGGCCGGGCCGGCGGCTTCGGGATCCGGGGGCTGATCCCGTGCTCGATGCAGATCTCCGCCGCCTCGCGGATCATCGCCTTCGCGATCGGGTACCGGCTCAGCTTCACGACCTTGCTCGCGATCGGCACGCACTGGTCGACGAGCTTGTAGCTCTGCGCCCGCCCCGGCGAGGTGTCGTGGATCCAGTAGAGCACCAGGCCCATCATCCCCAGCCAGGCCAGCTCGGGCAGCGTCTCCCGGAGCTTCGGGTCGATCTTCGTGCTCGCCCCGTACACCGCCTCGACCTGGATCTCGATGCTCGCGTCCCGGGCCTCGCGCGAGTCGGAGGAGAACGGGCTGAGCGGGCTGGCCGGGTCGGCGGCGGTGACGAAGAACTGCGCGGCGAACTGGTGGTACGGCTCCGCGACGTCGAGCCACGTCTTCAGGACCAGCCCGAGCCGCCGCGCCAGGTCGGTCTCCCCGACGAGGGCCAGGCGGGCGGCCACCAGGTGATCGGCCTGTAGCCGGTCGTAGAAGCCCTGGATGAGCTGTTCCTTGGAAGCGAAGTAGTAGTAGGCGTTTCCGACGGACACCCCGGCGGCCTCGGCGATGGCCCGCATCGTCGTCTTGCCGTAGCCCCGCTCCTGGAACAGCCGCATCGCCGTTTCGAGGATCAGGGCCCGGGTCGCGGCGCCTTTGCTATCCACACTGCTTGTCGTCACAGTCACTACCGTACTGGTCCGGATTCGTCCGCACCGCGAGCCTGATCTGCCCGGCCGCGGCGACGGCCGCCCTGGCCAGGGGTGCGGATCGCGGGTGGGCCAGCTTCAGGGCGGTGGACCGGTGCTCGGCCAGGGCCCAGAGGATGACCACCCAGGCGTTGGGGCCTGCGTACACGGCCCCGTGGTCGTCGACGACCGTCACGTCCTTGAGGGTCGCGGCCGGGTCGATGTCGGGGTAGCGCCGCCGGGCCTCGGGTGACCCGGCGGCGAGGAACTCGAGGGGTACCAGCTGGGCCTGCCTGACGACCCAGTCCCGGCACAGCCTGCAGAAGGAGCAGTGCTCGTCGTAGAGCACGGTGAGGCGGTCCATCACATCTGCGGGGCGGGCGGAGCCATCGGCGGGCGGAGCTGCTGCTGGGGCGGGTGGACCCGGGTCATCATCTGCGGGGGCACCGGCGGGGTCCGCTGGCCGTCGATGGCGCTCCGCCGGCGGAACTTGTTCAGCACGTACAGGTTGAACAGGTGCAGGACGCCGAGGACGAGGAGCACGGTGCCGACCTTGAGCGCGACGGCCTCGAAGACCTGGCGTTGGCCGTCGACCCGGTCGGTGAGCTTCATGAAGAGGGCGACGAACCCGAGGTTGAGCAGGTAGAACCCGACGACGAGCAGGTGGTTGACGGCCGAGCTGAGTTCGGTGTTGCCCTTGAAGACGTCGATCAGGAAGATCTTCCCGGCCCGGCTCAGGGTCTGGGCGACCCAGACGGTGAGCCCGATGCTGATCAGCAGGTAGGCGATGTACGAGATGACGGTGAGGTCCATGGCTGCACTCCAGACTTGAACGTGTTCAACAGGAGAGTAGACCCCTCTGTTGAACACGTTCAAGTCATCGACGTGAGACCTGGGTCACCCGGTCAGGAGTTGCGCACCTCGATCTTCCCCGCGCTCGTCTCCGCCTTGATCTTGTGCGTCGACGCCGGGTCGGTCTGCACCGTGATGTCGCGGCTGCCCGCGCTGGTCCGCGCGTCCACCGCGTACGCCGTGCCGGACGGCACCGCCACCGTCACCGACCCCGCGCTGGTCTGGACGTCCACGTCGTCGGGCACCACGGTGAACTCGGCGCGGATCCGGCCCGCGTCGCTGCGGATCTTCAGCTTCTTGGTGCCCATGGACACCGCCTCGACGCTGCCCGCGTTGGTCGCCAGGCTCACGTCACCGGTCAGCCCGGTCGCGTCCACGGGGCCCGCGCTGGTCTTGACGGTCACGGCGAGCGAGGCCGGGACGGTGACCTCGTACTCCACGCCGCAGTTGCGGACCCCGGAGCAGCCCTCGTCCACCAGCTTCAGCGTGCCGTCGACGACCGCGTGGGTCGCCTTGGGCTTGTTGCCGTTGAACCGGAGGATCTCCTTGACCTTGATCGACCCGGTACCCGCCCGGACCGTGACCGCCCCGGCCTGGCCCTGGATGTCGAGTTTGGTGACGTTCTCGGTCACCTCGTACGCGTTCTCCTCGCGGTTCTCGGTCCAGTCTTCCATCCCGCACGCGGACAGGGCGCCGACACTGAGGAGGGCGATCATGCCCACGGCCACGATCCTGAGCTTCGTCATGCCCACAGCGTGCCCGACTTCGACCCTGAGCGAATCGGGGACGCTCCCGGAGATTTACCCCTAAGGAGGATCGTGTGGCGGGGGCCACAGGTGGAACTGTGGACGACGCGTAGCCGACTATTAGTCCAACGGGGTCTAGGAAAGGTTCCAGAATCATGAAGCGTGCGCTGGTTGTCGCCGCACTAGCGTTCACGGGGTTGCTGGCCATCGCGGCTCCGGCCGCCGCGCACAGCACGTTGGAGGGCAGTTCGCCCACCGACGGTGCGATCATCAAGCAGCAGATCTCCGAGGTCAACCTCCGGTTCGACGAGGGGGTCGACGGCCGGTTCAGCACCGTGGTGGTCAACGGTCCGGGCGGCGTGTCCTACAGCGTCGGCGCCCTGAGCGTCACCGACAACACCGTCTCCCAGCCCGTGCACCCGCTGAAGTCGGGCGACTACAAGGTCGCGTGGCGGGTCGTCTCCTCCGACGGGCACCCGGTCGCGGGCGGGTTCGGCTTCACCGCCGCCATCCCGGGCGACCAGGAACCCAGCGAGGGCCCCAAGCCCGCGAAGAAGCCCACCGACGCGGACTTCGCCGCTCCGGGGTGGCTCTGGTGGGCCGCCGGGGGTGGCGCACTTCTCGCCATCGTGGCCCTGGGTCTGGTCCTCGGGAAGAAGAGGGGCAAAGTAAGCGCGTGACGTTGCGCAAAATCGGCCTCGTCGGCGCGTTCGGCGCCGTCGCGGTCCTTGTTCTTCTCTGGGTACTCGACACGGGCGGCGCGATCGCCTCCAGCTCGGTACCCGGGCTGCCCGATCCCGGCGACCTGGTGACCTACGGGCTGCCCGTCACCCGGGTCCTGCTCGACGTGCTCGGCGCCGTCACCGTCGGGTACGTGGTCGCCGCCGCGTTCCTCACCCCGGGTAAGGGGACGACGGTCGGCCCCGAGGGCTATCCGCTGCTCCGCCGGGCCGGCTGGCTCGCGCTGGCCTGGGCGGTCGCCGCGATCCTGCTCAGCGTGTTCACGGTCGCCAATCTGCTCGGCCGGCCCGTCGACGAGCTCAGTACGACCATGCTGTGGAGTTTCTGGACCACGGTCGTGATGGGCAAGGCGTACGCGCTCCAGATCGTGTTCGCCCTCGTCCTGTGTCTCGGCTGCCGGCTGGTGCTGTCCCGGACCGGCGCGGCCCTGCTCTCCGTACTCGCGCTGGTCACGGCCCTGCCGCCCGCGTTCACCGGGCACGCCGCCGGGGCCGGGAACCACCAGGTCGCGGTCACCGGCATGGCGCTGCACATCGCCGGGGCCGTGCTGTGGCTCGGCGGGCTCGCGGCACTGCTGGCGGTCCGGAAGACGGCGGCGCTGCGGGTGGCCGCCGGCCGGTACAGTCGGATGGCTCTGGGGTGTTTTGTTCTGGTTGTCCTCTCCGGGGTGGCCAACGCCGCGATCCGGCTCGGCACCTGGGGCGAACTGTTCGGCAGCCCCTACGGCCGCCTCGTGCTCGCCAAGGTCCTCGGCCTCGGCCTGCTCGGCGCGTTCGGCGTCGCGCACCGCGGCTACGCGCTGCGCCGGCTCGCCGACCGGCCCTCGTTCTTCCGCCGCCTCCTGGCCGGCGAGCTCCTGGTGATGGCCGCCGTGTTCGGCCTCGCCGTCGGACTGTCGCGCACCCCGACGCCCGTGCCGACCAACCCGATCGACCCCGACCGCATCACCGACCTGCTCGGCTTCGAGATGCCGCCCGCCCCGACCCTCGGCTCGATGTTCGGCGGGTTCCTGCCCGACCTGTTCTTCATCACCGTGGTCGCCGCCGGGATCGGGTTCTACCTCGCCGGCGTCTGGCGGCTGCACCGCAACGGGGTGCGCTGGCCGATCGGGCGCACCCTGTCCTGGGTCGGCGGCCTGCTGCTGCTCGGCGCGATCACGAACCTCGGCCTGGCCAGGTACGCGTACGTGCTGTTCAGCGCGCACATGATGCAGCACATGATCCTGTCGATGCTGATCCCGATCATGCTGGTCCTGGGCGCGCCGCTCACCCTGGCGCTCCGGGCGCTGCGCCCCTCCGGGCCGGCCGGCACCGCGGCGGATCCGCAGCCGGCCGGGGACGGTGCCCCGCGCCCCGCCGGTGACCGGGGCCCGCGCGAGTGGCTGCTGCTCGCCCTGCACAGCCGGGTACTGAAGTTCTTCACCCACCCGGTCGTCGCGCTGTTCATCTTCGTGGTCAGCCTGTACGCGCTGTACTTCAGCTCGCTGTTCGCGACCCTGATGGGTAGCCACCTCGGTCACCTGGCGATGCTGACCCACTTCATCCTCGCCGGCTATCTCTTCTTCTGGGTGATCATCGGCATCGACCCCGGCCGTCGACAGGTCAGCCACCCCGTCCTGATCCTGATCCACTTCGGTGGGATGGTGTTCCACGCGTTCTTCGGCGTCATCCTCATGCAGGCCCAGACGCTGATCGCCGACGACTGGTTCAGCGTCGTCCGGCCGCCCTGGATGACGGACCCGCTCGCGGACCAGTACCTCGGGGCGGGGATCACGTGGAGCTTCGGCGAGATCCCGAGCGCGATCGTGTTCGTCATCCTGGTCATCCAGTGGATCCGGGCCGACGAACGCGAACAGCGCCGGCTCGACCGCGCGGCCGACCGGTCGGCGGCGGGCGGGGAGGACGACGAATGGGTGCGGTACAACGAGTACCTGAAGTCACTACCGAAAAGTTGATCCCACCGAACCGACAGGGTCTGCTCCGCCTGCCGGCCCAGTGGATGTAACGAAGTATCGAGGTTTGTGCATGAAGAGGAACCCAAGATTACCTTAAGGGTCTCTAAAGGCCATTCACGCTCGGTGTGAACAGAGAATCGTTAAACTCCGACAATATGGGCGGGCAGGAGAGTGCCGGGGAACGGCACCGCGGTCGACTGGTCATCGCACTGTGCATCGCGCTGGGAGTTCTCGTCCTCCAGGTGATCGGCTACCTGGTCACCAACAGCCTCGCCCTGCTCGCCGACGCGGGCCACGTGCTCACCGACGCCGGCGGGGTCGCCCTCGCGATGGCCGCGATCTGGTTCGGGAAACGCGCCGCCGGACCCCGACATTCATTCGGTTACTATCGGGTGGAAATTTTCTCCGCCGTCATCAACGCCGTCATTCTCACCGTCATCGCGGTACTGGTGTTGATAGAGGCATACAAGCGAATATCCGACCCGCCGGAAGTCGCCGGATTGTCCACTCTGGCATTCGCGAGCGTCGGACTCGCGGCCAATGTCGTCGGACTGCTGCTGCTCCGGGGCGGCCAGAAGGAGAGCCTCGCGGTCCGGGGCGCGTACCTCGAGGTGCTCGGGGACCTGCTCGGCTCCGTGGCCGTGATCGCCGCCGCGGTCGTCATCATCTTCACCGGCTGGCGGTACGCGGACCCGATCGCCTCCGCCGTCATCGGCCTGATGATCCTGCCCCGCACCTGGTCCCTGCTCCGCGACGCCGTGGACGTGCTCCTCCAGGGCGCGCCCAAGGGGCTGGCCGTCGAGTCGGTGCGCGCCGAACTGCTCGCCGTCGACGGGGTACTCGACATCCACGACCTGCACGTCTGGGAACTGACCAGCGGCATGCCGGTGCTGTCCGCGCACGTCGTGGTGTCCTCGATGACCGACGGCGGGGCGGTGCTCGACGGGGTCGCGGCCAGGATGGGCGACGCGTTCGACATCCGGCACAGCACGTTCCAGCTCGAACCGGTCGGGCATCTCGACCACGAGGCCCCGGCACACCCCTGAGACGCGGGACGGGTACCCGGAGTACCCCCTGAAATGCGGGTTTGCGCAGCTGCGGTCGCGCCGGGATCTCCGGAATCGGAGAGGAACTGTCGTACCCGGTCAGATACTGGACGGATGACTGTGCTCCTCGCCATCGGTACCGGGAAGGGGCTGTTCCTCGCCACCAGCGAGGACCGGCGCACCTGGGAACTCACCGGACCACACTTCCCGATGACCGGGGTCTACTCGGTCGCCATCGACACCCGCGCCGGCCGCCCCAGGCTGCTCGCCGGCATCGACAGCTCGCACTTCGGCCCCAGCGTCGCCACCAGCGACGACCTCGGCGCGACCTGGCAGGAGCCGGACACCGCGCCCATCGCGTTCCCCGCCGACACCGGTGAGGCCCTGCGCCGGGTCTGGCAGCTCACCCCGGGCACCGCCCCGGACGAGGTCTACGCAGGTACCGAACCCTCCGCGCTGTTCCGGTCGGCCGACGGCGGCCGGTCGTTCGAGCTGGTTCGCGCCCTGTGGGACCACCCGCACCGCCCGGAGTGGGGGGCAGGCTTCGGCGGCCAGGCCATCCACACCGTGCTCCCGCACCCCACCGATCCGGCGTCGATGCTGGTCGCGATGTCCACCGGCGGGGTGTACCGGACGGCGGACGGCGGCGGGTCCTGGGCCCCGAGCAACACCGGCATCAAGGCGTACTTCCTGCCCGACCCGTGGCCCGAGTTCGGCCAGTGCGTGCACAAGGTGTCCCGCAACCCCGACCGCCCGGACCAGTTCTTCGCCCAGAACCACCACGGGGTGTACCGGTCCGACGACGCCGGCGCCACCTGGCAGTCCATCGCGGACGGCCTGCCCAGCGACTTCGGCTTCGCGATGGTCAACCACCCGCACCGGCCCGGCGTGATCTACAACTTCCCGCTGGAGGCCGACGCCCGCCGCTGGCCCCCGGGGTACCGGGCCCGGGTCTACCGCTCCGAGAACGAGGGCCAGACCTGGTCCGAGCTCGGCGCCGGCCTGCCCGACACCGCGCACTACGGCACCGTGCTCCGCGACGCCCTGTGCTGCGACGACGCCCCCACCGCCGGGGTGTACTTCGGCACCCGCAACGGCGAGGTCTACGGCAGCGCCGACGAGGGCGACACCTGGAACCTGGTCGCCTCGCACCTCCCCGACGTGCTCGTCGTCCGGGCCGCGTCATGGGGGTGACGGTCCTGGTGCCCGGGGTGCTGCGCGCAGAGGCCGGCGGGGCGTCGCACCTGCCGGCCGAGGCGGGGGAGCTCCGCGACGTGCTCGACGCGTTGGGGCGGGAGTTTCCGCTGCTGGAGCGGCGGGTCCGGGACGAGCAGGGTGCGATCCGGCGGTATGTGAACGTGTATGTCAACGGGGAGCCGGCGGGGTTGGAGACGCCGGTGCCGGACGGGGCCGAGGTGCAGGTGCTGCCGTCGGTGGCGGGCGGCTGAGCCGTGTCGAGGTAGCCCTTAATTTCATCCGCTAATCTACCCAACCAAGGTCCTTGTTATATAGTTTGCGGCTGTGGTTAGGTAGATTAATGCGAAGTTTCATGGCCATCGACCGTTTGATCGGTCGCGTGCCGTCCGGAGTCGTGACCCGGCTCAGCGCCATCGACGTCGGGCGCGGGTCAGAGGGGCTGTACCGGGATCGGTTGCCCGGGGTCCTCCGTGAGCTCAGCCACCAGGCCCGAGTCTCCAGCATCACAGCCTCGTCGGCGATCGAGGGGATCATCGTCCCGGAACCTGGCCGTGCCGAACGCATCATCGCCGGCCAGGCCCAAACCCTGCGGACTCGGAGCGAACAGGAACTCGCCGGCTACCGCGACGCGCTGGACTACCTCTTCCAGCAGGACTGGCGTCCGCTCAACGTCGGGTTGCTGCTACACCTGCACCGGCTTCTGTTCGCGCACACCTCGGCCGTTGGGGGCACCTTCAAGGCTCACGACAACGTGGTGGTGGACCGTGCCCCGGATGGCACACTCACGGAGCGGTTCCGTCCTGTCCCGGCGTCCCGGACAGAGTTTCACATCCACGAGCTCGTCGAGCACTACCGGACCGCTGTGGCAACAGGTGAGCACCATCCGGTACTGCTGGTCGGGGTATTCGTGCTGGATCTTTTGGTCGTGCACCCGTTCGAGGACGGCAACGGTCGGGTCGCGCGGGCGATCACGAATGCCCTGTTGGCTGACGCGGGCTACACCGTCGCGCGGTACGTCAGCCTGGAGCAGGCCATCGCCGACTCTGCTGATGCGTACTACCAGGCGCTGTTGGAATCCACCCACGGTTGGCACGACGACGAGGTCGACCCCTGGCCCTGGCTGTCGTACTTCGTCAATATCCTGGCCGGCGCCTACGGTCTTTTCGCCCAGCGTGCTGCCGCCGACCGGTCCCAGGGCTCCAAACAGGACCGCGTCCGCGAGTACGTCGAGCGTCATGCCCCGGCCGTCTTCCGTGTCGCCGACATCCGGGCCGCACTGCCAGGAGTCAGTGATCCCACCATCCGGTTGGTGTTGGACCGCCTCCGTCAGCAGGGCGTCATCGCCGCAGACGGGGTCGGCCGGAGTGCGGTATGGGTGAAGTCCGCTTCGTGAAGGAGCTCCCGGGCGGCTGGGTCAGCGGGTCGGGAAGGTGGCCCGGCGGGCGGCGCGGCGGAGGGTGCGGAGCATGACCGGGGCCGTGACCAGGACCAGGACGGCCGTGGTGAGCGCGCGGCCCACGTCCCAGCCCAGGGACGTCGCCAGCATGTAGCCGAGCAGCCGCACCAGGTTCTCGCCGATCGGCGCGCCCGGCACGTAGGAGATGCTGCTCAGGCCGGCGCCCGTGCCGAACGGCCAGAACGACAGGTTCATGATCAGGCCGTAGCCGAGGCTGGCGAGGGCGGCGTACCCGGCGAGGAGGAGCGGTTCGAGCCGGCCGCGCAGCCGGGGCAGGAGTCCGGCGCCGAGACCGAACCAGGCCGCACCCAGCATCTGGTACGGGAGCCACGGGCCGACCCCCGCCGTGAGCAGCGCGGACGTGAACAGCGTGGTGCTGCCGAGCACGAAGCCGAAGCCGGGGCCGAACACCCGGCCGCCCAGGACGAGCAGGAAGAACACGGTCTCGATCCCGGCGGTACCGGCGCCGAAGGGGCGCAGGGCCGCGCCGGCCGCCGACAGCACCCCGAGCAGGGCCACCGCCTTCGCGTCCATCCCGCCCTCGCTGATCTCGGCGAGCACCACCGCGAGGATCAGGGGCAGCAGCAGCGCGAACACCCAGGGCGCGTCGACGCCGTGCGCGAGGGTGGACTCCGGGCTGATGACGAGCGGCCAGCCGACGGCCCCGAGCCCGAACAGGCTCGCGAGCACGATGGTCAGCACGGACCGGCCCCGCAACCGGACCAGCACCCGGGGCCGCACCGGACCGGTTGTCACGGGTTCACCTGGGCGAGGGCCGTCGCGACCGACTCGACCGTCAGGTACCCGGGAAGGATCTTCGAGACCTGGGGAGCGAACACCGGGGAGGCCGTCACCACCTCGGCCGTCGGCCCGTCCGCCACGATCTCCCCGTCGGCGAGGACGACGACCCGGGTCGCGTACTCGGCGACGAACTCCACGTCGTGGGTCGTCACGATGATGCCGTGGCCCTGGGCGGACAGGTCGGCGAGCAGGGTCGCGAGCGCCGTCTTGCCCGGGTAGTCCAGGCCCCGGGTCGGCTCGTCGAGCAGGAGCAGCGCGGGGCTGGCGGTGAGCGCGATGGCCAGTACCAGGGAAAGGCGTTGTCCTTCCGAGGCGTCGCGGGGGTGCAGCGCGTCGGGCAGGCCCGGGGCCAGCCGGTCGAGCAGGGTGCGGCAGGTGCCCGGGGCCGCGCCGGATTCGAGGTCGGCCTGCGCGCACTCCTCGGCGACGGTTTCGAGGTAGAGCAGGTCGGTGGGCTGCTGGGGGACGAGGCCGGCGAGCTTGCGGCGGCGGGCGGCCTTCAGGGCGCGCGGGTGTTCGCCGTCGACGGTGACGGTGCCCGCGTCGAGGTCGCCGGTGCCCTGGATGCCCCAGAGCAGGCTGGACTTGCCGGCGCCGTTGCGGCCCATGATGGCGAGGCGTTCGCCCCGGGCGAGGGTGAGGTCGACGCCGGCCAGGGCGGTGGTGTCGCGGTAGCGGAGGGCGGCGCCGGTGACGGTGAGCAACGGGGACCCGGCCCAGGGGCCGACCGGGCGGCCAGGGGATCCCGCTGCCGGCGCGGACCCGGGGGAGACGGCCCCACCCGGCGCGGGTACCGGGGTCGTGCGGGCCAGCCGGCGCGCGTCCCGGATCGACACCGGCCGCGTCGCCCACCCGAGCACCCCGCCCAGCCGCACCACCGGCGGCGCCACCTCCGACTCCGCCAGCACCTCCCCGGGCGCCCCGGCCAGCCCCGAGGGCAGCAGGACGACCCGGTCGGCGTACTGCACGACCCGTTCCAGCCGGTGCTCCGCGAGCAGCACGGTCACCCCGAGGTCGTGCACGAGGCGGTGCAGCGCGGCGAGGACCTCCTCGGCGGCCCCCGGATCCAGCGCCGAGGTCGGCTCGTCGAGGACGAGGACGCGGGGGTGCGCGGTGAGGGCCGCGCCGATCGCGACCCGTTGCTGCTGCCCGCCGGAGAGTTGGGCGAGCGGCCGGTGCCGCAGGTCGGCGAGCCCGAGCAGGTCGATGGTCTCCTCGACCCGTTTGCGCATCACGGGATTGGCCAGGCCGAGGGACTCCATCGAGTACGCCAGCTCGTCCTCGACGTGGTCGGTGACGAAGCCGCTGACCGGGTCCTGCCCGACGTAACCGACGAGGTCGGCGAGTTCGCGCGGGGGGAACAGCCGGGTGTCGCGGCCGGCCACGGTCACCCTGCCGGTCAGTTCGCCGCCGGTGAAGTGCGGGACCAGGCCGTTGACGCACTTGAGCAGCGTCGACTTGCCCGAGCCGGTCCGGCCCGCGAGCAGGCACAATTCGCCCTCGGGCACGTGCAGGTCCACGTCCGCGATGGTCGGCCCCGGCGCGTCCGGATAGGTCACGGTCACGGACTCGAAATCGATCATCGGGTACTCCGGGGAGACAGCCACGCGGGTGCCAACGCGCACAGCACGCCCAACGCGGGGAGGGCCGGCAGTCCCGGCATGGCCAACGGCACCACGGAGGGAGTGAGACCGGTGGGGAACGCGTACACGCCGACGATCGCTAGCAGTCCACTGAGGACGACGCCGTACTCGCGCCAGCCCCAGGTGTCCGGCCGGTACCGGCTCCGGGTCACCCGCCGCCCGCCGAGTACCAGGCCGCCGACCGCGAGGCCCAGCCCGAGGACCAGGATCGGGCCGCTGACCAGCACGGGACTGCGGCCGTCGAGGAGCGCGTACAGCCCGAGGCACGCGCCGAGCAGGCCGACCAGCACGAGGGCCCCGGTGAGCCGGTGCGCCGGTCCGCGCCGGCCGTAGCCCCGGGAGTCCATCGCGGCGGCCAGGGCGAGGGCCCGGTCCAGGGCGTCGGTGACGACGGGTACCAGGATGGCGCGCGCCCGGCGCTTGGTGTCCCCGCGCAGCGCTCGGGCCCGGCGGATCTGCTTCACGCTGGCCACCAGCTGCGGGGCGACCGTGAGGCCGACGACCACGGCGACGCTGACCTCGTACAGGGCGGCGGGCAGGATCCGGAGCAGCCGCTTCGGGTTGGCCAGGGCGTTGGCGGCCCCGATGCAGCCGAGCAGCACGGCGAGCCGCAGCCCGTCGTAGAACGAGGCGACCAGGCCCTCGGCGGTCACCGGGCCGCCGAGCCGGATGCCCTGCGCCCAGTCGGGCAGCGGGATCCGGGGCAGGGTGAACACGACGTGCGTGCCGCCGTACCCGCCGAGGAGGGCGTGGAACCCGAGCCGGAACGCGATGGCGACCAGCCCGAACCGGAGGAACACCTTGTACGAGTCGGCCCACGGCTCCCCGGAGCGCCGGGCCGCGACGACGTAGCCGGCGACCGCCAGCGCGAGCAGCAGCAGCCACGGGTTGGTGGTCCGACTCGCGGCCGTACCGAGCGCCAGCGCCCACAACCACCACGCGCCGGGGTGCAACCTACTGGGCACGGCGACGCTTGACCTGCCAGAACGCGAGCCCGCCGAGGACGAGGACCGCGAGCAGGCCCAGCTGCCAGGGGAGCCCGGCGGATTTCTCCGACTTCGGGGTGGCCGCGGCGGGGGTGGGGGTATTCGACCCGGGCACGGTGGCCGGCGCCCCCGAGGGCTCCGGGGTAGCGGCGGCGCTGGGGCCCGCCGAGGGTGCCGCTGACTGCGGGCCCGGTGCGGTGGTGCCACCCGGCTGCGGGTGCCCGGGGCCGGCGGTCGGCGCGGGCGGCACGGGTACCGGGGGCGGCGGGGGAGCGGGCGCGGCCGGGGGCGCGATGCCGGGGCGGCGGCCCGCGCCGAACGCCCAGCCCTCGACGCTGCCGGCCGGCGGGTCGTAGCTGCCGGCGCCCTCGTCGCTGTATGTCCACGAACCGCCCGGCTGGGCGTGGTAGTAGGCCCAGTAGGCGTCCTTGGGCGCGCCGTTGCACGGGTCGGGCCGGCTGTTGAGCTGGCAGATCAGTCCGGCCTGCCGGGGCACGAAGCTGTAACCGAACCCGGCCGACTCCAGTGCCTGGAGGCCGGTCCCCGGATCGCCGCCCGCGCACCGGGTCTGGACGCCGCCGCCCAGGGAGCCGAAGTCCACGACGACGGTGACGCCGGAGCAGGCGGCCCGCGCCGGGGCCGCCGGGACGACGACCGCCGCCGCGACCAGGGCCGCGGCGGCGAGCAGTCGTCGGAGGGTCACGCCGAGCGCCGACGCCGGGCCAGGGCCACGGTGCACGCGCCGAGGGCCAGCATGGCCGCGCCGGCCCAGGCGAGCAGCGACGCGGGCGAGCCGGTGACGGGCAGGACCGGGCCGGCGGTCGGGGTCGGGGTGGCGGTGGCCGGCACGGTGCAGTCCAGGCTCGGCGCGGCGGCCGCGATGTCCTTGTTGCTGACCGTGTTCAGCGAGCCGTTCGCGAGGCCGAACAGCGCGCCGGCCGTGGCCCGGGGGGCCTTGCCGGCGGTGAACGTGCCGTCGAACGTGATCGCGCCGCGCTGGTCGGCCGGACCGGCGCACCCGATCTGGAGGCCGGTCAGGTAGGTGGTGGCCTTGGTCGCGGCGGCGGTGCGCTGCCCGGTGCGCAGGGCGGCCAGGGCGTTGCCGGTGCTGTTGGCGTTGACCGGGTTGTCCTTGTCCGGCACGGCCGCGCCGGAGGTGAACCCGCCGTTGGCCTGCTGGCGGGCGGTCAGCCAGTCGAGGGCCTTGCCGGCCTCGGTGGACTTCCCGGCGGCGAACAGGGCCTGCACGACCAGCCCGGTCGCGTCGACGCTGCCGGTGCACGTGGGCTGCGCGAAGTCCTGCGGGAAGCCGCCGTCGGGGCACTGGCTGCCGACCAGGAACTCCACGGCCTTGGCGGGGGCCTTCCCGGGGGTACGCTGCAGCGCGATCACGGCCAGCGACTGGCTGAACGTGTTGCTGTAGTTGCCGTACTCGGACCTGTCGGAGTAGCGGCCCGAAGCCTCCTGGAGCGCGGCCAGCTCGGTGAGCAGCTTCCGGCCGCCGACCGCCTCCGGGTCCTTGCCCTGGGCGAGCGCGAGGAGCGCGAGCTTGGCGTGCGCGCCCGCGTAGGACTCCTTGGCGCCGTCGCCGATGTAGTTCGCGACGCTGTCCGGCTTGACCAGCCACGCGGTGGCCTTCGCGGCGGCGTCGCCGGCCACGCCCACGGCGTCGAAGGCGAGGACCGCGTCGATGGTCAGCCCGGCGTCGTCGTAACCGGAGGACTGCAGGCGCTCGCCGTCCTTGAGCTGCGTGGTGAGCCACCCGGCCGCGGCCTGGTTCGCGTCCTTGGTGACGGGTGCCGCCTGGGCGGGGGCAGCGAGGCCGAGGCTGAGGGCCACGGCGGCGACCGGTACCAGAAGGGTTCTGCGCACGAGGGGGCCTTTCTGTCCGGGTCCATGATGGATCCCGGTGCCCCGGGCGCCACCCCGTAGACCGCGACGGGAGGGATGCGACGTGACCGGCGGGTGCTCGGGCTCTACCGTTGCGGGTCAGCGCCGGAGTTTCACCGGACTTTCCCCACGCGGTCACGTGGTGCTGCTGTGGGTCAGTGTTCCGAGCCCGGCATACCCGTGTCAACCAGGCATGTTGTGGATCACGTCCCCGCCCTGGCCATCGACACCGCTGCATATGCGTCCACAATGCCAGGGTTGCCTACTTTGCCGCATTTACGGCGCTGGAAGAGCAGATGCGACGGCGGGGCCGGCTCCGTGGGCCGCGCGGTGGCGGTGAGGATCTGCCGGGTCCGGGCCAGGTCCCCGACCAGCGCCGGGTTCGCCGACCACATCAGGGCCACCACCCCCGCCACGAGCGGCGCCGACATCGAGGTGCCGAACGCGGTGCCGTAGCCGCCGCCGGGCCGGGCGAGGACCACGTCGGTACCCGGAGCGAGAATGTCCGGTTTGATCAGCGGCCCGACCGGTCCCTGGCTGGAGTACGGCGCGACCTGGTCCTGCTCGTTCGTGGCCCCCACCGTGACGACCTGCGGATACGTGGCCAGTGGTTCGGTGATGCTCCGGCAGAACGGCCCCGAGTTGCCGGCCGCCGCGGTCACGAACACCCCGGCGGCCTCCAGGGCCCGGGCCGCCGGGTACAGCGACTGCGGGTCACAGCCCTCCTCGTCCGTGCAGTCCCACGAGTTGGTGAGGATCCTGGCCCCGCGCGCCGGATCGCCCCGGAACGGGTCCCCGCCCGCCGGGAACGGCGCGAACACGAACTGGAGGCAGTCGAGGTGCAGCCCGGGGCTGGCCATGTTGCGGGCCGTGTTCGAGCAGCCGATCCACTGCGCGTCGGGGGCCACGCCGACCCCGCCCCGGCCGACCGCGAGGCTGGCGGTGCCGGTCCCGTGGCCGTCGAGATCGGTGGGCCGCGCGGAGTGGTACCAGGGGTCGTACCAGGAGTCGGGCCCGCCCCGGTAGCCGTCGGCGAGCGCCGGGTGGGTGGCGTCGGCCCCGGTGTCGACGTGCCCGACCAGGGTGCCCGCGCCGCGTACCCCGAGGTCGCGCCAGACCCGGTCCGCCCCGATGGCGCGGATGTCCCAGGTGGGGCCGTCGGGCGGGCCGAGGGTGCCGCCCGCCGGCGCGCCGCGCTGCCAGATCGGGCGGAGCCGCTGGCTGATCAGGACCCGGGCGACGTCGGGGCGGGCGGCCAGCCGGAGCCGCAGGACGGGGCCGCCGTCGAGTTCGATGGCGTTGACCAGGTAGTACGGCGTGAAGGGGATGTGCCGGTCGCGCAGGGTCCCGCGCAGTTCGGCCTGGCTGGCCTCGGCGGTGTCGACGAGCTTGCGGTGCACGGCGGCCGGCCCGGACAGGCCCCCGAGATCCGCCTGCGCCTTCATGATCACGAAGAGCCGGTTGCCGTAGAAGTCGGGGTTGCCGAGCAGGGTGTACGCGCAGCCGGCGACCACGGTCATCACCAGCGCGGCGGCGAGCCCCCGCTTCAGGGTGCGGGGCAGCACGAACGCGGCCATCGCCGCCAGCGCCAGGGAACACAGCGCGGACACGATCCCGTAGAACAGCACGTCGGAGAACCCGAGGACGAAGTTCAGCTCCTCGGGGTCCACGAAGGCCAGCGGTCCGAGGGCGGCGATCGCGACCAGCAGCCAGGTGTGCCGCAGCCGGGCGGCGACATAGCCGAGCGGCGGCAGGACGAGCAGTTCGAGGATGTTGACGCCGAACGCGCCGACCCCGGCCGCCAGCACGCACAGCGCGACCCCGGCGACGGTGCCCGCGACGAGCTGGTCGGGGCCGTACGCGGCCCAGAACCGGCCGTCGAGCACCGACCGGGCGAGCGCGCCGGTCGCGATGCCCGCGAGCACCGCCATCAGGGTCTCCAGCCGCCCGCCGAGCGCCCCGAACACCAGCCAGGGCAGCAGGCAGGTGAGCCCGACGGCGACCGCCCAGCCGCTCGGCCGGCCCTCGGGGCTCGTCCAACCCCGGAACAGCCGCACCCCGAAGGCGACCAGGCCGGTGATCACGGCGAGAGAACCCAGGGACAGTTCGTCGTGCGGGATGGGTACGAGCCGGGCCAGCCCCATCAGAGCCAGCGCCGCGGCGGCGGTCGCCCAGATCTGGCCGGCCATCCGGGCGGGCGCGGTCCGGCCCCGCTGGGACAGCAGCTCCGCCGGCGCGAACACCAGCACCGCGTTGACCAGGCAGAGCATCGCCCACACCCAGGACGGCGGGCGGGGCAGGCTGAGCGCGGCCGGGATCTCGTCGGCGATCCACCCGCCGATCTGGAGGACGCCGGTGACCAGGACGGCCCAGACCCCGACTCCCCGCATACGCGACATTATCCGCGTCGCAGCGCCACCACCGGCAACGTTCGGCCAGTCTCGACGATCCACGCCTCGATCCCGTTCACGGCGAGCAGCACGGCCGTGGCGAGCGCGGCGGTGCCGAACTGCGGCAGGTACGGCGCGGCGAACGCGAGCCCCACGCACACCAGCGCGCCGCCGAACCGGGGCCACAGGGCCGCGCCGAACATCCGCCACCGGGCGTAGCAGAACCCGAACAGGTAGAGCGCCACCCCGGGGGCCAGCAGGAGTTCGGCCGTCTTGTGCGGCACGTCGAACGGGTGCCCGACCGTCTTCTTCAGCCCGACGGCGATCAGGATGATGGCGAACACGTACCCGAAGTGCGCGACGCTGAACACCTGCCGGACGATCCGGGCCTGCACCGGGTCGGTCTCCAGCGCGTGCCGGACGGCGGGCGCGCCGTAGTGGAAGTACGTCCACCACAGCCCCACGGTCAGGACCAGCGCCAACGGGATCGTGGCCCAGTCCGAGGGCGCCCCGGTGGCCTGCCCGCCCACGGCCACGATGCTCTCGCCGAGCGCGATGATCACGAACAGCCCGAACCGCTCGGGCAGGTGCGAGGCCTCGTACCGGTGCCCCTTGACCTTGGGCCGGAACACGAACGGCCCGACGAACGCGGCCAGGAACCAGAACCCGAGCCGCCAGGGCCCGTCGAGGAGCGCGCCGACCACGTACAGCGGGCAGCTCACCAGCAGGGTGACCGAGAACGGGTCGAGGTGCCGGGCGCCGGTGATCCGGATCGCGGCGAGCCAGAGCAGCAGCCGGAGCAGGGCGTAGAACCCGACGAGGGCCAGCCCGCCCCACCGGCTGAACCCGTGCGGCGCGGCGACGGCCATGCCCAGCCCGCAGCCGGCCAGCGCGAACAGGGTCAGCCGACCGCGCGCCCCGTCGAGCCGGGCGCCGGTGAGGTTGCCGAGCAGGGTGACGCCGACCCAGCCCCACCACAGCGGGGCGAGCAGGAGCAGGGCCTCCAGGACGGCCACCGGGCCCCGGGCGGTGGCGAGGACGCCCGCGATCTGGGTGACGGCGAAGACCCAGACCAGGTCCAGGAAGAGCTCCGCCCACGTGACGCGCTGCTCGGTGAGATCCACTCGAAGATCATTACCGTGGATCCGTTCCAGGGCAAGGCGTTGCCGTGCCCTGGCGTCAGTTCACCGCGAACGTCTGCTTGGTACTGACCCGGCCGTCCGCGTAGCAGAGCTCGAAGCCTTCCTTGGCGGTGTCCCGGTTGATCCACATCCGGCACTCGGTCCCCGCGGGCGGGCTCGTCGTCTGGTCGGACGGCAGCCCGTCGCTCCCCATCAGTTTCTCGGCCTCGGAGCGCGTCTGGCCCTCCTGGACGCTGTCGTACGCGCTGCGGGTCGCGGTCGCCTTGTCGAAGAACTTGTAGAACACGAAGGCGCCGACGCCGCAGCAGATCAGGAGCACCACCAGGCCGATGATGAGGGCGATCACCCATTTCTTCATTTCATCAAGTTAAGTCCTCATTGCCCAGCCTCGGGGTCAATTGACCGAGAAGGTGATCCATGGCCGCCCGGTCCCGGGTGACCTCCGGGACGATGTCCGGTGCGGCGGCCCGCAGCTCCACCCAGCCCAGATACGCCGCGTACGCGACCACGCCCTGCCGGCGGGCCGCATCGGCCGGCATGCCCAGCTGCTGGTAGCACTCGGTCAGGTAGCCGATCCGCCGCTCGGTGACCCGGCGCAGCACCGGCCCGACGACCGGGTCGTGGGCGTGCGCCACGATCGACGGTTCGAGGTACACGTCGGACGGGCGGCGGTCCCGGAGCGCCTCGTGCAGCAGGGTACGCAGCCGGTCGAGGGGGTCCCTGATCCGCTCCATGGCCGCGATCATGTCCTCGGTGGCGAGCTGCTCCCAGAGTTCGAGGGCGGCGACGAGGAGGGCCTCGCGGTCGGTGAAGTGCCAGTAGAAGCTGCCCCGGGTCGCGCCCAGCACCTTGGCCAGCGGGTCCACCGCCACCGCCCCGAGGCCGCCCCGGCACATCGCGTCGAAGGCCGCATGAGTCCAGTCTTCCCTGGTCAGCCTGCGTTTAACCATGAGCCATACAGTACTGTATGGTTTTCCGTACACTGGTGTATGGAACGGAGTACCCCCATGATGATCTCCGGTGGGATCGCGGCCGTGGCGCTGGCGCTCGTCGCCGCCCTGCACGTGGTCTGGGCCTTCTCGCCGTGGCCGCTGGCCAGCCGCGCCGACTTCGCCCGGCTCGTGGTCGGCGTCCCGGAGGCCGGGCTGCCGTCCCGCCCGCTCACCCTCCTGGTGGCCGGCCTGATCGCCGTCGCCGGCTATCTGGTCGCGGCCCGCGCGGCCCTGCTCCCCGAGTTCGGACCCTCCTGGGCCTACGGGGTTGGCGCCTTCGTCGTCGCCGGAGTCCTCGCCCTGCGCGGCGCGGCCGGGCTCGTGTCCTCGGGGATGCGCGGCGGGGCGGCCCCGGACTTCAACCGCCTCGACCTGCGGTACTACTCCCCACTCTGCCTGCTGCTGTCCGGCCTGACCCTCTGGGCGGCCCTGCCCGCAGGCACCTGAACCCCGACCAGCGCAGCGAGTGTCGCGCTTGCCCCAACCTCGCCGTGACATGCGTGGGTCGTAGCGCGCAGCGCACGCCGCGAAGCCGTCGCTCCGGCTCATGCGGCGGGCGTCAGCCCCGCCGCATGAGCCGCGCGACGGCGGAGAGCATCTCGTCGGCCATCTCATCCGCCTTCCCCGTGGTCGCGCCCTCGTGCATGCAGTGCCGGGCGTGCCCGTCGAGCAGGCCGAGGCCCACCTTGTCGAGGGCGGCCTGGATGGCGGAGATCTGGGTGAGGACGTCGATGCAGTACCGGTCCTCCTCGACCATCTTCTCGATCCCGCGGACCTGGCCCTCGATCCGCCGGAGTCGCGCGAGGAGCTGGTTCTTGGTGGCGGTGTACCCGCGGGTGGGGGTGGTCATCCCCCCATACTACCCATACCCCCCGGGGGGTATTGACCCCGCGAATCCCCGGTCGGCGGACCTGGACAGGCCCGCCGACCGGGGACGCTCGCGCTACTTCACGCCGTACGCGCGGACGATCGTCTGGGTCACCGAGGCGCCCTTCGGGTCGTCGAGGGCGACCCGCAGCGACACCCACTTCCCGGCGGCCGGCCGGTTGTCGACCGTCACCGTGCCCCCGCGCACCCCCGTCGCGACCCAGGTCACCCCGTCGTCGTAGGAGACCTCGGCCTTCCGCAGCGTCACCCTGCCGGGGGTGTACCCGGCCTGGCCGACGGCGCCGACCGTGAACGCGAACCGGTCAACCGCCGGAGCGAGGTTCAACAGGTCGACGGGTACGTCGTACGTGGGCCAGAGCAGCGGCACCGGGGTACCCGCGTCGCCGGTCGTCCGCGCCGAACGGAACCGGAACTCCGTCGTGCAGGCGAGGAACATCTCCCAACCGGTGTGGAACGGCGGCCCCGGGTTGAAGCGCTGGGTGTCCACGACGAGCCGGAAGTCGGCCGCCGCGGCGGGCACCTCCCAGACCCCGGCGGGCCAGCCGGTGCTGCCCAGGTCCTCGCCGTCCCGGTACAGGGTGGCGTTGCCGATGTCGCCGAAGTTGCCGTACCCGTTGTGGCCGGGTTGCGCGTCCGACCAGCTGGACAGCGCCGCGCCGATCAGGTTGCCCTGCCGTTCGCTCGCCAGGCCCAGCCTGCCGTCCGGGGTGTGGTTGATCCCGGAGCGCATCGGACCCTTGTACCAGGACTCGTCGCGCTTCTCGCCCGGCTGGTACGTCCGGGGCACGTCCAGCAGGACCTCGCCGAAGAAGCCCTGGCTGGCCGCGCCGTGCACCCACGCCGAGCCGGGGCTGTAGTACGCGGTGCGGGTCCTGCCGGTCGCGACCGTCTCGCCGCCCCCGATGAAGCCCGCGTCGGCGAGGTGCGGTCGGCGGACCGACAGGAAGTCGTCCAGCTGGCCGGCGACCCGCTGGCCGTGCCACCGCTCGGTGACCCTGGCGAGCTGGCGTTCGCCGATCCAGTGCCAGGGCAGCGGGGACACCGCCCGGTCGTCGACGAACGCCAGGTTGTAGACGTAGGGGCTGTCGGCGGTGGCGGTCCAGCTCACCCTGCCGGCCCGGCGCAGGGCCTTCTCCTCCGCGAGGCTGACCGTGTAGCCGGGGACCGTCGCGCCCCGGGCGCCGTCGGCCCACCGGCCGAGCTGGCCCTCCCTGCCGAGGAGTACGGCGGTCACCCCGGCCTGCGCGGCGGCGTCGAGCACGTCGCCCGCGTACCCGTCGGCGGGCAGGTGCACGATGGCCACCTTGCCCTTCGCGGCGGCCAGGTCCTCGACCGTGCCAGCCCCGCCGTCCACCAGGGCCGAACCGCCCCGGCCGTCGAGCTTGGGCGCGCCGGACACCGGGACCGGGTCGACCTTCAGTCCGTCGGCGCGCAGGTCGAGCTCGGGGGCGTACATCCGGAGGAAGGTGCCCAGCTCGAAGCCGCCCTTGCGGACCGGCGACGTCGGCGACGTGTACAGCTCGCGCACGCTCGCCCGGGTGGACACCCCGCCGCTGATCGTCCACCGGTCGTCCCACCAGCGCCCGTACTGCAGCAGCGCGCCGCCCATCTCCACCGGCTGGTCCGCCCCGAACGTCCGCACCTTCGTGGTGCGCCGCGCGTCGTAGACCAGCGTGGTGTCCTCGTGCAGTTTGATTTCCGGATCGCCCAGGTAGGCGACGGAGTACGGCAGCCCGTCGGCCACGTCCGGGGTCGCGATCATCGTGTTGATCGAGTAGGTACCCGCCCGGAGCCGGAAGGTCTCGGTGTCGGAGCCCAGGTAGCGCCGCTCACCGGCGGCCACGTCGGTGCTGATCACGTCGAGGAAGCTCGGCGACGCGGGGGCGGCCCCGAGCCGGTCGGCGAACTTCACCGTCAACGTGACCGACTTCGGTTCGAACCACGCGCCCACGGCGGTGCTGACCGTGACCCCGGGCCCGGTGGCCGTGACCCGGCCGCCCAGCTCGCCGAGGCTCTCCTCCTTCAGCCGCACCCCGGGGTCCACGGTCACCGGCACGGTCGCGGTGCCGTGCGCGGGGACGGTCACGCTGGTCCGCCCGAGCCGGACGAGCCGCGCCGGCACCGGTCGGCCGTCGACGCCGACGAACCCGTCGGCCCTCAGGGCCAGGGTGACCGGGACGTCGCCCAGGTTGCGGTACGTCAGGTCCTTCGTGACCGGCTCGAGCCCGTCCTGCGGCCACACGAACGCGCCCATGTCCAGTGTGGAGTCGACGATCAGCATCTGGCCGATCGCGCGCGGGATGTTGACGACGCCCGCGCCCTGCTCGTACACCGTGCCGCCGCTCTTCGCGCTCGACATCAGGGTCGCCTTGCGGTCCTGGGCGCTCAGCTCGGGCCGGCTCTGGGCGAGGATCGCCGCCGCGCCCGCCACGTGCGGGGTGGCCATCGAGGTGCCCGACATCGCCCGGTACGCGTTGCCGCCCCAGCTGCCGGCCGCCGCCGCCATGATGTTCACGCCGGGGGCCGCGATGTCCGGCTTGACCCGGTGGCTGCCGAGGACCGGGCCCCGGCTGGAGAAGTTCGCGGTGGTGTCGTCCCGGTCGACCGCGCCGACGGTGAGCACGCCCGCCGCGCAGCCCGGCGAGTTCACCGTCTCGCGGTGCCCGGCGTTGCCGGCGGCGATCACGAACAGGGACTTCGACTGGGCGGACAGCCGCTCGGCGGCCATCGACATCGGGTCGGTGCAGTCGGTGGACTCGGCCGAGCCGAGGCTCATGCTGACCACGTCGGCGCCCTGGTCGACGGCCCACTCCATGGCGCTGATGATCCAGGACTCCTGGCCGGAGCCGCCGTCGTCGAGTACCTTGCCGACCAGCAGCGTCGCGCCGGGGGCGACACCCTTGCGCAGCCCGCCGGAGGCCGCCCCGGTGCCGGCCACCGTCGAGGCGACATGGGTACCGTGCCCGTTGCCGTCCTCCGGGCTGCCGTTGTCGGTGAAGTCCCGCGCGGCGGACACCCTGCCGGCCAGGTCCGGGTGGTGCGAGTCGTAGCCGGTGTCGAGGACGGCCACCGTCGTACCCGTGCCGTCGTAGCCGGCCGCCCAGGCCTGCGGGGCGCCGATCTGCGCGGTACTGCGATCCAGGAAGCCCTTGACCTGCTTGTCCAGCCAGACCTTGCCGGGGGCGGCCCGCAGTGCCGGGGCGGTGAACGACGTCCAGAACGTGCCGTCCTTGGCGGCCTCCACCGCCGACGCGCCCACGGAGGGCAGCGCGCGGCCGGCGGGTGCCGCGCCCCGGGCCAGGGTGCCGCCGGTGACGATCAGCGGGGTCGTCCTCCGGTGCGCGTCGTCGTAACCCTGCGCGACGAGCCCGGTGACGTTGAACAGTTCCTGGTCGAGCCGGCCGGCCCGGACCAGGTCCGCCGCCCGGTCCGGGACGAGGTAGACATTCCTGCCGACCGTGCGGGTCGTGTACCCGCCGTCGGCCCGGTCGGCCGGGACCAGGTACGCCGACCCGTCCGCGCCGACCACCGCCCGGTCGCCGGTGATGAGGGTGACCATGGAGCCGGTCTTCGGAGCCGGGGGCGGGGTGGCCGCCGCCGCGGCGGGGACTGAGGCGCTGAGCGTGGCGGCCGTGATGCCGAGGGCCAGGGCCGCTGCCAGGGGAGAGGGGCGCATGCGTCCTTCCGGGGGGTGCGAAGGGTGCTGACTGGGCGTAACCCTGGCACTTTGGCGTCACAATCTGAACACACTGCTTGTGACGTATTTACGCCCTGACTCATACTCGCCAGGTGACGACCCCGCTGGGCGTACTGGGGCTCGACGCCCTGGCGGAGGACACGTACCGGGGCCTCGTGGCCCTGCCCTCCGCCACCGCCCCGCACCTCGCACAGCTCCTCGGCCGGGACACCGGCGAGATCCTGCACGCCCTGGAGACCCTCGCGGCCCGGGGCCTGGCCGCCCGCTCCGGCGGGGACCGCGACCGGTTCGTGGCCGCGCCGCCGACCGTCGCGCTCGGTACCCTGCTCGGCCAGCGGCACGACGACCTGCGCCGCGCGGAGCTGGCCGTCGCGGCCCTCGCCGAGGAGCACCGGCGCGCGGTGGCCGGCCGGGCGATCAGCGACCTGATCGAGGTCATCACCGGCGTGGACGGGGTGCGGCACCGGTTCGACCAGATCCAGCGGTCGGCGCGGGAGGAGGTGCGCGCGTTCGTCACCTCGCGGCCGGTGGCGGTGCACCGGGAGGAGAACGCGGCGGAGGACGTCGTTGTGGAACGCGGCGTGCGGTACCGGGTGGTGATGGAGCGCGCCGCCCTGGAGGCCCCCGGCGAGGCGGAGGCCGCGTTGGCGTCCCTCGCGGTAGGCGAGGAGATCCGGGTGGTGGAGAAGCTGCCGGTCAAGCTCATCATGGCAGACCGGGAACTCGCCCTCGTGTCACTTCCGGCAGACCCGCACGGCGAGCCCGGCGCGGTGATGCTGCACGCCAGCGGCCTGCTGGAGGCGCTGATCGCCCTGTTCGAGGGCACCTGGGCCCGGGCCCGGCCGCTGCGGCCCTCCGACAGCGGCGTGCTGGCCCCCGAGGACGCCCGGATCCTGTCCCTGATGCTCGCCGGCCTGACCGACCGGTCGATCTCGGTGCACATGGGACTGTCGATGCGCACCGTGCAGCGCCGGGTGCACTTCCTGATGGAGCTGGCGGGCGTCCAGACCAGGATCCAACTCGGCTGGTACGCGGCCCGCGAGGGCTGGGGCTGACGAGCCCTACGGGTCGGCTCGGCGCTCCCCTAGGGGCGCTGTCCGGGGGATAACCGATGTTCCGGGGTGCGTCGGGGAACAACGATCGATGTATGTCCTCCCTCAAGCCCGGCCGCAGGTGGCCGATCTACCCGGTGCGCGCGCTGTGCGTGCTCCTGGTGGCCCTGGTGCTGACCCAGGCGGCCCTGGCCGGCGGCTTCATCAGCGGCAACGTGCGCCTGCTGGGCCTGCACAGCGCCAACGCGATCCTGGTCTTCCTGGTCGCGACGGCCCTGGTGCCCTGCACCCTTCTCCTGCTCACGGCCGGCCGTGGCCCGTGGTGGCCGGTACCCGTCTCGATCGGGCTCTGGATGTTGGTCGTCACCCAGCTCGGCCTCGGCTACGCCCGCGTCGTCAGCGGCCACATCCCGCTCGGCGTGTCGATCCTCGGCCTGCTCGCCGGCCTGACCGTCTGGTCCTTCAGCTACCGTCCGAAGTGGATCAGCTCGTGATCGGCCGGCGCGGGGTGCTCGGCCTGGTCGGGGCGGCGGGCGTCGCGACCCTGACCGGTTGCGCGGTCGACGGCCCCGGCACCGGGCAGGTGCTGGCCAGCGCCGCGCCGATCCCGCCGCCCTTCAAGGTGCCGCTGCCGATCCCGCAGGTCGCGAAGACCGTCCGCCGCGACGACACCACCGACTACTACGAGGTGGTGCAGAAGGTCGCCAGGGTCGAGATCCTGCCGGGCAGCAGAACCACCGTCTGGGGGTACGACGGCACGTTCCCCGGCCCCACCTTCCGCGCCCGGACCGGCCGGCGCGTCGTCGTCACCGTCCGCAACGAGCTGCCGGTGCCCACGTCCACCCACCTGCACGGCGGGGTCACGCCGCCCGAGTCCGACGGCTTCCCGACCGACCTGGTCGTGCCCGCCGGCTACCCCGTGCACACGGCGCACACCAGCCACAGCGGCATGAGGATGAACCCGGCCGACTGGAAGTTCCACGACCGGACCCGCGACTACGAGTACCCGATGGTGCAGCGCGCCGCCACGCTCTGGTACCACGACCACCGGATGGACTTCAGCGCTCCGCAGGTGTGGCGCGGACTGGCCGGGGCGTTCCTCGTCGGCGACAACGATGAGGACCGCCTCGGCCTCCCTCGCGGCGACAAGGACATCCCGCTGCTGATCTGCGACCGGTCCTTCGACGCGCACGGCGAGTTCCGCTACCCGGAGCTCGACTCCACCCTCACCAACCCGGGCGTGACGAGTGAGTTCATGTCCGGCGTGTTCGGCGACGTCATCCTCGTCAACGGCGCGCCCTGGCCCGTCCTCGAGGTCGCCAACACCCGGTACCGGTTCCGCCTGATCAACGGCTCCAACGCCCGCCGGTACCAGCTCGCCGGCGTGCCCCTCGTCCAGATCGGCAGCGACGGCGGCCTGCTCGCCGCGCCCGTCCGCCTCGACTCGCTGACCATCGCCCCCGGCGAACGCTACGACGTCGTCGTCGACTTCTCCGGCTACCCGGTCGGCACCGAACTGACCCTGACCAACGCGCTCGGCGAGGGCCGGACCCGCGACGTGCTCCGGTTCCGGGTCGCCCGGGCCGAGAAGGACCCCTCGACGCTGCCCGCCTCGCTCGTGCCGGTCCCCGTACTGCGCCGCGAGGACGCCGTCGCCACCCGGCAGTTCGACTTCCGGCTCCAGGGCGGGAAGTGGACCATCAACGGCCAGCCGTACGACACCTCCGGCTCGCTGGCCGCCCCGAAGCTCGACACCGTCGAACTGTGGCGGTTCACCAGCGACTTCCACCATCCGGTGCACGTGCACCTCGCGCAGTTCCAGGTGCTCAGCCGGACCGGGCGGGACCCGGAGGACTCCGACGGGGGCTGGAAGGACACTGTGGACATCCGGCCGTACGGGGTGGTGGAGGTGCTGGTGCGGTTCGCCGGGTACAAGGGGCGGTACATGATGCACTGCCACAACCTGGAGCACGAGGACATGGCGATGATGGCCAACTTCGACATCGTCTGACGGGTACCGGCCGAGGCGGGGCCGAGTGTCCGTCGGGATGCCCGGTCCGCGCTGGCCCCGCCGGCCGTCGGTGGCGGGTGCCCAGGTCGCGCGCTGACCCGGGGCCGGCGCCGTCAGGTGAAGTCGCGGACGTGGCGGCGTTGCCACGGGGTCTCGACCGCGTGCCGGTGATAGTGCTCCCGCACGAACGCCACCGCCTCGCCCGGCGGCACCCCGTCGAGGATCGCCAGGCAGGCCAGCGCGGTGCCCGTCCGGCCGCGCCCGCCGCCACAGGCCACCTCGACCCGCTCGGCCCCGGCCAGGTCCGTGCCGCTCACACCGGGCCCCGCCAGATCTATGCCGCTCACGCCGGCTCCGGCCGGTTCCGTGCCATCTACGCCCGAGCCGGCAAGGCCCGATCCGGCCCGACGCCACGCCTCCGCCAGCACCTCCCGAGCCTGCACCCGGTCGGTGGGCAGCCGGAAGTCCGGCCAGCGGATCCACGCCGACTCCCAGGGGAACGCGGGCGGCGGCTTGCCCAGCAGGTACACGCCGAAGGTCGGCAGCGGGCCGGCGGGCAGCGGGTGGCGCAGGCCCCGGCCCCGGACGAGCCGCCCCGAGGGCAGCCGCAGGACGCCGGGCGCGGTGAGATCCCAGGACACGCCCCCAGTGTACGAACGCGCGGCCCGCGCCCCGCGAGGTCACGGGGGGCGGGCCGCACTGTCGAACGCGAAACCACGCGGCGGCACCGCGCTCGGACTACAGGCCGATCGCCCCGCCGTCCCGGCGCCACGCCACCACGATGCCCGGCTTGGCGAAGTCGCCGTCCGGCCAGTTGGACGCGGGCTTCTCGATGGACGCGCCGCCGACCTCGCCCGGGTGCTGCACGGCGACGAACACCGAGCGGTTGTCCTCGTAGAGGAACGGGCCGCAGGTCTCGGCCGCGAACGGGACCGTGAGGAACTGCTTCAGGTAACCCTTCTGCGGGCCCTCCAGCGGTACCGCGAACAGGCCGTCGTTCGAGCCGAGCTGGTTGCCGTCCGTGGAGATCCACAGGTTCCCGGCCCCGTCGAAGGCGACGTTGTCGGGGCAGGAGATCGGGGAGACCTTCGTCTTGTCGTACCCGGCGAAGTAGGTCGACGGGTCGTTGGGGTCGCCGCACACGATCGGCAGGCACCAGGTGAACGTCTCGGCGGCGTTGTCCCCGCCGTCCTCGGTGATCTCCAGGATGTGGCCGTGCTTGTTGGCGTTGCGCGGGTTCGCCTCGTCGGCCTTCGGGTTGGACCCGACGCCCCGGTTGGTGTTGTTGGTCAGCGCGCAGTAGACCTTGCCGGTCTTCCAGTTCGGCTCGACGTCCTCGGGCCGGTCCATCTTCGTGGCGCCGACCTTGTCACCGGCGAGCCGGGTGAAGACGAGCACCTCCTCGACGGTCATGCCCTCGACCAGCGACTGGTTGCCGCGCACCAGCGGGATCCACTTGCCGGTGCCGTTGAACAGGCCGTCGGTCGGCAGCTTGCCCGAGCCGTCGATCTCGGCGGCCGAGGTGTAGTCGAACTTCGCCACGTACAGCGTGCCGGACTCCAGGAGGCTCAGGTTGTGCTTGCGCGCCCGGGCCGACTTGCCGTTGTCCATCTTCTTGTCGGAGACGAACTTGTACAGGTAGTCGAACCGCTCGTCGTCACCCGTGTACGCGACCGCCCGGCCGTCCTTCGCGAGGATGATGTTCGCGCCCTCGTGCTTGAACCGGCCCAGCGCGGTGTGCTTCTTCGGGGTCGACTCCGGGTCGAACGGGTCGAGCTCGACGATCCAGCCGAACCGGTTGACCTCGTTCGGGTGCGCGGCCACGTCGAAGCGCGCGTCGGCCCGGTCCCACTTGCGGTTGCCCGCCGGGTACCGGTTGACCGTGTCGATGCCGTACCGCTTCAGGGCCGGCTTGGCCGCCTCGGGCGCGCCGTCGCCGCCGACGAAGTACTGGTTGAAGTTCTCCTCGCCCGACAGCACCGTGCCCCACGGCGTGACGCCGCCGGCGCAGTTGTTCTGGGTGCCGATCACGACCCGGCCGGTCGGGTCGGCCGCGGTGCGCAGGAACGCCGAGCCGGCGGCCGGGCCGGTCAGCTCGAACTTCGTGCCCGAGGTGGTGATCCGCCGGTTGTAGTGCAGGCCGGTCTTCGGGTTGGCCAGGCGCCACTGGCCCTCGCCGTCGTTGCGCTCCAGTTCCACGACGCTCATGCCGTGCGCGGCCATCGCGATCTTGATCTGGTCGACGGTCATGGTGTCCGGGCCGGCGTAGCCGTAGAACATCAGTTCCTCGTTGGTGTACTCGTGGTTGCACACGAGCAGCGCGCGCTTGCCGCGCTTGTCCAACGGCAGCACCGCGACGAAGTCGTTGTTGTAGCCGAACTGCTTGGCCTGCGCCTCGGGGGTCTGGTGCCGGGCGTCGAACTTCGGCGCGTCGCGCTCGACCGCGTCGCCCCACTTGATGACGACCGAGTGGTCGTAGCCGTTGGGCACGATCACCGCGTCGATCTTGTTCGGCGGGATGGCCTTGAACGTCAGCTCGGACGGCGCCGGCGCGGGGGTGTTCGGCAGCACCTCGGGGACGACCGGGGTGGTGTCGTTCGCGTACGCGGCGACGGGGGCGGCCACGGCGGCCAGGCCCGAGCCGACCACGATCGCGCCGGCGGCGGCACCGGCGGCGGTCTTGAAGATGCCCCGGCGGGACACCTCCGCACTGAAGTACTCGTTGCCGGAGGTGTTGGGGGCGGGGTGGTCGCAGGCGTTGCCGCACCGGTACAGGCACGTCATCGCGTCCCGGTTCGTGCCACTGTGCGCGGCCAGCAGCGGGAGCTGTGGGCGGTCCATTCTGGACTCCTGTTCGGAAGGGGCTCTACCGTCCGGACGCTAGAGAGGCCGGGTGACCGGAGGGTGACCGACAGGTGAACTGACCCGGTAGTAGGGCTGTCCCTACCACGCAGTGGGGGGCCTACGGCATCGTTTGGACCGTTGTGACCTGGGATTTTGTAACAATGATCATTGAGACCCTCCCTCAGGTCGCCGCGCCCGGACCGACGTCCCCGACCCGCTGGCACCGCCCCCTGCTGTACGTCGCCGTGGCCATGGTCGTGCTCGCCCTCGGCGCGGTCGTCGGGCTGCTCGTCGACGACCGGCGGTCGGTCGACGTACCCCTCTGGCTCAAGCCGTTGAAGTTCATGATCTCCATCGGGCTGTACACCCTGACGATGTCCTGGCTGTTGTCCCTGCAGACCCGGTTCCGCCGGACCGCGTGGTGGATGGGCACCGTGGTGGCCGTCGCGCTCGCGGTCGAGATGGTGCTGATCGTGACCCAGATCGGCATCCGGGGCCGGCAGCTGCACTTCAACCAGACCACCCCGGTCGACGCGATGTTCACCCAGGTCATGGCCATGACCATCTACGCCATGTGGGCCGCCGCCCTGGTGATCACGGTCCTGAGCATGTTCCAGAAGCTCACCGACCGCTCCCTGACCTGGGCGATCCGCCTCGGCCTGGTACTGATGCTGATCGGCCTGGCCCTCGGCATGCTGATGATCCCGCCCACGGCCGAGCAGGCCGCCCTGCACGCCGCCGGCCAGCACCTCGACATCGTCGGCGGGCACAGCGTCGGCGTCCCGGACGGCGGACCCGGCATCCCCGGCCTGACCTGGAGCACCCGGGGCGGCGACCTGCGGATCCCGCACTTCGTCGGCATGCACGCCCTCCAGCTGCTCCCGCTGCTCGCGTTCGGGCTCCGCCGGTTCCCGGACCGGGCCCGGACCCGCCTGGTGTTCGTGGCCGCCGCCGGGTACGCGGGCCTGCTGGCCCTCCTCACCTGGCAGGCGCTGCACGGGGAGCCGCTGCTGCGCCCGGGGGCCTGGACGCTCGCCGGGTTCGCCGTGCTGGTGGTCGCCACCGGCGCCGGCGTCACGATGGCGCGGGCTGGCTACCATCACGCCCGTGGACGGGTACTCGATCGGCATTGACCTCGGCACCTCCAACACGGTGGCGATGCTGCGCAGGCCTGACGGTCGGGCGCAGCCGCTGCTGTTCGACGGCCAGCCGATCCTGCCCTCCGCCGTCTACCTCGACGAGAACGGCCACCTGCACGTCGGCCGGGACGCCCAGCGGCTGGCCCAGCTGGACCCGGCCCGGTTCGAGCCGAACCCGAAGCGCCGGATCGACGAGCGCACGGTCCTGCTCGGCCACGCCGAGGTGCCCGTCGTCGACCTGCTCGCCGCGCTGCTGCACCGGATCGCCGCGGCGGCCGTCGAAGCGGTCGGTTTCCTGCCCCGGGCCGTGCTGACCTGCCCGGCCGCGTGGGGGCCGGTGCGCCGGGAGGCTCTCCAGCGCGCGGCGGCCCAGGCCGGTTGGCCGCCCGTGCTGCTGGTTCCGGAGCCGGTGGCCGCCGCCCGGTACTTCGCGGAGACCCTGCGCCGCCCGATCCCCGTCGGCGGCTGCCTCGCGGTGTTCGACTTCGGCGGCGGCACGGTCGACATCGCGGTGGTCCGCAACGACGGAAACCCCTCGACGGGTACCGGGCCCGGCGGCGCACCGGGCCACGGCGGCGCGCCCGGGGGCCCCTCCCGCTTCACCGTGCTCGGCTCCGGCGGCCTGGAGGACCTCGGCGGCCTCGACCTCGACGCGGCCCTCGTCGCGCACCTCGGCGCGGTCCTGCACCAGCACGCGCCCGCGATCTGGCAGGCCCTCAGTAACCCGGTCACCCCGGCCGACCGGCGGGCCCGGCGGCTGTTCTGGGAGGACGTCCGGGGCGCGAAGGAGATGCTGTCGCGGACCGCGTCCGCCCCGGTGCCGGTGCCCGGCCTGGAGCAGGCCCTGCACCTGACCCGCCCCGAACTGGAGACCGTCGCCGCCGGGCTGCTCCGCCGCGCCGTGCACGAGACCCGGGCCGTGATCGCGGGCTGCGGGCTGGACCCGACCCAGCTCTCCGGCCTGTTCCTCGTCGGCGGCTCGTCCCGGGTGCCGATGGTCGCCCGCCTGCTGCACGCCGAACTGGGCATCGCCCCGACGGTGCTGGAGCAGCCCGAACTGCCGGTCGCGGAGGGCGCGCTGGCCGAACTGCCGGCGGAGCCGGTGACCGCGCCCGGACAGCCCGCCGAGGCTGAGGCCGCGCCGTCGACGCGCCCACTCGTAACCAGAAAGAGGCTCCTGTGGGGTGGGGGTGTGCTCGCCGGGGTGGCCGCGCTGGCGGTCGGCCTGGTCATGGTGCTGCCCGGCGCCTTCCCGGAGGTGTCGTTCGTGGCGGAGCTGGGCGCGCCGACCGTGATCGCGAAACCGGGCGACGGCTACGGGGACACCGAGGCCCAGGTGTCCGGCGACACCGCGTTCCTCGCGAGCGTGCACGAGAAGCAGCTCGACGTCAGCGCCTACGACCTGGAGGGCAGGTCGGAGAAGTGGAGCAAACCCGGCGCGCTGACCGACGTCGACTACCGGGGCTGGATCAGCGCGTGGCCGGGCGCGGTCGTGGCGTTCGCCAACTCCACCGACTCGACGAAGCCGACCCGGGCCCGGGCCTTCGCCCCCTCGAACGGCGCGGAACTCTGGCACGCCGAGTTCGAGTCCGGGGCCTGGTACTACCCGTACGAGAAGTACCTGGTGCAGGTCGAGCCCAAGGCCGGCAGGATCTGGAGGATCGACTACCGGACCGGGGTCCGCACGGCCGGCCCGGCGTTCAAGACCGGCGACTACACCCGGGGCGCGGGCACGCCGAAGTCCTATGTCGACCGGCACGGCCGCAGCCACGGCCCGCTGCTCGACCCCCGGATCCTCCGCGTCACGCCCAGCACCCGCAAGGCGCAGGTGATCGACACCAGCACGATGAAGGTGGTCCGGGAGGCGGACAACGTCGGCGAGGACGACTGGTACCTGGTCTACAACGGCCGGCTGTACGTGGCCACCGCTGAGAAGGGCTACCAGGTGTACTCGTACGACCTGGACACCATGGGCGCGCCCACCACCCTGTACCGGGAGACCGACACCGCCCGGCGGGTCACCGCCATGGAGGTGTGCGGCGAACGGGTCTGCCTGCTCGACGAGGCCGGCGGGGACGAGAAGACGGGCCGGCTGGTGACCGTCGGGCCCAAGGGCGACCGGTGGACCCGGCCCCTGCCCGGGGCGCAGGCGGTCTGGCCGGTCGGGGACCGGATCCAGGTCGTGGACGACACGGGCACCGGCGAGGAGTACTGGTCGGCCCTCTACGACGCCGACGGCGCCCTGGTCGGCGGGCGGCAGGTGTCCTGGTACCCCGTGTGGCTCACCAGCGGCTCGGTGCTGCTGCTCGACCGGGGGCCGGGCCGGAGCGTGCAGGACGTCAACGTGTACGGGATGAGCGCGCGCTCCGGGGAGCGGTCGTACCTGGGCAAGATCAGTGTCCGGAGCGAGGGGTGCGGGTTCAGCGCGGAGTATCTGGTGTGCCCGAGGGAGAAGGACTTCGCGGCGTACCGGCTGGCGTCCTGAGGCGCCCCTGGGCGGCTCCCGGGGTGCGCGCGGCTCCCGGGTGCGTCCGGCGCTGACCCGGACCGTCGCCGGCTAGCCTGGGTCGGGTGGAGTTCGAGGAGCACCGCGCGGCCCTGACCAGCCTCGCGTACCGGATACTGGGCAGCCGGCACGACGCCGAGGACATCGTCCAGGAGGCCTGGCTGCGCTGGCGGGACGCGACCGACGTGCGCAACCCGCGCGGCTTCCTGTTCACCGTCGTCACCCGGCTCGCGATCGACCGGCTCCGGTCCCGGGCCCGCGAGCCGTACGTCGGCCCGTGGCTGCCCGAGCCCGTGCCCACCCCCGCCGACGTGGTCGACCGGCGCGCGGAGGTGTCGCTCGCCGCGCTGCGCCTGATGGAGCAGCTCACCCCGCCCCAGCGCGCCGTGTACGTGCTCCGCGAGGCCTTCGACCTGCCGTACGCCGAGATCGCGGCCGTCCTGGAGGTGACCGAGCCCGGCGCGCGCCAACTGCACCGCCGGGCCGGTTCCCTGCTCGCCGAGGGCCGGGCCAGGTTCGAGCCCGACCCGGCCGCGCACCGCGCCCTGGTGGACCGGTTCCTGGCCGCCGCCAGCACCGGGGACAGCGCCGGCCTGCACCGGCTGCTCGCCGAGGACGTCGTGCTGTGGTCCGACGGCGGGGGCAGGGTCCGCGCGGCCCTCCAGCCGATCTACGGGGCCGACCGGGTGGCCCGGTTCCTGCTCGGGGTCATCGGCAAGTTCCCGAGCCGGTGGGAGCGGGCCGAGGCCAACGGCGGGCCGGTGCTGTTCTGGTTCGGCGGGAACGCGCACCTGTGGTCGTTCGAGGTGGCCGACGGGCGGATCGTGGGCGTGCAGTCCCTGTCGAACCCGGACAAACTTGTGAGCTGGGTAACAACCTGAGCCCGATTGTCACGCCACGGGTGGGGCCGGTCGTCATGCCGGGTGACGAAAGGAGTTCGCCATGACCACCACCCGTACCCAGCACCTCGAGAAGCTGGTCCCGGAGGCGTTCGGAAAGCTGCTGGACCTCGACCGCTACGTCCGGGGCGTCCTCGACCCGACCCTGCTCGAACTGGTCCTGCTCCGCGCCTCGATCCTCAACGGCTGCGCCTACTGCGTGGACATGCACACCCGCGACGCGCTCAAGGGCGGCGAGGACGCCCGCCGGCTGTTCGCGGTGAGCACCTGGCACGAGTCGCCGTTCTTCAGCCCCGAGGAGCGCGCGGCGCTGGCGCTCGCGGACCAGGTGACCCGGCTGGGGGAGAGCGGCGTGTCGGAGGAGGTGTGGGCGGGGGCCCGGGAGCACTTCACCGAGAAGCAGGTCGCGGACCTCCTGATCGCGCTGGTCCTGATCAACGCGTTCAACCGGCTGATGGTCGCGACGCACAAGCAGACGCCGGCGCTGTAGGTCGTCGGGCCCGCCGCGAGGCGGGCCC